>JAFMNI010000012.1 GCA_017859295.1 Candidatus Puniceispirillum sp. | reverse complement strand
ATAATTTGCAATCGAAAAATTATGAAATCGGCATTTGAGAATGATTCGCAAAAAAGACTTGCAGCTAGTTTTTGAGTTTGATAATCATTCTCAAGTAAGCTTTTACTGATAGATAAATGAGATGTGCCATTTATTGGCGGTCAAGCATGATTATTTACTATATACGAAACGCTCTGGATCGGTAGGATATGAAAATGACACGCTTTGCTTTTTCCAATTTAAAACTGACACGCACCTGTCTGGGGGCTGCCGTTTTCACCGCCATTGCGGCGTCGGCATCAATTGGCTTTGCAGCTGAAAAGATCAATATCTATTCACATCGGCAACAAGTTTTAATCCAGCCATTTCTTGACGCTTTTACCGCCAAAACCGGCATTGAAACCAATGTTGTCTATTCGTCAAAGGGATTGGCGCAGCGTTTGAAAGCCGAAGGGCCAGCCAGCCCTGCCGATGTGATTTTGACCGTTGATATTGCGCGGCTATCCGAATATGCCGATTTGGATTTGTTGGCGCCGGTTGATTCGTCAATTTTGCGCGCCAATATACCTTCGCGGCTACGGTCTAAAGATAACCGTTGGTTTGGGTTTTCAGAGCGTGCGCGTATTTTGGTGACCTCAAAAACGCGCGTCGCCGAAGGCGATGTTCTTGATCTTGAAGATTTGGCCAAACCGGAATGGAAGGGCCGTATCTGCAGCCGTGCTGGCAGTCATGATTATAACCGCGCTTTGGTGGCATCAATGATTGCGGCGCATGGTAAGGCGGCAACCGAAACATGGGCACGCGGTGTTGTTGACAATCTGGCGCGCAAACCGCAAGGCAATGATCGTAGTCAAGCCAAAGCAATTTTTCAGGGGCTTTGCGATGTTGCGATCATGAATAGCTATTATTACGGCAATATGAAATTTGGCGATAAGGCTGATCAAAAAGAATGGGCACAAGCCATCCGACTGGTTTTTACCAATCAGTCCAACCGCGGCAATCATATGAATATTTCGGGTGGTGGTGTTGCCAAACATGCGAAAAACAAAGCGGCGGCCATTGCCTTTCTTGAATTTTTGACCGAAGAAAAAGCCCAACATCTTTATGGTGAGATCAATTTCGAATATCCGGTCAATCCGGCGGTTTCGGTGAATGGCGAGCTGGCAAGCTGGGGGCGTTTCAAGCCGGATAATTTGCCGATTGAACGGCTGGCAGCGCTGGCACCCAAGGCGCAGATGATTATTGACCGCGTCGGATGGTAGCCACTTTTCTATCAAATTTTGCCCGCGCACAGCGCCAGCCGGTTGATCGGTGGTCGGTCGGCGTCATTCTGCTTTGTAGTTTGATTCTGGGGCCGGTGCTGGCGGTTCTTGTGGCGGCATTTGGCGATAGTGGCGGGCTATGGTCGCATCTTTATGATACGGTTCTTGGTCGCTATATCAGCAATACATTGATTTTGATGGCAGGTGTTGGTGTTGTTGCGATTGGGTTTGGCGTCAGTTCGGCATGGGTTATCAACCGTTATGATTTTGCTGGTCGCCGCATTTTGGAATGGATGCTTTTGCTGCCTGCGGCGATCCCGGCCTATATCATTGCCTATAGCTATACCGAGTTTTTTGAATATGCTGGCCCACTTCAATCGGCGCTTCGTCATTTGTTTGGCTGGCAAAGCCCGCGCGATTACTGGTTTCCTGAAATCCGCTCGCTTGGTGGTGCCATTTTGGTCATGGCGTCGGTTTTATATCCCTATATCTATATGGTGACGCGGATTGCCTTTCGATTGACACCGGCAAGCCTGTTTGAAATTGCGCTTGTGCATAACCGGTCGCAATTCTGGCAGGTTGGCCTGCCTTTGGCGCGTCCGGCGATTATGGCCGGTCTTGCGCTTGTTATGATGGAAGTGATGTCTGATTTTGGCACGGTTGAGTTTTTTGCCATCGAGACAATCACTTTGGGCATTTTTAATGTTTGGCTGGGGATGAACAACCTAGTCGCGGCGGCGCAAATTTCGATTGTGGGTTTTGGCTTTATTGTGGCGCTTTTGGGGCTGGAACTTTATGCCCGATCGCGCCAGCAATATGTCAGCAGCAGCCGCAACCAAACGCCACTTGCGATGCTGGTGCCAACCAAGGCAGGGATTATGGCTTGTTGGGCGGTTTGTATCATTCCGTTGTTATTTGGGTTTTTCATTCCTGTTGGCGTGCTTCTTGGGCTTGTCGCCACCAATGATTTGCTGGCTGATTTTATGGCCATTCAGGGCATTATTGGCAACACGCTGATCGTCGCGGCGATTGCGGCCGTGGTGATCATGGTTTTATCGGCCTTTATTGTCGTCACGGCGACGTTCCGCGCTGGGTCGAAAACCCGAAAACTGGCGTTGTTTGCCTCGACTGGTTATGCGTTTCCCGGCACGATTCTGGCGATTGGTGTATTGATTTTTACCGGCCAGCTTGATCGCGCAATTGCGGCAGTTTTCGGCGCGCAATTTCAGGGCATTTTGATTACCAGCATTGGCGTTTTGTTTCTGGCCTATATCGTTCGGTTTCAGGCGGTTGGGTATGGCGCGATGATTTCGGGTGTCAGGCGGCTTCCGGCCAATATGATGAATGCCAGCCGGGTCTTGGGACAAGGCTATATGGATTCGATCCGGCGGGTGATTATGCCCTTGCTGAAAAGCTCGTTTCTGGCGGGGATGATGCTGGTTTTTGTCGATGTGATGAAAGAATTGCCGATGACCTTGCTGTTGCGGCCATTTAATTTCGATACTTTGGCAACTTATACTTATCAATTTGCCAAGGATGAAATGCTCGAAGTGGCCGCTTTGCCAGCTTTGATGATCGTTCTGTCGGGGCTGGTGCCGGTGATTTTAATGAGTGCGATGCTGCGCCGATATCGCTAGGGCTCTATTCTTGGCTATCATGGCGCGAAGCATTGGTTGAGATTCACTACGCCATGCTGTAAAGCATGGTTTGATTCCGTTAGATTTGACGAGGCGTGTGATGACAGCGATTGCCTGTATCGAAGATTTACAAAAATTGGCAAAGCGGCGGGTGCCGAGGATGTTTTATGATTACGCCGATAGCGGGTCATGGACTGAATCGACCTATCGTGCCAATGAAAGCGATCTTGCCGCGATCAAATTTCGCCAGCGGGTTGCGCTTGATGTTAGTAACCGCAGCACGGAAATGTCGATGCTTGGGCAGAAGCTGCCAATGCCAGTGGCGCTGGCACCAACCGGTTTGACTGGTATGCAGCACGCCGATGGTGAAATTCTGGCAGCCAAAGCCGCTGCCGAATTTGGCGTTCCCTTCACTTTATCGACCATGTCCATCTGTTCAATCGAGGATGTTGCCGAAAATAGCCCAACGCCTTTCTGGTTTCAGCTTTATGTAATGCGTGACCGTGATTTTGTTTCGCGCCTGATCGAGCGCGCACGCGATGCCAATTGTTCGGCCTTGATGGTCACGCTTGATCTGCAATTGATGGGTCAGCGCCATAAGGATGTTCGAAATGGCCTAAGTGCGCCGCCAAAACCAACCTTTCGCAATATTCTGAATCTCATGCAAAAGCCTGCTTGGTGTCTTGGCATGCTTGGCACGAAACGGCGGCAATTCGGCAATATTGTCGGCCATGTAAAAGGCGTCAAGGATATGTCGTCGCTTGCCGATTGGACGGTCAGCCAATTCGACCCATCACTGTCATGGGATGATGTTGCCGCGATCCGCAAACAATGGGGCGGGAAATTGATCATCAAAGGCATTCTGGATGTCGAAGATGCACTTGCCGCGGTGAATGTTGGGGCTGATGCGATCGTCGTGTCGAACCATGGTGGCCGCCAGCTTGATGGCGCGATGTCGTCAATCACCGCCTTGCCAGCCATCGTCGAGGCGATTGGCGATCGTGCCGAGGTCTGGATGGATGGCGGTATCAGATCGGGGCAGGATGTGCTTCGCGCCATCGCACTTGGTGCCAGAGGCACCATGATTGGACGGGCATTTCTTTATGGGCTTGGCGCCAAAGGTCAGGCGGGCGTTCGTCAAACTTTGGAAATCATTCACAAAGAACTTGATCTTACCCTTGGCCTTTGCGGTCAGTCTGATCTTGCCAAGGTGGATTCGTCAATCCTGCTGAAATAACAAGCCTTTTTCATTTTCAGGCATGGCCAAGCGGGCAAGCCGCGCCATGTCCCATGCAATTGCCGAATTGCTTGATATGACCGGAATGCCATATTGCGCTTCGGCAATGGCGATAATGAGTGCGCATTTCAGCGACGTACAGGAAATGAAAATAGCGTCAAGCGGTATGGTCGCGCTGCTGGTGATTGCATCAATTGCATCTAATATTGATTGCGGGTGAATACAGCCAACAATCGAATCACGCCCTTCGCCAAAGGTGGCGGCAGCGCCAATCTCAAATCCATCATCTTCAAGAAGAAAACACATTTTTTCGGATATTTCAGAGATGTAAGGCGCGAGATAGCCAATGTTTCTGGCGCCAACTTCCTTTAGCGCCCGCCGTGCGCCGGTCAAAGGGGTGGTGACATGATCAACATCGACATGCGATTTGACAATGGCCTGAACTGTGTCTTCGCCAATCAATAATGATGCCGATGTGCAGCCATAGCCAATAACGTCGAAATGATAACCTGGCGGAAAAAGCGCAAGCGCATCGGCAAAACGTTCTTTCATCGCGGTAAGATTTTCGACAGTCACCTGATCATCGCAGGCAATGCGGCTATGAAGAATGGTGGGGGGCTGTCCATGTCCGACATCAGTGCCAACAGTGTCGCCAATGAAATGACGCAGTTCGGTTTCAATCGTCAGATCGGTTTCAAGCGTGACCAGCCCCATCTGGACGGCGGTTTCGGCAGCGCTGGCAACGCGAAATGGAACATGGGTAAATTCGGGCGGTGTCCGATCTTTAAATTTGGTGACATTTGCAGTCATGACATTTACTCCTTTGGCCTCATCCAGCAGGAATGACCGGCAGGTCGCGTGGGGCGCGGGTTGATAATAGCACAACCTGATCTTCGAGAACGAGCAGGTTTTCTTCGGCGACCATCGTTAGGCCATTGCCATAGCCAAGTGATGGTTCAAGCGTTAGCGTCATGCCTGCGGTAATCACGGTTTGATCCCAATTGGTATGTGAAGGCGGCTCGGTCAATTGCGTGCCAAGACCATGCCCATAGCGGCCAACGGCATCATCACCAGTTTTGACGGTGCTAATCTGCTGGTTCGGATCACGCCGGCTACTGTTTTGTTGATCGGGGCGCAATATGGCATCCATTGCAAAAAACAGATCAGCCGCCGTAACCCCCGGCCGCAGAATATCAATCGCCGCTTGGGTTGCGTCATAAAGCCGGTGATGCGTTTCATGTGCTTCATCACTGGCATGATGTATGGCAAAATTGCGGTCAAAGTCACTGAAATAGCCATCCCAAACGCATCCGGTATCAAGCATGAATACATCACCTGCGGCAAGCGGGCGGCTGTTTGGTGGGGCAATAATGTCTTGATAACCGTTAGGGCCGGCGCTGCCAACAAGATAGCTGACATCATCAACACCGGCTGTAAGCGCCTTTATTTTGAACTGGCGAAACAAATCATCAAGCGGCATACCAGCTTTTACCCATTGTGGCACATCGGCAAAAACGCCCGAAACGAGTTGGCAGATATACGTTAATTTAGCCTGTTCAGCAGGTGATTTAACCATGCGGATATGCTGGATCGCATTTGTCATATCGCAAAAAGTAATATCGTTCAAACCGCCCTGCAGGGCGCGAAGGTCATTAAACGGCATGCGAATGGCGGTTTCCCGCCCCATCATCATGCCAAGACGGCCTGTCGCGCCAAGATGATTGCGAATCACGCTGATCAGAAGGGAAATGCCGTCATCATCGGCAGCGGGTGAGGGCCATGATTGTAAATCGCCAATATAGCAATCGCGCATCAGCGGCACGCCAATTGACGGGATGATGGCAACTGGCTTGCCACTTGCCGGAATTAAGACGAACCAAGGGCGTGTCGGGCTTTGCCAGAATTGGGTCATAAAGCCGGTAAAATAACGGATATCGGCTTCGCTTGTTAATAACATCGCGCCAATATCACCTGCCGCCATCGCCAGTTGCGCCTTGGCGCAGCGGCTGGCGAATTCGGCAATCTCAAAGCCGCGTTGCGGCGCTGTCATTTCTGCCGTCCTTCGGTTACGAGCCGGTCATAAAGCCCGGGATCGGTTGCGCCTTCCGTACCGATCAACAGCACGACAGAAGTGGGGCCAAAGCCAAGCTTTTGCCATAGCGCTGGATCTTTTTTGGCTGCCACCAAGGCGGTAAGACCGGCGGTTGAACATTCGCCAGCCTCAATTGTGCCGCCGCCAAAGAGGCCATCGGCAAACCCGGCCATCAGCGGCGCGATGGCGTCATCGGTGATTGACAGGCAATGATCCAGACTTGGCTGCAAAATCTGCCAAGCAAGATCGGAAATTTCGCCGCATGACAAACCCGCCATCAGCGTTTCTTCGCTAATATCAACAAGGCTTGGTGTTTGGGCTTCGATGCTTTCCAGAAAACAGGCCGACATATAGGATTCAACGCCAATCATCTTGCCAAGATTGGCGCCCATATGCTGCCAAATTGGCGCAACGATGCCAGCGGCCATGCCGCCAACCCCGATTGGCAGGAAACAATGGCTTGGGCCTGCGCCTTGCATTTGTGCGATGGTCTCACGCCCCATCACGCTATAGCCTGCCATGATATCAAGCGGCATTTCGCGGTAACCGGCCCATGATGTGTCAGATACAATATGCCATCCATGCGCCGCAGCATCATCTTTGCAGGCGGCAAGCGAGGCTTCATAATTGCCGGTAATCCGGTTGATCTTAGCACCAAAAGCCGCCATGGCATCAGCGCGTTCATGACTGACATGTTCGTGAATATAGATTTCGGCGCGGCAACCAGCCTGTTGTGCGCCCCAGGCGACTGAACGGCCATGATTGCCATCTGTTGCGGTTGTTACGGTGATGCTGGCCGGATCAATGCCTTCGGCTTTTTTACTGGCAACCAGATTGGCCACAGCATAGGCACCGCCAAGGGCTTTGAATGATTTTAGGTCAAGACGTTGTGATTCGTCTTTATAATAAACCGCAGCAACGCCGCAGAAATCTGCAAGCTTATCAAGCGAGATCAGCGGGGTTGGGTGATAATGCGGCCATGCCGAAATGGCGGCATAGGCCTTGTCCATATTGTGGCTGTTCAAATTATCATCAAATTCGGGAAAGGCAGATGGTTGATGCCCACGATTGGCGACGGCCTTTACGATCTTGCATTTGGCAAATATCTGTTGGTCAAGCGGCATGCGTTTTACTCCGTGTCTTTTGTCTCATTTCAGGCCAGCGTAACCAATCGTGAAGCGCAATGCCTTACCGCCTCAACCTTGCGCTAAAGTGGTGCTTTTCGTAAAGGGCAAAATGATCTGGTAGCTTGCGGAATTAACTGGCTTGGATTAGCGTTTGGCGATCTGGTTTTGCAGCTCGCAGGCAATGGGGGGATTTGATATGTCGGGACATGGGTATGAAACAGGGCGTTTGAATTTGCCCTTTGTCGGATTATGTAGTTTTGGCAAATATCCCTATCAACCTGATTGGTCGTCAATTGATGCTGATTTTGCCATTCTTGGCGCACCGTTTGATTTTGGCACCCAATTTCGGGCTGGTGCAAGATTTGGTCCCCGCGGTATCCGCGAAGCGTCAACGCTGTTTTCGTTCGGCCATGCGGGTGCTTATGACCATGAAGATGATGTGACATATCTTCAGGCCGATCAGGTTCGGATTGTTGATATTGGTGACGCCGATATCATTCACACGGATACCATCAAAAGCCATGCCAATATTGAAGCGGGGGTTCGTGCCATTCTTGCCTCTGGCGCAGTGCCGTTGGTTCTTGGCGGCGATCATTCGGTCAATATTCCCTGTATCAATGCCTTTAGCGATGAAGAGCCGTTTCATCTTGTGCAAATTGACGCGCACCTCGATTTCGTTGACGAACGGCATGGGGTTAAATACGGACATGGCAATCCGATGCGCCGTGCTGCCGAAAAACCCTATGTGACTGGCCTGTCGCAGATTGGTATCCGCAATGTGTCGTCAACGGCAAAGGATGGTTATGACGATGCCCGCAAAATGGGTTCTGATATTCAGTCGGTTCGTCAATTCCGCAAATTGGGTGTTGCTGGCATGCTTGACCGGATTCCCGCTGGTGGTCGCTATTATGTGACGATTGATATTGACGGTTTTGATCCATCGGTTGCCCCGGGGACGGGAACGCCGTCACATGGTGGGTTTTTCTATTATGAGATACTGGAATTTCTGGATGGTTTGACCAAGCGCGGCACCATCATCGGGGTCGATCTTGTCGAGGTGGCACCTGATTATGACCATAGTGGCAGCACGACAACATTAGCGGCGCAAATCTTGTTAAATCTAATTGGCAGAATCCACCATAACCGGCGCTAGTATGGTGCAATTGACGCAAAAATAGTCGGCTAAATAGAAGTTGGTGTAAAAATTGTCTAAATGTTCAGAACTTGTTGCAAATCATACCCTTCGGTGTTTTAGTTAGTAACGTTGTTGCGATACAATATTCGCTAAATAGATAGCGTTGCAACGTGACAAAAAAATAAGATTAAAACAAAAACTAGGTAGGATAAAATGGTGCAAGCCAACGACCCATTCGTCAGCTTCAAAGGGGTCCAAAAAAGCTATGACGGCGAAACGCTTGTCGTTAAAAATCTGAACCTAGATATCGCATCTGGCGAATTTTTAACAATGTTGGGGCCGTCAGGGTCAGGCAAGACAACCTGCCTGATGATGCTTGCCGGTTTTGAAACGGCAACGCATGGCGATATTGAGCTAGGCGGCCGCCCAATCAATAACATTCCGCCGCATAAGCGCGGCATTGGCATGGTGTTTCAAAATTACGCCCTGTTCCCGCATATGACGGTGGGTGAAAATTTGGCTTTTCCGCTGAAAGTGCGCAATATGCCAACGGCCGAAGTCGAAGACAAAGTTCGCGCAGTGCTGGACATGGTTCAGATGCTTGCCTTCATCGATCGGAAGCCGGCGCAATTATCGGGTGGACAGCAACAGCGGATCGCGCTGGCCCGGGCATTGGTGTTTAATCCTGAGCTGGTTTTGATGGATGAACCGCTTGGTGCGCTCGACAAACAGCTTCGCGAACATATGCAATATGAAATCAAGCATATTCATGAAAATCTTGGGGTGACGGTTGTCTATGTAACGCATGACCAGTCTGAAGCCTTGACCATGTCAAACCGGATTGCGGTTTTTGATGATGGCATTATCCAACAGCTTGCTGATCCAATTACGCTTTATGAAAAGCCGGAAAATGCGTTTGTGGCCCAGTTTATCGGCGAGAACAATCAAATGCTAGGCACGGTTCAGTCAGTCAGCAAAAACATTGCAACGGTCAAGCTGGACGCAGGAGATGTTGTCAAAGCGCTTGCGGTGAATGTTGGTGCTGTTGGCAGCCGAACAACCTTATCTGTTCGTCCGGAACGCTGTATCGTCACTGCGAAAAAATCTGCTGGGACAAGCTCACTTGATGCACGCATCGAAGAATTAATATATCTTGGAGATCACATCCGCTGCCGGATGAGTGTGGCTGGCGATGATCAGTTCATTGTCAAAGTTCCAAACACTTCGGGTCAACTTGGTCTGGAAATTGGAGCATTGTCGCAAATTGGCTGGAAGAACGATGATTGCCGGGCGCTTGATTTTAATGAATCAGTTTGACTATGCTAAAAGTCAAAGATGGCTCGCTACTTGGTTAACGGGTAGTGGCTAATAAAATAGAGTAGTGTGGCTCTTAAAACGCACGAACAACCAAAGGGAGTAGACATAATGTCTGGATTAACGAAAAAAATAATTGCGATTGCAGGTGCTTCAGCATTTGTTAGCGGCGCAGCAATGGCAGCTGATTTGACAGTTGTGTCATGGGGCGGTGCATATACAAAGTCACAGGTTGAGGCCTATCATAAGCCTTGGATGGCAAAGACTGGCAAAGCCATTGTTTCGGAAGATTACGGCGGGGGTATTGCCGAGATCAAAGCTCAGGTTGAGTCCGGAAATGTGACATGGGACGTTGTTGACGTTGAATTGTCAGACGCTATTCGCGCATGTGATGAAGGTCTTTTGGAGCCAATTGATCATTCAATCCTGCCACCTGCACCCGATGGCACGCCAGCAACCGAAGACTTTTTGCCAGGTACATTGCATGATTGTGCGGTCGCAAACATCGTTTGGTCATCCGTATACGCTTATGATTCAAGCAAAACACGTAACTGGAACAAGCCAACCACAATGGCTGATTTTTTCAACACCAAGGCATATCCGGGCAAGCGCGGCATGCGTAAGTCACCAAAAGTGACCATGGAATTTGCCTTGATTGCTGATGGTGTTCCTGTCAGCGAGGTTTATGACGTTCTTGGAACCGAAGAAGGCGTTGCACGCGCCTTTGCCAAGCTTGATACCATCAAAGACGATGTGGTCTGGTGGGAAGCTGGCGCGCAGCCACCACAGCTGCTTGCTGACGGTGAAGTTGTGTTTTCAACTGCTTGGAACGGCCGTGTGTTCAATGCCAAAAATGCTGAAGGCCAGTCATTTGAAATGGTGTGGGACGGTCAGATTTATGACCTTGATCTCTGGGTGATTCCAAAAGGATCAAAGAACAAAGAAGCAGCGCTTGATTTCGTCGCTTTCTCAACAGCGACTGAGCAGCTTGCTGCGCAGGCATCATGGATCTCTTATGGCCCAGCACGTGCATCATCTGAAGCTCGGATTGGTACTTTCCATTCTGATGATAGCATCAAAATGGCAGATCATATGCCTACAGCTGCTGCAAACTTTAAAAATGCCTTGCAGAACGACTTTGAATTCTGGGCAGATAATGCTGACCAGCTGAACGAGCGTTTCAACGCTTGGTTGTCAAAGTAAAACCAAAAACCAAAGCGGTCACATGGGGTTTGCCATGTGACCGCTTTTTATTAGTCACTTTTTAACTGAGATTTATTTTCATCATGGCAGATAGTCAAACGGCCTCTCTCGAGCCAATTACCGCGGCTGATGGGACACCGCTGAAGAAAAAACTGGCGCAGGCTTTATTCCGTAGCCGTGTTCGTGCTGTTTCGCTTGTGGTGCCCTTGTTTGCTTTTGTCATGGCCAGCTTTGTTATCCCGATCCTTGCGCTGATGTGGCAAGGGGTCTACAACGACCGATTTTCTTCCCACATGCCGAATCTGACCGAGCAACTAACCGTTTGGGACGGGCTGACCGAGCCGAATGAAAAGATGTATGAGGCGTTGGTTGCCGATTTAGAAACTGCGCGTGCCGATCGGACAATTGGCCGGGCTGCTACGCGCGTGAACCAAGAATTTCCCGGAACGCGATCATTGTTCACATCAACTGCGCGCAAGGCCAAAAAGTTAAAGCCACCTTTCAAAGAAAGCGTCATCAAGGCCAACAAGAAATGGAGCAATATCGAAGTCTGGCAGGCCATGAAGATCACGTCTCAGGATCTTACACCGGGGTTTTACGCCACCGCGCTTGATGGACGCTATACAGTTGATCAAGGCTTTGTCCGGCAGGATGAAAACCGGCAAATATATGTAAAGCTGTTCTGGCGTACCATGCTGATTTCGGCAACGGTTATGGGCTTGTGCCTTTTGCTTGGCTATCCGGTTGCCTATTTGCTGGCAACCTTACCATTGCGCGCATCTAACTTGCTGATGATCATGGTTTTGCTGCCATTCTGGACATCACTTTTGGTGCGAACAACAGCGTGGATTGCCATTTTGCAATCGCAAGGAGTGATCAATGATCTGATGGTTTTTGTTGGCATCACTGCAGATGATGCGCGCTTCTCGCTGATCTATAATATGACTGGTACGATCATTGCGATGACGCATATTTTGCTACCATTCATGATTTTACCGCTCTATTCAGTGATGAAAACCATTCCACCATCATATATGCGCGCCGCACGCTCGCTTGGTGCAACACCGACAATGGCCTTTATCAAGGTTTACATGCCGCAAACAATTCCGGGGATTGGTGCTGGCGGTTTGCTGGTTTTCATTCTGGCAATTGGGTATTACATCACACCAGCGCTTGTTGGTGGTCAGGATGGTCAATTGATTTCAAATATGATTGCCTATCATATGCAGAAGTCGCTGAACTGGTCGCTTGCCGCGGCGCTTGGCGGTATTTTGCTGGCGGGCGTTCTGGTTCTTTATTGGGCTTATGACAAGGTTATCGGTATCGATAACATGAAGCTGGGATAATAATATGGCAAAGCTTCCTCCCTATACCAGCACTGGTGAATATATCTGGCATTATGTTTATCGCAGCATTTGCGGATTGATCTTCCTGTTTTTGATTATGCCAATCATTGTGGTTTTGCCGCTGTCATTCAATGTTGAGCCTTATTTCAGCTTTACCAAGGGCATGTTGAATTTTGACCCCACAGCCTATTCGCTTCGCTGGTACGAGGATATTCTGCGCAATGGTATGAAGGCGCCGGATGCGCCATTTGATTGGGCATGGCTTGCCGATACATGGAATAATGGCCAATGGATTAGAGCCATTCGCAACAGCTTTTTCATTGGGATTTGCGCAACGCTTTTGTCAACGGCGCTTGGAACATTAGCGGCAATTGGCCTTAGCCGGTCTGAAATGCCCTATCGGCGGTTGGTAATGTCGATCTTGATTTCGCCGATGATTGTGCCATTGATTATTACCGCCGCTGGCATGTTCTATTTCTATTCGCAGGTGCATCTAAGCCAAACCTATCTTGGCGTGATCATGGCGCATGCGGTTCTTGGCACGCCCTTTGTGATCATTACCGTAACAGCAACCCTTGTTGGATTTGACAAATCACTTGTTCGGGCATCGCAATCGCTTGGCGCGGGGGCGGTTACCACCTTTCGCAAAGTGCAGATGCCATTGATTATCCCGGGAGTTATTTCGGGTGGCTTATTTGCCTTTATCACCTCATTTGACGAAGTGGTGGCGGTTCTGTTTCTGGCCAGTCCGGAACAGCGAACGATTCCGCGTCAGATGTGGTCGGGTATTCGCGAGCAGATCAGCCCAACAATTCTCGCCGTAGCCACGCTTTTGGTGATCTTATCGATCATTCTTTTGACGGTTTTGGAGTTATTGCGGCGGCGTTCTGAACGGCTGCGCGGGATCACAAGCAGCTAGTCAGCTTGTCCATTTGACCTTAATCATTTTTGACGTCACTCTGACATAAGAGTCAAAGCCATTTTCTGTAGCCGTTTCAGGGGTGACCTCGGCTGCGTGGAATGGCCAGGGAAAAGGGGTTCATCATTCATGGATGACCGAAAAATTCTGGTATTAACAGGGGCAAGCCGCGGCATTGGCCATGCAACCGTAAAGCGATTTTCCAGCGCTGGTTGGCGCGTCATCACCTGTTCACGCCATGGTTTTCCGGAAAATTGCCCGTGGGAAGCGGGGCCAGAAGACCATCTGCAAATTGATTTATCATCGCCTGAAGATGTAAGCCGTGGCGCGGCAGAATTATTGACGCGGCTTGATGGCAAACCACTTCACGCGCTGGTGAATAATGCTGCAATTTCACCGAAAACGCCTGATGGTGGCCGCCTTGATTGTCATAAAACATCGCTTGATCTTTGGCAGCATGTTTATCAGGTGAATGTTTTTGCCCCAATCATGCTGGCGCAAAAACTATGCGACTCGCTTGGCAAAGGTGATGGCTCGATTGTGAATGTAACCTCGATTGCCGGAAGCCGGGTTCATGAATTTGCCGGTTCGGCCTATGCCACATCGAAAGCCGCGCTTAGCGCATTGACCCGCGAAATGGCGTCTGATTTTGGCAGGCGTGGCATTCGGGTAAATGCCATTGCCCCGGGTGAGATTAAAACCGATATTCTGTCGCCTGATAGCGAGGCAACAATCATTCCGCAAATTCCGCTTGGCCGGTTTGGCAATGCTGATGAAGTTGCTGACACTGTTTTTTTTCTTTGCAGTGATCAGGCCAAATATCTAAATGGATCGGAAATTCATGTGAATGGTGGCCAGCATGTCTAGGCTTAGCTATTAATCTCGATCAGTAATTTTGGCCAGTAATTTTGGCCAGCAATCTTGGCTAGTAATCTTGGACGTTTAGGACAGTTGAAATGACACAAAGTATCCCCCCATCTGAACAACAGCTTGCTGGCAATTCACCGGCAAGCCGCGATATTGCCTTTCATATGCATCCCTATACCAATCCGGCAATGCTTGGTGATGCGGGGCCGCATATCATGGCACAGGGTAATGGTGTCTTTGTTGTCGATGATGCTGGTAATCAGTTTTATGAAGGGATGAGCGGGCTTTGGTGTACATCGCTTGGGTTTTCCGAACCTGAATTGATTGATGCGGCAATGGCGCAATTCAAAAAACTGCCTTTCTATCACAGCTTTGCTGGCAAAACGGTCAATCCAGCGATTGATCTTGCCGAAATCTTGATTGCCAACGCCCCGCCTGCTGGCGGTGACAGCGTGATGAGCAAAGTGTTTTTTGCGGCATCTGGATCAGAGGCGAACGATACCGCCATGAAGATGGTCTGGTATTACAATGCGGCGCTTGGCCGGCCGGAAAAGCGCAAAATCATCAGCCGCCGAAAAGGCTATCACGGGGTGACTATGGCGGCGGCGAGCATGACCGCGCTTGCCTATGCGCAAGATGGTTTTGGCCTGC
Source organism: Candidatus Puniceispirillum sp. (assembly GCA_017859295.1). Lineage (GTDB taxonomy): Bacteria > Pseudomonadota > Alphaproteobacteria > Puniceispirillales > Puniceispirillaceae > UBA3439. Next base: position 8,299 of record JAFMNI010000012.1, on the reverse strand, counting down.
CGCTGGATTTCGTCAAACACACAACCGCGCCCGACTTTTATAACGGTGCGAAAGACGGCGAAAGCGAAGAGGATTTTGCCAGCCGTTGTGCCGCTGATCTTGAAACGCTGATCCTCGAAGAAGGGCCGGAAACCGTGGGCGCGCTATTTGCCGAGCCGGTCATGGGGGCAGGCGGGGTGATTATTCCACCACGAACCTATTTTGAAAAAATTCGTGCTGTTCTGGAAAAATATGATGTTTTGCTAGTCGCGGATGAGGTGATTTGCGGGTTTGGCCGTACGGGCAATATGTGGGGTTCTCAAACCATGGATGTCCGCCCTGATATGCTGACCTGTGCCAAGGCGTTGTCATCGGCCTATTTGCCGATTTCGGCGGTGATGCTGTCGGAAAAGGTCTATGCGCCAATCGCCAAGCAGGCAGAACAGCTTGGCATTTTTGGGCATGGCTATACCTATTCGGCGCATCCGGTTTGCGCCGCGGTGGCCTTGCGGGCGCAGCAATTGATGCAGGAACGCGATATCGTCGGCCATGTCAGGCGCATTGCCCCGCAATTCAAAAGCCGGATTGAACGGCTTGCCAGATTTGATTTCATCGGCAATTTGCGGGCGATTGGCCTGATTGGTGCAATGGAATTTGCCGCCAATCGCCAAACGGGTGAAAAATTTGAACCAGCCCAGAAAATTGCGGCGCAAGCGGTTGCCATCATTCAGAAACATGGGGTGATTTTACGCGCCTTGCCAGGTGATATCATTGGCTTTTGCCCGCCTTTGATCATCACTGCTGAGGAAATTGATGATATGTTTGACCGTATTGAATCCGGTCTTGATGAAGTTAGCGCGCTTGCGGCAAAGCTTCGTTAATCTGATGGCCATGTCATGATCAAACAGCAATGCGTGTCGGTTCTTGGCCGCTTTTGGGGCAGCGCGCATGCGGTATTGCTGATGGCAACCTTGATCTGGGCAGGTCATGCGGTGGCATTGCGCATGTCGGTTGGCGAAATCTCACCAGTTTTGCTGATGCAATTGCGCTGGCTTGGTGCCTTTCTTATTTTGGTAGTGATCTATCGCAAAACCCTGCCGCGCTATGTGCCTTTGGCTTTACAGAACTGGCGTTGGGTGTTTGCTATGGGTGGTGGTGGGCTTGCCGGTTTCAGCTTGCTTCTTGTCTATGCGGCGCAATATACGACCGCGGTCAATCTCGGCATTATGCAAGGGGTGATTCCGGCGGTTGTTATGGTGCTTGGCTGGCTGATTTATCGAACCCGCATTGGCTGGCTGCAATTTTTTGGCCTTTGTTCATCGCTGACCGGTATTTTGGTTCTGGTTAGCGCTGGCAGCCTTGCCACGATTTTGGCGCTTCGTTTCAATTTTGGTGATTTGTTGATGGTTGCGGCATGTGTTTGCTATGGTGCCTATACGGTCGCACTGGCAAAGCGGCTTGAAATGCCGCCCGTTTTGCTTTTATGTTTTTTCGCCTTTTGTGCTTTTTTGACCTGTAGCCTGTTCCTGATTGCCGAATATGCGAATGGCGATCTTGTGCTTCCCGGGGTCAAAGGCAGCCTGTTACTGTTTTATTCAGCAATCTTTCCGTCAATTCTGTCGCAAACATTCTATATGCGTGGCGTCGAACTGGCGGGTGCGAACCGCGCTGGGCTTTATGTGAATATGGTGCCAATATTTGCGGCTTTTTTGGCAATGCTGATCTTGTCCGAAACCATGTATCTTTATCATATTGTGGCGTTGTTTATGGTGCTTGGCGGGATTTTCCTAGCACAGCGCGGCAAGATAAAAACCTGAGCAAATCAGTCTATATCACGCAGTTATCAATAACTTGACAAGAGTTGTTTGCAAGGTGCAATTTGGCCACAAGGTGCTGGCTTGCGGCGCTGGCTTAGGCACAAGAAACCTTGGGCACAAAAAATCAGTTTCGAAAAAACGCAATGGCTGCGCTTGCGGCGGCCACGGCTATAATCTTGGAGGCTTTATGCTGGATAAAACCAAATTTTACATCAATGGATCTTGGGTGCCATCACAAGATGGGCATAGCTTTCCTGTTTTGAATCCAGCTACCGAAGATGCGTTTGCCACAATTACGCTTGGCGGTGCCAAAGATGTCGAGGCGGCGATTGCCGCAGCCAAAGCCGCCTTTCCAGCTTGGTCGATGACAAGCCCGGCTGACCGTGCTGGCTATTTGCAAAAATTGCTTGATGTCTATATCGCGCGCAATGATGAAATGGGCGCAACGATTTCAACCGAAATGGGTGCGCCAATTGATATGGCGGTCAGTGATCAAGCCGGATCGGGCATCAGCCATTTAAAGGCATTTATTCGGGCGCTTGGCACAATGGAATTTCAACGGCCATTGCGGCAAGGTGTCGAAGGCCAAGATATTGCCTTTGAGGCGGCGGGTGTTGCCGCGTTGATTACCCCGTGGAATTGGCCGATGAATCAGGTTGTTCTAAAGGTTGGCGCGGCGTTGGCAGCAGGCTGCACAATGGTGCTGAAACCGTCTGAAATTGCCCCAATGTCCAGCATCCTTTTTGCCGAAATGATTGATGAGGCTGGCTTTCCGGCAGGTGTATTTAACATGGTAAATGGCGATGGTGCCGGTGTTGGCACGATCTTATCATCACATCCAGATATTGATGTTGTGTCCTTTACCGGCTCAACACGTGCCGGTATTTTGATCAGCAAGGCGGCTGCAGATACGGTGAAAACCGTCTCGCTCGAACTTGGCGGCAAATCGCCAAATCTGGTTTTTGATGATTGCGATGTCGATAAGGCAGTTCGCATGGGCGCGGCTTTTTGTTTCAATAATACAGGTCAATCTTGTAATGCGGCAACACGCATGCTGGTTCAGCGAAGCGTCTATGATCAGGCTGTTGAAATCGCTGCCGCGAAAGCCAATGCCACCAAGGTTGATCTGCCGTCAAATTCGGGAAATCACATCGGGCCTTTGGTATCTGAAGCACAATTCAACAAGGTGCAAAGCATGATCCAGGCCGGCATTGATGAAGGGGCAAGGCTTGTCGCTGGTGGCGTTGGCCGTCCTGAGGGCATGAATCGCGGCTGGTTTGTAAAGCCAACGGTATTTGCTGATGCGACAGCCGATATGACGATTATCCGCGAAGAAATTTTTGGCCCTGTTCTGGCGTTGATGCCGTTTGACAGCGAAGAAGAAGCCATCGCCCTTGCCAATGACACGCCGTATGGACTGGCGGCCTATATCCAGACGGGTGATAAAGAACGCGCCAAGCGGGTTGCGGCAAGATTGCGCGCTGGCATGATTCAGGTCAATGGCGCTTCGCGTGCGGCAGGAAGCCCTTTTGGTGGCTACAAGCAGTCAGGCGTTGGTCGTGAAGGCGGGTTTTGGGGGATTGAAGAATTTCTCGAAATCAAAACCATCAGCGGCATTGTCTAGTACCGCCTATCGGGGAAGATCAAACCAATGCTGTTGTTTCAGTTGTGTCAGTGACGGCAGCCCTGACGCCTAATCATTGTCATTCAGCCCAGCACCAGCACCGGCAAGGCGTGACGCCTCGGTTGCTGGTGCATAGGTGTTTTTGGCAAAGCTGTTCAAAACCGTGATGCAGGCTGATGCTGTTACCGGAACGCGGGGAATTGCGGCATTGGCGATGGTGATCATCGCAGGCAATTCGTCATCAGATGCGGCGTAAATTTGGCAGGCTGACGAATCCATTAAAATCGCCGTATCATTTTTTGAAAATCCAAATTTATCTTGGGTTAGCGCAAAAACAGCTTTGCCCATTGATAGGCAAACAGGGCTGTTTGTGGCGCGAAGCGCGATAAAGGGAACCAGCAATAACGGCGTTCGGACGCGGGCAAATTGCACATCATCCCCAAACACTCCATCCCCATAGGCAGCGCCAGTGGCAATTGGACAATAATGACCATCACGCGCTGTATCATCGGGCCAGATGGTGATTTCACCAGCTTGCCGCCAGCTTAAATAGCGACATAACGCGGCAACACCGGGCAATTGACGGCGTTGAAGCCATTTCACAGCATAGCCAGCTTCGTCGGCAAGCCCCCAATCCATGCCGCTTCCGCGTGCAGCCTTGGTGGCTAGGGCGCCGATTTCACCAAGTGACCAGCTCATGCCCTTTCATGATCCGGTCTGCCAGTGCTGGCAAGCGGTGGATAAAACAGGCTATCAGGGTCTAGCATTGCCAATTCATCGGGGAAGGGCGCGCCTTGATACATTGTAATTCGCAACCACCGATCCGAACGCGGGTCAAATTTTGACGCGCCGAAAAAAGACAATTTACAGCGAAGCAAATCAATTGGCTGCATTTCTGCTGAAATCGTATTGTCCTGAATTTCGGCATAGGGAAGGGTGAAAACGGTTTGCATGCGGCGAACAATATGCCGGTGTTCTGGATGTTTCAGCAAAAACACCGCAACATTATCGTCGCCTGATCTGGCAGGATTTTCGATCCATTGATCAATGGCCTTCATCGCCCGAACGGCATCACGGCCGGGGGCAAGCGGTTGCTCATAAGGCTCGATTGGTTCTTCAAATCGTTCACCAAGCCGCGGCTCAAGCTTTTCTTCAGACACATACCAGACCCGCGCCAGCGCATCATTTTGCGCATAATCAATGCCCTTGGTCCAGCTATAGGCAGTATCCATCATCTGGCGCAGCAATGATAGGGGCATTGATCCATCAATACGGAAATGCGTTGCTTCATCAGCTGCCATGCCGCTTGCCAAATCGTCAATCAGGTCGCCGTGATCTTCAAGCAGAAGCGATACAAGCTGTTCCTGGCCTTCAAGGCTGAGATTGGCCTCGCCCCAACGATAGATGCTGTCCCAAGGCTGGTCGATATCAGCGTCAAGGCCGCGCACAAACGCGTCAAGCCGGACAAGATCATGCCGCAATGATTGGGTTTTGCCATGCTGATAAGGGCTGTCGGTTGTCCATTCATCCGCGTTTTTGGCAGCTTTGGCGATCATCGTCAGAAAACCGGCGAGGCCAGCCTGATCGGTTGCGGCAAGCGCCCGCACGCGTGCCAAAGCGGTTTCACGCGCATTGATCCATGCGTGAATCAATGATGGGTGATTAATCAAGAATGGTGCCATGCCAAGACCGGTTGAATTGCCAACACCGATGCGGCGGCGAATATCGGGGTCAAGCTTGACCGCCTTTGCTGGTGCTTTGACAGCAGCCATATGTTCGACAATATCAATGGTAAATGACCGGATTAACCAGACGGCAAGCAATTCAGGCTGGAACGAGCCGGAAAATTCAGGCCGGTTTGCCCAGATATCACGATCGGCAGCGCCAAATTTTCCAGATCCGTAAACGGCCGTTGTCCGCATCAAGTAACCAACAGGCTCAATCGTCGCAGGGTCGGGCTGGGTGCCAGCGGCAAGGCAATCACGAACATAGTCAAATAGCCGAACCGATCGGTTGGCCCGTGACAGCACAAATTCATCATCTGAAATGCGGCCAGCCTCTTGCAGCGGAACATTCTGCCTAAGCCGTTCAATATCAGCATCGCTTATGGCGCCGTCATGAAGCGTAAAGGTGGCATCCCATGCTTCGGCGATGACCCGATCTGACCGTTTTTCGGCTGGCAGATCATGCGCAAAGGCAACCAATGTATAACTTCGCTCAGGGCCAATGGCCTCATAGGTGGCAACGCCAACACCGTTGGCATCAATCAACCAACGACTTTGTTTGAATTGCCAATTCTCGGCTTTGAGGCGGCGCAACAAAACGCGCATAAAGCTGAGACGGCTTTGATGAAATGACCCCATCCGTGCCAAGGTCATGACCTGGCTGGCCGGGCGAAGCGCAACAGACGGCACTGGCGGCGGTGATGCGGCAGGATTATCTTGTTTCATCTCTGGTTTTTTCATCAATCAAACCACTTTACTTGTTGCGCCAAAAACCTAGTCAGGCTGTTTCAGCGCCAAAATTTTCATCATAAAACCGAAGCCAGTTTTCACCCATAATTGCATTTGTGTCTTTTTCGGAAAATCCCTGCTGTCTTAACCCGTCTGCAATCGCGCCGAAATGGCGATTATCTATAAACCAGCTTGGCATTGGAGGAAAGCCTGCATGACTGGCTGATCCTTCGCCATAATCAATTTCTTTTGTCCATCTGCCAACGCGCATCCACTCAACCACACTGTCAGGTTGGTCCTGACAAAGGTCGGATCCGATGCCGATATTGTCGATTCCCATCAAATCAGCAGTGTCGGCAATCATCTGGCAAAAGCTTGTCAGGCTGCAATCTGATTTGTCCTTTAAATGATGCGGGTAAAGCGAGAAACCCAGCATGCCACCCGATTGGCCAAGCGCGCGAAGCACGTCATCCGATTTATTGCGTTTGGCCGGATGCCAGAAATAGGGGTTGGCATGGGTAATGGCAATTGGGCGTTGCGAAATTTCAATGGCCTCCAAGGTTGATCGTTCGGCCGAATGGCTCATATCAACAACCATGCCAACACGGTTCATTTCCTTGATGACTTGGCGACCCATGCGTGTGATGCCGGTATCTTCATCTTCATAACATCCCGTGGCAAGAAGCGACTGGTTATTATAGGTAAGCTGCATAAAGCGAACGCCAAGGCTGTGACAAATTTCAACAAGCCCAATATCATCTTCAATTGGTGACGGGTTTTGAAATCCAAAAAAGATCGCGGTTCGGCCTTCGCGTTTGGCACGCCGCACATCATCGCCGCTGGTGCCATGAAAAATCAGATCGGGATAGCGTTCAAACCAGCGATTCCATTGTTCGATATTGGTAACGGTTTCGCGAAACATTTCGTGATAGGCAATCGTCACATGAACCGCATCAACGCCGCCTTCGCGCATTTGCCGAAAGATTTTTTCTGACCAATTTGCATATTGAAGATTGTCGATGAGATGCATTAGATTATTCCGGCTTGCCAGCGGCAATATAGCTGGTTTTCACGATTGTATAGAATTCGGCGGCATAGCTTCCTTGTTCGCGCGGGCCGTATGAGCTGTTGCCGCGTCCGCCGAATGGCACATGATAATCTGTGCCTGCGGTTGGCAGGTTGATCGTAACAACACCTGTTTGGGCATTGCGGCGGAAATGCGTTGCCCGCGCCAGCGAACGGGTGATGATTCCCGATGTTAGGCCAAAATCAGTGTCATTCACGACATCCAGCGCCTCATCATATGAGCCGACCTTGATGATACAGGCGATTGGCGCAAACATTTCTTCGCGATTGATGCGCCAGTCATTTTTCGTTCCACCAATAACCGCGGGCGTCATGTAATAGCCATCATGATCGCGGCTAACCGTCTCGCCGCCACACAGAACCTCGCCGCCTTCCTGTTTGGCTGTTTCCATCCATTGCAGGTTTTCGGCCAATTGTCCGGCGCTAACCACCGGGCCGATTTGCGTTCCATCAGCCAAGGCATGCCCAACCTTCATCGCCGATGCTGCGGCAACAAGCCGGTCAGCGAATTCGTCATGGATGGCCTCATGCACAACAAGCCGTGACGAAGCGGTGCATTTTTGACCCGTCCCGCCAAAAGCGCCGCCAAGTGCGGTTGCCACGGCAAGATCAAGATCGCCATCATCCATAATGGCAAGCGCGTTCTTTGACCCCATTTCCATTTGGACTTTGGTAAGATTGGCAATGGCGGCGGTGGCAATCTGTTTGCCAACATCCAGCGAGCCGGTAAAGCTAATCGCGTTTATCGCCGGAGATTCGACAAGTTTCTGGCCAATGCTGCCGCCCGGGCCCATCACCAGATTAAACAGCCCATGCGGAATATCCTGACGCGAAATGATTTCGCTTAAGGCAACAGCCGAAGCCGGCACCAGATTTGCCGGTTTCCAGATAACCGCATTGCCAAAAGCCAGCGCTGGCGCAATTTTCCAGACTGCTGTTGCGGTTGGAAAATTCCAAGGGCTGATAATCGCAACAACCCCAACCGGTTCACGCCGAACGTCAATTTCGATGCCGTCACGAACACTATCGGCCGTATCACCGATCTGGCGAAGCACTTCGGCAGAATAATAGGTAAAGAACTGGCCGGCTCGGTAGATTTCACCAACGCCTTCGGCCAATGGCTTGCCTTCTTCGCGGCTAAGAAGGGTGCCAAGCTCGATGCGGCGTTCCATCAATTCATTGCCGATATTCATCAAGATGGTTTGACGCGCCTCAAGACCGGTGGCGGCCCATTTTTTCTGGGCGGTTTGGGCGGCATCTAGGGCGCGATCAAGCTGGGCGCTATCTGCCTGCGCATAATGGCCGATCTGATCGCTAAGGTCGGATGGGTTGATATTGGC
>JAFMNI010000011.1 GCA_017859295.1 Candidatus Puniceispirillum sp. | reverse complement strand
TGGTTTGTGGCGGCTCGGCCATCATTGATCGACAGGATGAATTGCCGCAAGCACTGGTGCTTGCTGGTGGCGAAATTGATCAATTTGGCCTTGCCGTAGATCCGGGCAATCTGCTGATGGTTGGCAAGCTTGGCAGTGATCTTGGGAACCATCATGTGATTGGCATGCCGGGATGTGCGCGCTCGCCAAAATTGAACGGGCTTGATTGGGTGTTGCAATTGGTGCTTGCCGATATACCGCTTCAACGCGGCGAGCTTGCTGAAATGGCGGCTGGCGGATTATTGATGGAAATTGCGTCGCGTCCGATGCCGCGTGCGCTTGCAACCAGCCCGCATGCCGAAGATAAAATGGCGGCGATTTTATTGGCTGCGGGTCAATCACGCCGCATGGGGACGGTCAATAAATTATTGGCGCCGATTGCGGGAAAGCCGCTGGTCCGCCATGCTGCCGAAGCATTGGTCGACGTTGGCCTGTCGCCGCTAATCGTTGTGATTGGCCATGAGGCGGATAAGGTGGCTTCGGCTTTGGATGGCTTGCCGGTGCAGCTAGTGTTTAACCCAGATCACGCGCAGGGGCAGGCAAGTTCGGTTGGCGTCGGGGTTGCGGCGTTGGATGCTGATATAACCGATCTGTTGATCGCGCTTGGTGATATGCCGCTTTTATCACCGCCATTGCTGGAAAAGTTGATGCAAAACCATCTTGATCGTGATGATCATTACCGCTGCATCACCTTGCCGACCAGTGATGGCAAGCGCGGCAATCCCGTTTTGTGGGGGAAGGCGTTTTTCCCCGAGCTTGCCGCCATGACGGGAGATTCCGGCGGGCGGCAATTGCTTGATGATCATCAAGCAGTGCAAAATATTGTGCCATGTGACGACCCGGCGATTTTGCGCGATGTTGATACGGCTGATGCGCTTGCGGTGATGATGCGCGAAATGGCCACCGATTAGGCCAATGATAAAGAAATGCCAGAAAGCCAAGGCTAGCCGGTTTTTTCAGCCATATGTTTGCTGGTGAAGATACCGCCAATCAGCGGTTTTGCCGCATGATGGGCAAGCATCAGGGATAAAATCAGACCAGACAGAACACTGGTGGCAATGCCAAACCAAACGCCAATCACGCCAAACCCCAAGATATAAACAAAGATATAGCTGAAAAATGCCACACCAAACGCTTGGCGATAAATGCCAATAAGCAATGTCCAGATTGGTTTTTTCAATGCCTGTAAAAAAGAATTAATGGCGAAAAGCATCATATAGATTGGCAGAATAAAGCCATCAATCCGAAGATAGCTGACGCCAATTTCGATCACATCTGGATCAGGGGTAAAGGTACGCATCAAAAGCGGCGCGGCAAAATACAGGATCGGGCAAGCCACAAACATAAATAACCAGCCAAATTTCCAGCAGGTGAATAAGGCAATGCGAACGCGCTCTTTTTCGCCAGCGCCGAAATTCTGCGCCGCAATCGGCAACAATGCGCCTGTCAGGCCAAATACCGGCAATAGAAATAATTGTTCAACCCGAAGCGCAACGCCGTAGGCGGCAACCGCAGATGTGCCAAATGTTTTCAGATAGAATTGAACGATAAAGCCAGCCGTAAACATCACAAGCATGGTAAATGTTGTTGGTAAAAGCTGTGCCAGAATTTGCCGGTAAACCCCCAAATCGGGAAGAATATCGGCAAATTTTTTCTGATCGATGAGCGATGATCCGGCAAGCCGAAAGCCGATAAAGATCATAACGCCGGTCTGGCTAATCACGGTGGCGGCGGCAATGCCATCAAACCCCATCCCGTTCCAAATTCCCGGAATGCCAAACATCATCAGCGGGTTCAGCCCGATATTCGCAAAAAAGGCACCGATAAGCGCATATTGCATCGAAACCGTATCGCCGCGCGCCTGTAATAGGCCGTTTAACCCATATCCGATGATAAAGCTGGGAAGGCTGAAAAGCAGGATGGTAAAATAGGCCGTGCCAGCATCACGGTAAGCCCCTTCGGTCGAAATAAACGCCAATAGATGCGGGCCAAGAAACAGCGCAATCATAATCAGTAAAGCCGACGCCACAATTGCAAAGCCAATGCCCTGCATCGCAATCTTACTGGCTTCGGCGGTGTCTTTTGCGCCAATGGCATTGCCAACAAGCGCGGTCATTGCCGAACCAAGGCCAAAGCCGATTGTGACAAAAATGAAAAAAGCCTGAAAAGAGATGGCAAGGCCTGCCTGTGCATCGGTGCTGATCAAACCAGCGAAAAACACATCAACAACATTATAAAGCGTTGAAAATACCATGCCGATGGCAGCCGGTACGGCAAGCCGCCGAAAATGTCCAGCAAGCGAGCCTGTTGTGAGATCATGCATTTTGGTCATTTCGATTGATTACGCCTCAATGGCGTAGGTTTCAATCGTCTTTTTGTTGCGGTGAGCGTAACTTTCGCGATAACGTGCCGGCAAATGGCAACTTGATTATCAAAAAGGGCAGAAAATTTATGTTTGGCACCGGTGTCATGGATGGGCTGAGTTCGCTAACAATTATTTTGATGGCGGTGGCTGGTGCGGGTTATGCGCTTTATATTTCTGGTGAAAGCCTTGCCAAGAAGGCGGCCAAAGCCGACAAAAGCCCACGTCTTGCCAATCTGTTGAAAATGATTGGCGGGCCTTTGATGATGATCGCCATCGGGTTGTTTGTGCTGCGCTGGTTGATTAACCGGTTTTAGCGTCTGATTTCTGATCACGCTGGCAATCTAGCTGATGCGGTTTATTGACCGGATTCGGCAATGCGGTATAGCCCGCCATCATCTTCATCACTTAACAACAGAACACTGCCATCGGCGGCAATGGCAACATCGCGAACCCGCCCAATCGCACCATCAAGCATGATTGCGTCTTGAACCGGAAGCCCCTTTTCCAACAACACCAGATAAAGCCGTTTGAATTTCAGCGAGCCAACAAGTAGATGCCCGTTCAAATTGGGAAACATGGCACCGCGATAAAACGCCATTCCTGACGGCGCAATTGATGGTGTCCAAACCCATACCGGATCGGCTAGGCCGGGTGCTTTTTTGCCGCTGCCAATGCTGCCGCCGCCATATTCTTCGCCATGGCTGACTTTTGGCCAGCCATAATTCTGTCCTGCCTGAATGATGTTGATTTCATCACCGCCGCGTGGCCCATGTTCATGTGCCCAAATGACGCCAGTTTCTGGATTGATGGCAAGGCCTTGTGGATTGCGATGGCCTTTGGAAAACAATTCTGGTGCCCAGCCGGTCTGTTTTGGATTATTGGCGGGGATACTGCCATCATGTAACAGCCGGATAATTGCCCCTGCATGACGTGATGGGTCTTGTGCATCATGGCGATCACCACGGTCACCAAGGCTGGCATATAGATAGGTCTGATCAAGAACAAGGCGGCAACCATAATGGATGGCGCGTGCTGTCGGATTATTGGCTTGGAAAATTGTTTGTCTATTGGTCAGGTTGGTGCCGTCAAAACCGGCGCGGTCAATGGCGGTGACGGTCTGGCTGCCAATCTTGAGGCTGTAACAAAGATAGATAATAGCATCATCTTTTTCTTGGCTATCTTGGTTAGCGAGAACCGCAACATCAAGCAAGCCACCTTGTTGTGCTGCGGCAATCGCTGGTAAATTGCCAATGCTGTTTCTTGTGCCGGTGAACAGATCGACAAGATATAGATTGCCGCTGCGTTCGGTTACAAATAAATGCCGTTCATCCAGAAAATCCATGCCCCAAGGATGTGATAATGGCGCGCCAATTTTCTGGATTAATGGGGCTGCGGTTGCGGGGATTATGTGCCCGCCAAATATTGTAAGAGCAATGATGCAAAGGCGCATCAACTTGCCAGCGAAATAGCGCCGCACCACTTGCCAAACATATTTAAACATTACAGATTTGTTCATATGGGGACGAAACATGATGTGACTGGCCTCTGGCTTGTGCGGTGAGAAATTAATTGTAACGATACCGCTATCACTATGCTTCGGTTTGACCCTTTGTGACAAGAGGCGTGACCCCGTGCAAAGAGCAGGCAATGACAAACGAGCATAAAGATATTGACCCTCTGGTGGCAATAATTCGCAGTGAAATGGATCAATTGAAACATCTAAGTGAAACGGCAAAAGACAGCCGTGCGCCGGTTACATTGGATCAACAATCAGTTGGGCGGTTATCCCGCATGGATGCCATGCAGCAGCAATCAATGGAACTGGCTACCGAAGAACGCCGCCAGCAGCGGCTTGCCGCATTGGCCGCGGCATTAAGGCGGGTCAAATCGGGTGATTATGGTTATTGCCTGAAATGTGATGACAAGATTGCCGCTGGCCGTTTGGCGGTTGATCCGGCTGTCACGCTTTGTATTGATTGCGCGTAACCTGATAAATCGCATGATCTAGCGATGCGCAATATAGATGCTTTGGATAAATTCGCGATCTTGAAGCGGGTTATAAAACGGCACGTTAACGGCGTTTGCCGACCGAAACACCGATTGCAGCCTTGCGGTAAATGCCGCGTCGGGCGGGTCGTTTGACCATAGCGCAAAAATACCGCCATCGGTCAGATGCTGTTGCAATTGTGTCAAGCCGTCAGGCTGGTAAAACCCGGCATGCGCTGGCGCAAGATGAAAATCAGGCGCATGGTCGATATCAAGCAAAATCGCGTCAAATTTCCGCGCTGGTTCAACCGGATCAAAACCGGTTTTGCCAGCCGCCATCTGGAAAAAATCGCCCTCGACAAACCGGCATTTTGGATCATCGTCGAGGCGTTTGCCAAGCGGGATCAGGCCGCTTTCATGCCAGCCAATCACCGGTGCTAGCTTTTCGACAATGATAAGGCTTTCGATGCGTGGGTCGTTCAATGCGGCATCGGCGGTAAAGCCCATGCCAAGCCCGCCGACAACAACCGATAAAGGCCGGTTATCGGCAATGGCACCAAGCCCATATTCGGCAAGCGCAACCTCGGATGTGGTGAAAAGATCGGACATCAGATGCTCGTCACCAAGCAGGATTTCCAGCACATCAACATCTAGCCGCAATTCGCGGCGGCGGCGCAATGAAATCGGGCCAATGGCGGTTGGCTGGTAATCCAGCTCCTCAAAAAAACGGCTCATCTCTGGTCTCTCTCATTCCGGGCTTGTGGGCATTATCGGCTTGCGGGCATGATCATCGACATATGGTCTTATCATGAACTACGCGGCACTCATGCGCCTTTGCGGGGCGTGCGTGTCTGTCGCATTTCATTTTTCACATCTGCATGCTACATAACAAAGCATGGAACCAACAAAACTACCAGCATCGCGCAAATTTGATGGAAACGGCGGCAATCTTCACACCAGCCCAGCCGTGGCAGCGCGTCAATTCTCCTTTCCGCTTTTGTGGCGCGGGATTTTGAAACAATGCCCGCAATGTGGTGTTGGGTCGCTTTTGGCCGGCTATTTAAAGCCAGAACCTTGCTGTTCGCATTGCGGTGAAGATTTTCGCCATATCAGCGCCGATGATGGCCCAGCTTGGTTAACGCTTTTGGTTGTTGGTCATGCGGTTGTGCCGCTGATGATTGTGCTTGGCCGCGATGCAACCATTTCGCCATGGCTTGCCATTCTCATTCTGGTGCTGGTAACGCTTGTTGGGGTGTATTTTGTTTTGCCCCGCGCCAAAGGTGCCTTTATCGCGCTTATCTGGATAACCGGTGCAACCGGACAGGATATGTTTATCGCCGATCAGGACCCGGCCGATAAACCAACGGATCGTTAAACAACCACCAGATAACCGCCATTTTGCCGATTTGACATCAGCCAATTTTTCAAAATATTTCAAAACCATGAATGCCATGTGACAGCGCCCAGGGCCTGTTGCCCGATTGCCTGTTGCCCAATCGCCGTCACAAATCTGGCTAGCTTGTGCTGGCCTTTGACGGTGTTTTGTCTTTTTGGTGAAAAAATCAAAAATAATTATATGGTGATGAAAAAATCATTGAAATTTTCATTTTCTCTGTTCAGGGTATTTTAGGCGGATATGGGGAAATGATGCTGATTGATCTGAAAAACACTGGCAAGGCGGTGCAGCGGCAAAAGACGCTGCAAAAAGCGCCGTTGCGTTCAAGTGGTAAGATTGGCAGTGATATTCGGGCATTACGCCGGTCGCGCAACTGGACCTTAAACGACCTTGCCGAACAGCTTGACCGTTCGGTTGGCTGGCTGTCGCAGGTTGAGCGCAATGTGTCTGAACCCGCGCTTGACGATATTCGTAAAATTGCCGGTTTGTTTTCGCTGCCGGTCAGCTTTTTCTTTACCGATGCCGCTGTTAGTGATGAGGCCGCCTATATTGTTCGTGCTGGATCGCGGCGCATCATGAGTGACGCCCCAAAGGGGTTGGCGGAAAGCCTGTTATCGCCTGATTTGGGTGGTGCATTTGAAATTGTTCATTCGGTTTTTGCACCGGGGGCAGCATGCCCCGAGCCTTTTGTGCGTCCAACCGAAGAGGCAGGCTATGTTCTTGAAGGCAGTCTGGTGCTGTTTATTGATGGGGTTCGTTTCGAACTTTATCCGGGAGATAGTTTCCATTTTGCCGGCGAAGAAATCACCTGGATTAACGAGGGCAAGACCAATGCGGTCTTGATATGGGTTATTGCGCCGCCGGTTTATTAACATTGCGGCCGAGATGGAAAAAGTAGGCCAGAAATTTGGTCAAACCTTTGGAAAGAGATTTTGATATGACAACGCAAACCGTTGCTGGAAATGATACTGACCTAACGGCATCAGCCAAATTACCCGCCTCGGCGCGTGTGGTGGTGATTGGCGGCGGCGCTGTTGGCTGTTCGGTTTTATATCATCTTGCCGAAATGGGATGGACCGATTGTGTCTTGTTGGAAAAGAACGAGCTGACGTCAGGATCAACATGGCATGCGGCTGGCAATTGCCCTAATTTTGTCGGCTCATGGACGATGATGAAAATCCAGTCCTATTCAACCGCGCTATATCGCAAGCTTGGTGATCTTGTCGATTATCCGATGAATTATCATGTGACCGGCGCCATCCGGTTGGCGCATAGCCGCCAGCGTATGGAAGAATTCAGGCATGTGCAGGCAATGGGTCGGCATATGGGTGTTGAACTTGAAGAAATGTCAAATAGCGACATGCAGGCAATCTATCCATTTTTGGAAACGCATGATCTATATGGTGGTCAGTTTGACCCGCTGGATGGCGATATTGATCCGGCGCAATTGACCCAAGCCTTGGCCAAAGGCGCGCGCGATCTTGGGGCAAAGATTGTTCGTTTTTGTCCGGTGACGGCGGTTGAATGGCTTGGCGATGAATGGAAAATCACCACGCCAAATGGCGAAATCAGGGCTGAATATGTGGTGAATGCGGCTGGCTATCGGGCTGGCGAGCTTGGCAAGATGTTTGGTCGTGATGTGCCGTGCGTGTCATTGGCGCATCAATATTTGATTACCGAGCCAATCGCCGAATTGACCGCGCGCGATGAAAAGCTGCCGCTGCTGCGTGACCCTGATAGCTCTTATTATTTGCGTCAGGAAAAAGATGGATTGCTTCTTGGCCCCTATGAAAAAAACTGTCGGGCGCATTGGCTGTCGTCTGATGATCCGATGCCAGATGATTTTTCGTTTCAGCTATATAATGACGATCTGGAACGGCTGGAATGGTATATTGAAGATGCTTGCGCCCGCGTGCCGCTTCTTGGCACGGCCGGAATCACGCGCGTGGTCAATGGCCCCATTCCCTACACGCCAGATGGATTGCCATTGATTGGGCCGATGCCAGGCGTGCCAAATGCGTTTGAGGCTTGTGTCTTTACCTTTGGCATTGTTCAGGCGGGCGGTGCTGGCAAGCTGTTGGCGGAAATCATCATTGAAGGCGAGGCTGAAAGCGACAGTTGGGCTGTTGATCCGCGCCGCTTTACTGATCATGTTGATACCGCCTATACCGCGGCAAAAGCCATTGAAACCTACAGCCATGAATATGCGATGCATTTCCCGCAAATTCAGTGGCCAGCTGGTCGCAAATCAAAATATTCGCCGCTTTATGACCGGTTGGCGGCGGCGGGTGCCGAATTTGGCAGCTATGGCGGCTGGGAACGCGCTGACTGGTTTCCGGAAAATGCGGCCGATCGTCGTCCGGCGGATAGTTATGATCGCCAACATTGGTTTAATGCGGTTGGTGATGAATGCCGCCATGTTGCCGCACATGCGGGCATTCTCGAACTAACTGGATTTTCGAGATTCCATGTTACTGGCGATGGTGCCGATGAATGGCTGACCAAGCAAATTACCGGCAATATGCCGCGTGTTGGGCGTATCGGGTTGGCATATTTCGCCTCGCCAAAAGGCAAGATTCTGACCGAGATGACGGTGACACGTCTTGCCGAAAATGACTTTTTGCTGATAACTGGTGCGGGTGCCTATTGGCATGACCGTGATTTGTTGATGGCAAGCCTGCCAGGCGGTGGGTTGGTGACGATAAATGACGTTACGCGCAATTTGGCAACCTTGCTTGTGACCGGGCCAAAAGCACCGGCAATTCTGGCTGATATGACGGGGCAATCAATGACGCATGATGATTTTGCGTGGCTTAGCCATCGCAAGATTGATCTTGCTGGCTGTCAGGCAAATGTCATTCGGGTGTCTTTTGCAGGCGAAGCCGGATTTGAAATTCATTGCCCGATGGATGATGTTGTTGCGGTTTATGATGCGGTTATGGCGGCTGGTGCCGCGCATCAATTGCGCCCCTTTGGGATGCTTGCCCTTGATTCAATGCGATTGGAAAAAGGCTATCGGTCATGGAAAGCAGATTTGACGTCTGACTATACGATGCTTGAATCCGGTCTTGGTCGCTGGGTGAATTTCAATAAGGATGATTTTGTTGGCCGCGCCGCGTTGCAGGCTGAAAAACAGGCTGGCAGCCAGCGTGAATTTGTCACCCTTACGCTTGATGATCCTGATGATGACGCCCCCTTTGGCGAGGCGGTTTATCTCAGCAATGTGTCAATCGATGGCGTTGATGCTGGGTTGGTTGTATCGGCTGGCTATGGGCACCGCGTTGGCGCGTCAATCGCAATGGCTGTTGTTGATCGTCAGGCCTTGGCAAAGGCAAAGGATATTTCGGTTCTGGTGTTGGGGCGTCAGCGCCGCGCCACTGTGGTTGAAGGCCATGTTCTATATGATCCTGAAAATGCAAAGATGAAGGTGTAGCCAATGCAGATTCCGTCAAAGGCGCGTGCCGTAATCATTGGTGGCGGTGTTATTGGTTGCTCGATCGCCTATCATCTTGGAAAATTGGGCTGGAAAGATGTTGTGCTGCTGGAACGTAAACAGTTGACCTGCGGCACCACATGGCATGCGGCAGGCTTGATTGCCCAGCTTCGTGCAACGCAAAATATGACTCGGCTTGCCAAATATTCACAAGAACTCTATTTCGGCCTTGAGGCTGAAACTGGTGTTGCCACCGGCTTTAAACGCAATGGATCAATCACGGTGGCCTTAACCGATGAGCGCATGGAAGAACTGCGCCGGTCAGCAGCGATGGCGCGCGCTTTTGGCGTTGAGATTGATGAAATTACCCCTGACGATATTGCCGGTCGCTATCCGGGGCTGGCAACAGGCGATGTTGTTGGCGGCGTTTGGTTGCCAAAGGACGGGCAGGCAGATCCGGTCAATATCACCCAAGCATTGGCGAAGGGGGCGCGCAATTTCGGCGCGTCAATTCTGCAAGGGGTCAAGGTTACGGCAATCCAGCAGGCCAATGGCCGCGTCACCGGTGTTGAAACTGATCATGGGCCGATTGCGGCTGATTATGTGGTGAATGCTGGTGGCATGTGGGGCCGGGAAATTGGCGCGATGGCAGATGTTGCGGTGCCGCTTCATGCGTGTGAGCATTTCTATATTGTGACCGAAGCCATGCCCGAACTGGCGGCCAATCTGCCGGTATTGCGCGTTCCCGATGAATGCGCCTATTACAAAGAAGATGCTGGTAAAATTCTGCTTGGGGCGTTTGAGCCAAATTCAAAACCATGGGGCATGAACGGCATTCCCGAAGATTTTGAATTTGATTCATTGCCCGAAGATTTCGACCATTTCGAGCCAATTCTTGAACGCGCCGTCGAACGTTTTCCGCTATTGGCATCGGCTGGCATTCAAACATTTTTCAATGGGCCAGAGAGCTTTACGCCGGATGATCGCTATATTCTTGGCGAGGCACCCGAGCTTGATAATTTTTATGTCGCTGCCGGATTTAACTCAATTGGCATTCAATCGGCTGGTGGTGCGGGTATGGTTCTTGCCGATTGGATGGATCGGGGGCGGCAGCCAATTGACCTTTGGGATGTTGATATCCGGCGGATGCAGCCATTTCAGGCCAATCGCAGCTATTTGCAGACACGCGTATCAGAAACGCTTGGGCTGCTTTATGCCGATCATTTCCCCTATCGCCAATTTGCGTCGGCGCGTGGCGTTCGGCGATCTCCAATTCATCGCTATCTTGAGGCTGAAGGCGCGTGTTTTGGCGAGGTTGCCGGATGGGAACGCGCCAATTGGTTTTTGCCGGAATTTGAAAAGGAAAAGGGCAAAAAAGCCGAATATGAATATAGCTGGCGTCGGCAGAACTGGTTTGACTATAGCGCGGCTGAACATATGGCGGTTCGGCAAAAGGTGGGGATGTTTGACATGTCCAGCTTTGGCAAAATTAAATTGATTGGCCGCGATGCCGAGGCGGTGCTGCAAATCATTGCGGCAAATGACGTTGCGGTTCCGGTTGGGAAAATCGTCTATACGCAATTTTTGAATGATGATGGCCATATCGAAGCTGACGTGACCGTAACGCGTCTTGGCCTCGAAGAGTTTTTGATTGTAACACCGGCAGCGACAATCAGACGTGACCTTCATTGGATCAATGGCCATATTCCCGATAATGCGCATGCCATTGCCATTGATGTTACCGTGTCAGAATCGGTTTTGGTGGTCATGGGGCCAGAGGCGCGATCTTTCCTCCAGCCGATGATCCCACAAAGCCTTGCCAATGATGATTTTCCCTTTGGTACGATGCAGCAAATTGAAATTGGCCATGCTGTTGCCCGCGCGCACCGTGTTACCTATGTTGGCGAGCTTGGCTGGGAGCTGTATGTATCTGCCGATATGTCAGCGCATGTTTTCGAGGCGATTGCCGAACGCCGCAATGACCACCCAATTGCCATGTGCGGCCTTCATGCGCTTGATAGTTGTCGTATTGAAAAAGGCTTTCGCCATTTTGGCCATGATATTTCGAGCGAAGATCATGTTCTTGAAGCCGGTCTTGGTTTCGCCGTTAAGGAAAATAAGACGCCAAGCAAATTTGGCGGCATGATCGGCGCTGATGCGGTTGCGGCCAAACGCAATGACGGCCTGTCGCAAAGATTGATGCAATTCCGCCTGACCGACCCTGATCCGCTGCTGTATCACAACGAAGCTATTTACCGCGATGGCGCGGTGATCGGCTATCTGACAAGCGGCAATTATGGTCATTATCTTGGCGGTGCAATCGGGCTTGGCTATGTCAAATGCAACAGCATTGGCGAAACTGCCGAAGCACAGTTAAACGCCCATTACCAGATTGATGTTGCCGGTAAATTAGTCGATGCCGAAGTGAGTTTGCGTCCCCTGTATGACCCAAAGGCCTTACAGGTCAAATTGTAGGTCAGGTCAAATTGTAAGGCAGGTTAAATTACCAGTTAGGTTAAAATATAAGTCAAATAGAAACATAAATATGGTCCTTTTTTAAGGAGATCATGCTGATGATCCAGAATAGATTGATCACATATTCGTCGCGGCGCAGCGGTGGCCGTGAAGCAAGACGTAACCTGCGTGCAGCGCCATTGGCCGAGGATTTGCGGCCAATACGTGCTGGGCTCGAAGGGGGAAATTTCAAACCTCTGGATGCGGCGGCTGTTCAGGCGGTTGATGCAACCGTTTATCAGATTTTGGAAGAAATCGGCCTTAGCCAAGCGCCAGACTCGGGCGTGAAATATATGACTGATGCTGGTGCCATTCTTGGTGATGATGGCCGTCTTCGTTTCCCGCGGGGATTGGTCGAAGATACGCTTGCCAAATGCGCGCGTCATATCACGCTTCATGGGCAAAATCCGAAACATGATCTGCTGTTATCAGGGTCGCGTGTGCATTATGGCACGGCGGGTGCGGCGGTTCATGTTGTTGATATTGCCAAGAATGAATATCGCGAATCCTACCTTGCCGATATTTATGATGCTGCGCGGATTGTTGAGCAAATGGATAATATCCATTTCTTTCAGCGTCCGATGGTTGCGCGCGATATTCCCGATCCGGCCGATCTGGATTTCAATACGGTCTATGCGGCGATCAAAGGAACAACAAAACATGTTGGCGTCAGCTTTACCGAAGCTGAATTTATGAAACCAGTTTTTGAAATGCTGCATAGCGTTGCTGGTGGCGAAGATAAATGGCGGGCGCGTCCGTTCGTGTCGAACAGCAATTGCTTTGTCGTGCCGCCACTTCGGTTTGCCACTGAATCCTGTTTGGTGATGGAAGAGGCGGTGCATAACGGCATGCCAGTTCTGTTGCTGTCGGCAGGGCAAGCAGGGGCAACAGCACCAGCCAGCATTGCCGGTGCGGTCGCGCAGGCCTTGTCTGAGGTGATTGCCGGATTGATTTATGTCAATGCGATGAAACCTGGACATCCCTGCATTTGTGGAACATGGCCATTTGTTTCAGATTTGCGAACCGGGGCGATGTCGGGCGGATCGGGTGAACAGGGGTTATTGACCGCTGCCTGCGCGCAAATGCTGCAATATTATGATTTGCCGGGGGGGGCTGCTGCCGGTATGGCCGATGCGAAAATGCCGGATGCGCAATCTGGCTATGAAAAAGGCAGCACGCTTGTCATGGCGGGGCTATCTGGGCTGAACATGGTCTATGAGGCCGCTGGCATGCATGCGTCACTGCTTGGCTTTTGTCTTGATAGTCTGATTATCGACAATGATATGTTGGGGCAATGTTTACGCTGTGTTCGCGGCATCGAGGTGAATGAACAAACCTTGGCTGTTCAGGTGATGAAGGATATTTGCATGGGTGGCCCCGGTCATTATCTTGGCCATGACCAGACGATCAATCTGATGCAAACCGAATATGTCTATCCGGCAATTGCCGACCGCTCTAGCCCAAAGGAATGGGAAGAGCTTGGCAAACCAAATCTGCTTGAGGTGGCGCGGCAACGCAAAGAAGATATTCTGGCCAACTCACATCCAAGCCATATTTCTGACGCGCTTGATGCCGAATTGCGGGCGCGTTTCAAAATTTTGCTCTAGCCGGTTTTGGTCTGCTCTAGCCGGTTTGGCGTCACAGGTCTAGTTGCGAACCGGTGCGCCATCATCCAGCATGGCACTGATGCGGGCGTGGGTTTCGGGCGTTTTTGCCAGCCGGATAAAGGCGGCTCTTTCGCGGGCGAATAACCCATCTTCATCAATCGGACTATCCTCATCGGGGCTTTGCACCATGATTGTGGCAATCTGCATGGCAACGGTTTTGTCATGCGGCATGAAATCGCCACGATCAACGCCATCTTGCATAAAGCCTGCCATTTTTTCGGCAAGTGCTGCCGGTGCCAATTCGGCCTTTGGCGGTTTTGGTGGCGTGTAAGAGGCGGCCATTTCGGTAACAAGCTGGATTGCCCGTGGCAATAGCCGGTCTCGGTTCATCACGGTTTCATCATGGTCTTGCCGAAAATATTGCATGCGTGACGCAAGCTCGGGCGAAGATCCGGTGGCGGCATATCCAAGATTCATCCATGCTTTCCAAGCGGCCTGTTCCCAATCGCCAAGATGGGCATGCCAGCGTAAATAGCTTTCCTTAACCCCGCCGCCACTTGGCACAACGCCAACCGCCGCTTCGACAAGACCAAGAACCGAATTGGTATGCACGACAAGCTTGTCACAATGCGCCAGCACCTCAAATCCGCCACCAGCGGCAAGACCGGACGGCGCGCCAACAACCGGAACTGGGGCATATTTCAAAGCGGCAACAGCCGTCTGGAACCGCAAAAGAAACCCGTCAATTTCATCCCATTGCCCCGCCTCGATCATGCGGCGAAACGCATTTAGGTCAACGCCGGCCGAAAAATGCTGCGCGTCATTATGAATGATGATTCCCGCCCCATGATCCTTGGCAGCGGCGGCAACAATTTCCATCGAGGCATCGGTTAGCGCATTGGCTTTTGAATGAAATTCGACAAGCCGCAAATCGCCGTCAAGGGCAAAAAGGCTGGCAGCGTCATTTGTCAAAATCGGATGGAGGGTGCGCCGTGTCATATGAAAGCGCATCACCCCTTCGGGTAAATTGACCGGCTGGCGGGCGCCATCGGCATGGCGAACCATCAAGCTGCCTGCCTGTACGCTGTAATTGGGTGCGCCACCTTCCAGAAATGCCGGCATCGTTAAACCACATTCATCGAGAAGTGCGGCGAAACGCTGCTGGCCAATGGCGTCAATCATTTCAAACGGGCCGCGTTGCCAGTTAAAGCCAAGCTTCATCGCATCGTCAATATCCTGCGGTGTTGTTGTCACCGACGGCACAAGGCTTGCCGCATAATGCAAAATCCGGCCAAGAACACGGCGGCAGAATCTGGCCTGATCATCATGCCCATCAAGCAGCATGAACAAAGGTTCATCCTGACGGGCAGAGGCTTCGGCAGCGGCAATTGCTGCGGCGGGAAGCTTTGTTTTGGCAGGTTTTAAGGGTGGCATATCATTGCCCTCATAACCGGCAAATTGCCGCGCCATGCGTTTGGTGCCATCCAGACAGTAAAAACCGCCCTTGCCCTTATCACCGGTAAAGCCAGCGGCAATCATCGCAGCAATGGCCGGATTGGCAGCGCCAACCGCATGAAACGCATCATCGGCAGGCAAGATATTGCCAAGCGAGACAACAACATCGGCCATAAGATCAATGCCGATCAGATCATAAAGACCAAAGACACCTGTTTTTGGAATGCCCATTGGCCGGCCGAATAACGCATCAGCATCTTCGATGGCAAGATTGCATTTCAAGGTTTCGTCAATGCCAACCTGAAGCGCAAACACCCCAACACGATTGCCAAGAAAGCCTGGCGTATCGGCGCAGCGAACAACCCCCTTGCCAAGAACACGGTCATTGAAATCGGCAAGGCGATCAATAACATCACTGGTCGTTTCACTGCCGCGAACAAGCTCGAGAAGCCGCATATAGCGAACCGGATTAAAATAATGGGTGATGGCGAAACGCTGGCGAAACGCGCTTGGCATATCCTCGACAAGAAGCTTGATCGGAATGGTTGAGGTGTTCGAGCTGACAATACAATCAGCGCCAATCACCGCATCAAGACGGTGATAGAGCGCTTTTTTGATATCCAGCCGTTCAACAACGGCCTCGATGATCCAGTCGCAATCGGCCAGCTTGTCAAAATCATCATCAATGACGCCAGTGGTGATACGCGCAACATTCTTTTTTGACATTAATTGCGGTGGATCGGATGCCAAAAGCCGGTCAATGGCGCTTTCGGCCGGTGTCTTTTCACCCGCCGATTTGGCACCAAGATCAAGCAGCAAAACATTATGACCAGCATTGGCAATCTGCGCGGCGATGCCACTTCCCATTGTGCCAGCGCCAATCACGGCAATATTACGAAAATTTGCAGCGCTCATTTGATCATCCTTTAAAATAGTGGCCTGTTGTCAGGTTCTTGTTACCTAGCTGGCCAGAAAGTGGCGAAGCGCATCATTGACTTCGGCGGGGCGTTCGGCTGGCAACATATGGCCTGCGCCATTCAGAATGACGCGTTCACTATTGACCAGACTATCAGCCATTGCATTGCCAAATTTTACCGGCGTCATCCGGTCAGATGCAGCCAAAATACACAAGGTGGGCTGGGTGATTTTTGCCGCTGCCACCTTGCCACTACTGTAATTATTGCAGGCGACCAAATCATGGCGAAGCGCATCGGCATGATTGCTTGCCATCAACCGGTTTCCGTAACCAAGAAAGGAATGGCCGGGCTGGGTATTGTCATGCATATGCGCCATTGGTCCATGTCCCCAGCTTGTCATCACGCTAATGGCCTTGCCAAGAGCCTTGTCGGACATTGTCAAAAGCTGATCATTCACCGGAATCGCCAAGGCCCCCGCAATCAGGCCAAGGCGCGAGACACGGTCTGGATAGCGTGCGGCGGCATCAATGGCAACAAGACAGCCTTGGGAATGGCCAACAAGACAGGCCGTTTTCACATCCAGACTATCAAGAAGGGCGATCACCCAATCAGCCATATCTTCGATCGATTCCAGTGGCGTGCCGCCAGATAGGCCATGACCCGGGAAATCAGGTGCCAGAACCGGATAGCCGCGATAGGCAAAATACCGGCTTTGCAGAACCCATGTCAGATGGTTTTGGCCGCTGCCATGAAGCAGAACAAGTGCCTCGCCATCATTGGAAAAGGATCGCCCGCCAGTGGCGATATGGATTTGTGTGTCGAATAGCTGTTGTTTCATCGTGACTGCCCCTTAATCGACCGTGCGGTTAGTCTTTGGTCTTGGCAAATTTGGCGGCTGCCCGAAATCCGGTTTCGAAATCAGCTTTGATATCGTCGAAATCTTCCAGCCCAACCGATAGGCGAATCATATCATCGGACAGGCCGCCTTCGACCATCGCTTCGGCGGAAATATGCGAATGGGTTGTGCTTGCCGGATGGATCACAAGCGTTTTGGCGTCACCAACATTGGCAAGATGCGACGCTAATTCAACCGATTCAATAAAGCTGCGTCCCGCATCGCGCCCACCTTTCAGGCCGAATACAATGATCGAGCCTGCGCCGCGTGGCATCATGCGTTTTGCCAATTCATGCCCCGGATGATCGGCAAGATTGGGATGACGTACCCAAGCGACCGCTTCATGGCCGCTTAAAAATTCCAGCATCTTGGCAGTATTATCCATGTGACGCTGCATCCGTAACGGCAGGGTTTCCATGCCTTGCAGAATATGAAAGGCATTTGTTGGCGAAAGTGACGGGCCGAAATTATACATGCCTTCTGCGCGGAATTTTGCGGTAAAGGCAGCAGGGCCGAATTCTTCGTAGAAATTAATGCCATCCATCGCATAATGCGGGCCTGCAATGGTGGGGAATTTGTCATTCTGTCCCCAATCGAAATTACCGCCATCAACCACTGCCCCGCCAATTGCAACACCATGACCGCCAATCCATTTGGTCAATGAATGAATGATCAGATTGGCACCAAGCTCGAAAGGCTTTAACAGCCAAGGGGTGTTAAATGTACAATCAAGCATCAATGGAATACCGGCCTTGGCGGCAATTTTCCCCACAGCTTCGACATCCATGATATCCAGACCCGGATTGCCAATCACTTCGCCAAAAATCAATTTGGTATTGGGCTGGATGGCTTTTTCGATGCCGGCAAGATCTGACGGGTCAATAAAGCTTGTGGTGATGCCAAAACGCGTAAGCGTGTTTTCCAGCAGATTGATATTGGCACCATACATGCGCGATGACGAAACGATATGATCGCCTTGCGAACATAGCACCAAAAGCGCGGTTGAAAGCGCCGCCATGCCCGATGCGGTTGCCGTTGCCGCAACCCCACCTTCAAGCGCGGCAACACGCTGTTCCAGCACGGCAACTGTTGGATTCGAGATGCGCGTATAAAGATGACCGCCAAGTTCTTGGTTATAAAGCGCGGCTGCATGTTCGGTATTTTGAAACACATAGGATGTTGTCTGATGGATCGGCACTGCGCGCGAACCATGACGTTCGTCAGGCACATGACCCGCATGTAGGCTCAACGTGTCAAATTTATAGTCACCGCTCATCTCAAGCCGCCTTTTTTGATGTTTCGATTTCCTCTTTTTGCCCGCTTCGGCAAGCCAAGTCAATGAGGCCAAGTCAGTGAGGGCATCACTGATCGATCATTACGAAGGCCCACCCATGCCGAAACCGGCAATTGCAAAAGCCAGAGGGTTCGTGGGCTGTTTTTGATGATTAGCCAAGGTGAAAATAATCAATCCCGTCTTTGGTCTGAATTTGCATTTCTTCGCGGGCAACAAGATGGTTCAGATGTGCGCGCGCCTCGCAGCTGGCAAAGAATAATTCATGGTCGGTCAGATCAAAGGCAAAAAGCGCATGCATCGCACCTGCTGTTGTGATGGGCCCAGTGCCCGCAGCGCCGCGCAAAAGATCAAGCCGCGTATTGTGATGTTCAATCAATTCAGCCGCCCGCACGCCGCCGCCAAAATACGGCCAATCATGCCCCGGAATGATTAGCCAGTCATCAGTCAGATGGCGCATCTGATCGAGATAACTGTAATAATGCCCAAGCATATCAATCTCGATAGACCGAAGGCTGACCGAAATATTCGGTGAGATGCGGGGCAATAGAAAATCAACACAGATATGAAGCTTGCGGTCATGATCGGACAGGCTCATATGGCCTGGTGAATGGCCGGTATCAAAGCGCGGTGTCCAGATGCCTGATTTGCTGTGAAAACGGTGATCGGTATCAATGATTGTGACATCGGGAAGATCGCCCGATAATTTGCGGAAATAATTGCCCTGTGAGCGGATGCGATCGACAATGTCGCCATCTAGCCCGAAACGGGCATAGGTATCGCCCATGATCGTGCCAAATGCGGCATCAGATTGGGCAAGGCTCCAGCTTGCCTGTGCATGCTCAACCGCGCCCATATAGATTGGCGCGCCAGTGATCGCCGCCAGCGCACCAGCATAGCCAACATGGTCAGCATGATAATGCGATACGATAATGCCAATTACCGGCTTGCCAGCCAAAGGCCCTGCCAGCATCACCTGCCACTGATCGGCAATGGCCTGACTTTGAATGCCGCAATCAAGAAGCAGCCAACCATCTTTCGTATCAAAGGCATAGAGATTGATATGGTTTAACCTAAAGGGAAGGGTAAAGCGCATCCAGTAAAGATCATCAGCAAGCGCGACCATTTTACCGGTTTTCGGCGGGTCGATGGCAAGAGGGGGCATTGACGGGTTTGGCATGTTTGACATGTGCATTACTCTTGTGCGGCCAGAATGGCGCGAAAATGGTGAAACAAGGGTTGGGTGATTACCGGACAGGGATCAAAAAACAGACCTTTATATTAAAGCGGATATTGCAGGGTATATTATAGGGGTGATGAATGGCCTTTGCGCCGGTTCGAAATTAACTGCCAGCAAAATCATGCTGACGCCACGCTTCATAAATCACAATCGAAACGGCATTAGCAAGATTTAGCGACCGGTTATTTGCCACCATTGGCAAACGTAATTTGTGATCCGACGCAATGTGGGCATGAACATCGGCTGGCAACCCCGAGATTTCCGAGCCAAATAGAAAAGCATCTCCCGGGGCAAAGGCGCGGTCATATATGGTGCCTTCGCCCTTTGTGGTAATCGCAAAAAGCCGCGGCTGGTCAAGCCAGTCCAAACAGGCCGCCAGATCATCATGAATATGAACGTCGCTTAGCGCGTGATAATCTAGCCCCGCACGCCGGCATGATTTTTCGTCAAGCGCAAAGCCAAGCGGTTTGACCAGATGCAGACGATTACCGCTATTTGCCGACAGCCGGATAATATTGCCGGTGTTGGGGGGGATTTGTGGCGCAAATAAAATGATCTCAAACATCAATGACAATGCCTTGGAAAATAGTGGTGGTTAAAATATTGCCGTAAAATTACTAAAGTAAAATTACTAAAGTAAAATTGCGATCGTAAAATCATTATTGACGGCAGGCCGCCTTTTACCAACCCTGATCACCGGCCAATGCGATCTTGGTCGCAGCTGGCCAGCCTTGGCAGTTTGGTGCCAATAGGGACCAGCCGACACGGCGTGCCGTCTCTGGCCTAATTAATTCATTTGGATTAATCAGGCTGGATAAGGCTGGTAGAGTTAATTTGGCAGGGTTTAAGTGACAATCGGTGATGCTAATGAAAAGTGACGCGGGTCAATGCGATCACAATTCAACCAAAAACAGCCAGCCATAGGAAATGATCACCGCTGGTACGGCGGAATAAAGGGTTGCCACTACCGCCACTTTGGGGGCAATCGCAATCGCCGGAAACAACGCGTCACCATCATTACTAAGCGCGTTTCCGATCTGCGCCGATAGCGGCAGAATGCCAGCAAGATACATTGTCGTGACCAAAACCTGCGGCCCACATCCTGGTAAAAAGCCAATCAAAATGGCGATCATCGGGGTGAAAAGCGTAAAGCCGCTGAAGACTTGTTTTAGGTCAATCGCAAAGAAATAAACTGATAAATCAAATACCAGATAGGCGCCAATCACCCAGACGGTCACAAAATTAGTATCGGCAACGGTGCGCCGGAGGATTGTTCCGCTTGCCGAAAAGGCGGTATCGCCACGAATGCCAAATCTTGGTGCCAACCGCATGGTAACGGCTAAAACGCCGCCAAGTACGCCAAGAAGGCTTGCAGGCTTGTCGAGATAATCGCTTGCAAACAACGCATCAACATCGATCTGAAAGGCAACAAGAGCGGCAAGAACCAGCCCGGGAAGCATGATAATTAACCAGATCCGGTCTAGCCATGGCGTGCTGGCATCCTCGTTCATATGGTCGACATCATGCCCTTCGCCAAGCGACCCGCGCAAAAAATCACGGCCATGAATATAATTGACGATCCAGCCGCTGAATGTGCCAACAACAAACCCAAGCGCGACCATTGCAAGACCGACAAGTGGTTGTTGTGCAATCAAAAGAAATGCAGCGTCGCCCATTGTTGCGGTCAATACCGCAACAACACTGCCAAAACTGAGCCGGCCCGATACATATTGCGTCACCACAATAATGGCCCCACCACAACCGGGAAGCGCGCCAAGCGCGGCGGCAACAGGCACTTGCCAGACCGCCGCCTTGCGCAGCGCCGCAGCGGCATCAATATTCAAAACCCTTTCAATGCCATAGAAAATGAAGAATGTACCAGCAACAAAGGTGCTGACCTGGATATAGGCATCGGCAATCGCCTTGAACAGAATGTCATTAAACTCAGATTCGATATGCGTCATCACATAGCCAGCCAATAGAACCGGAAATAGAATCAAAAGACTATGAAATGCGGTCGCAGGGTCGCGTGGCCCGCCTGTTGCGGGCTGTGAGTTTGCCATTGGTGACAAGTTCTGATCCATGACATAAACTTAGCATCTTCTAACTTTGATCACAACGCCTAATATTACAATTAATGCTAACTTGCCCGATATGTGAATTTGGTGCGATGCTTACAATCTGATATCTTTATATCCGGCATCGTTAAATCTGATGTTTTAGGGGCTCCAACATGGCACATGGCCAAGAAGATCAATTGCTATTTACCGCCCCAATTCTGTTATTTGGTGCGGCTCCAATCGCTGGGTCACTGCTATCTTGTCTTGATCGCTGTCAAAACTGGCCGGTTGTGGCGGCAGATGGTGGGCTTGGTACGGCTTTGTCATGTGGGCTTCGTCCACAAGCGGTGATTGGCGATATGGATTCGGCAAATGATCTTGAGCAGCTTGCCGATGATATTCGCCAGATAAAACGATCAGGACAAGATGATACTGATTTTGAAAAATCGCTTGATTTGATTGCGGCGCCTCTGATCATTGGCATTGGTTTTCTCGATGGCCGGTTTGATCATTCCTTGGCGGCACTTGATGCGCTGGCGCGACTGCCGCATGACCGGCCGGTTATATTGGTTGGTGGTGATGATGTTTTATTGCGTTTGCGCGGTGATTTTGAAATTACCTTGCCGCTGGCAAGCCGGTTTTCGGTCTGGCCACTTGGCACACAGCATTTTTTGCGCTCACACGGCCTGGAATGGCCGTTGGATGACGTCACGATGGCGTTTGGTAAACGAACCGGCACCTCAAATCGGGTGAATGGCGCGCCGGTTTCGATTGCGGCTGGCGTTGGTGATGGCTATGTGGTGATGGCACCTTTCACCGCATTTGATGCGATGCTTGATGCCGCGGTGGCAATGGCAGATTTGCCAGCCTGAATTTGCGGCCGAGACGAAAGACCAATGAACAAACAGCCTTTGTCTGATCTGGATGATGGTCAAAACAGCCCTGTTTGGAATTGGATGGGTCGTTATTGCTTTGTGTGACGCCTCGCCCTATAGTTTGGCCTGATATATTTTACCGGCAGGAGACGATTAATGCATAAACCTGTGTCATCAACTACGGCAGTGATGCGCCATCATGTGCTGACAGATGCTATTCTTTTTGGCCCCTTTGCAGGAAAAGCGATGTCCGCACCTGTGGCAAAGGCGTTTCTGATTGTGGTTGGCAGTCTGCTTTTGGCAGTGTCGGCACAAATCAAAATTCCGTTTTATCCGGTGCCGGTAACAGGGCAAACATTGGTTGTTCTGTTGATTGGCATGACCTACGGCCCGCGCCTTGGCGGGGCAACAATTGCGGCTTATTTGCTTCAAGGGGCGATGGGATTGCCGGTTTTTGCTGGTGCTACTGTTGGCATGGTAGCATTGGTCGGGCCAACGGGTGGTTATCTTGCCGGCTTTTTAGTCGCGGCGATTATTATGGGCTTTTTGGCCGAACGCGGCATGGGCCGCTCGGTCATCAGCACGGTGATTGCAATGGTGATTGGTAATGCCGTTATCTATGCAATGGGCGTGTCATGGCTAACGAGCTTTATCGGTATGGAAAAAGCGCTGATGCTTGGTATGGCGAAATTTTTATATGGTGATGCGTTAAAGCTGGTGATTGCTGCCTGTTTGATGCCAGTGGCATGGCGGTTGGTGAAATCAGCGCAGAAATAGCCAATATTTGCTGCCAATATTTGATGCCAGCCTTTTGTCTGACTAATTGCCAGTCAATAGATGGCCCTTCGCTGAATTCCAATATGACGCTCCGGCATTTGCCGGAGCGTTTTTTATGATCCCAGCTTAAATGCGCGTTAGATATTGATTGTCATTTGCCGGTCGGTCAAACGGCATTGGCGCATTGCCAAGCGTTTCAAATTCTTCTAGCGCATCAGCAATATCAAGAACCTCGGCCTCACCGGATGCTTCGATGATTTCAAGAAG
>JAFMNI010000125.1 GCA_017859295.1 Candidatus Puniceispirillum sp. | reverse complement strand
ATTTCCGGCTTGGCGTCAGCTTTTCTTCTGCAAGGGCATGGCGATGTCCATCTTTTTGAAAAGGCCGCGCGTCTTGGCGGGCATAGCCATACGGTCGATGCCATTTTTGGCGATGTTGCCGTGCCTGTTGATACAGGCTTTATCGTTTATAATCCGCTGAATTATCCCAATCTAATTGCGCTTTTTGATCATTTGTCGGTGCCCAATATCGAAACCGATATGTCGTTTTCCGTGTCGCTTGGCGGTGGGCAGATGGAATATGAAGGTTCGGTCAGGGGGCTTTTGGCGCAGCCGGAAAATCTGCTGAAAGGCCGCTATTGGTCAATGCTTTCCGATCTTGTGCGTTTTTACAAAACCGCCGCGCGTCAGGTGGATAGCGGGCCAGATGGCGAAACCTTGGGTCAATTTGTTGCCCGCCAAGGCTATGGAAACGCTTTTGTTGATGATCATCTGGTGCCGATGGGCGCAGCGATCTGGTCGGCCACATCCAACGCGATGATGGATTTTCCGGTGCGGGCATTTATGCGATTTATGGAAAATCATAAATTATTGAATTTTATTGATCGGCCGCAATGGCGAACGGTTGCTGGCGGGTCGCGTGAATATGTCAACCGGATTGCGGCACAGCTTGGGGACCGGATTCATCTTGAAACCGATATTATTGGCCTTAGACGGGCGAATGGCGGGGTGATGGTGAATCTCAAGGGTCAAGGTGATGTGTGGTTTGACAAGGTTGTGATGGCAGCGCATGCCGATCAATCTTTGGCGCTTATTGACGATGCCAGCCCGCTTGAACGCGAACTGCTTGGTGCCTTTGGGTTTCAGCGCAATCATGCGGTGCTGCATTCGGACGCTTCGCTTATGCCGAAACGACGCGGTGCATGGGCAGCGTGGAATTATGTGTCCGAAGCGGCAGCGCCCGCATCGCATGGCGGGGCGGGTAATACTGGGCAAGGCGAATCGTCCCCCCCAAGCGATCTATGCCTGACTTATTGGATGAATCGGTTGCAGTCAATTGATCCTGCCTATCCTTTGTATGAAACCCTAAATCCGGTTCGAATGCCCGCTGCTGCATTGATTCATGGCGAATTTGACTATCGCCATCCGGTTTTTGACGCCAAGGCGATTGCCATGCAGCCGCGCCTTGCTGAAATTCAAGGGCAGAATGGTTTGTTTTTTGCCGGTGCATGGACAGGTTTCGGATTTCACGAAGATGGCTTAAAATCAGCGGTGGCTATTGTGAAAACACTTGGGGTTGAAGTCCCGTGGGACACAAAAGTAGCAGCTTTTCCAAAATCATCCGAACCGATGCAAGGCATTGCCTAATGTCGGCATGCGACCTTGTTGTCTCGGATATTGTCCATACACGACATGGTGGTGAGCATCATCCGGTATCGCATGTTTTGCGCCGGCCTGGCTTGTCGATCTGGATTGATCTTGATCGCTTGCAAGAGGCAAATCGGCAAAGCCCGTTTTTTTCTGTCGATCGGTTCAATTTGCTTGGGTTTCATCAAGCCGATTACGGGCCAAATTTTAAATCAAAGGTCGCGCTGGTTCAGCTTGCCGATTATGTTCGCCAGATCGCTGGCGAAGTGATTCCTGAAAAAAAGGTTGAAACGGTGCATCTTTTGACCTTTCCGCGTATTTTGGGGGCGGTGTTTAACCCGCTGTCGGTCTATGTGGCGGGTGATGCGTCAGGGCGCGATATTCTGTATATCTATGAAGTGCGAAACACTTTTGGTGATATGCATGCCTATATCGGCGCGCCAACCCCCAATCATGCAACGCTTGAGGCCGAAAAGATCCTGCATGTGTCGCCATTTTTCCCGTTGAAAGGCCACTATCGGCTGCGTTTGCGGATGGATGATGGCGTTATTAGTCTGGCCATGCGTTATTTGATTGACGACCGGCCAGCACTTACCGCGACATTGCGCGGAACCCGTCGTAGGCTTGCGAATCGCCATCTTTTTCAAAGTCTGGTGAAGACTAGACAATTTCCCTTCAGACCAATCATTTCAATCCATTTTGAGGCTTTGAAACTGTGGCTGAAAAAGGTACCGTTCTATCCAAGGCCAGTTCCGCCTTCCAAATGGTCGCGTACTAAAAATTTTGATAAGGCTAATTAAGTAATGTTTTCTAGTTTTTTGCAGCGACATCAAGATAAATTGCTGTTCGCGGTCCTTGGCAATCTTCAATGCGGTGAGGTTTTTCTGACCATGCCAGATGGCCAACAGCATCAGTTTTCGGGCCCATTAAAAGGCCCAAAAGCCGATTTGAAAATTCACAGTAAAGAAGCGGTTCGCCGAATTCTAAGTGACGGTAAAATGGGGTTTTGCGAGGCATTTATGGATGGACATCTAAGCTCTGATGCGCTTCCTGAATTAATCGAGCTTGCGGCGCGTCACGACACCTACCTTGAAGAACAGCTAAAGACAAATCTGCTTCGCAAATGGGGGTTACGGCTGTTTCACCATTTGCGCCGCAACAGCAAAGACGGGTCGGCGAAAAATATCGCGCATCATTATGATCTTGGTAACAGTTTCTATCAGGCATGGCTCGATCCAACCATGACCTATTCATCGGCGGTGTTTGATTCGGATGACGATGATCTGACCACGGCACAAATCAATAAATACAAGCGGCTTGCCGAACTTGCCGATATTCAGCCCGGTGATCAGGTTCTGGAAATCGGTTGTGGCTGGGGTGGCTTTGCCAAATATGTCACCAGCGAAATTGGCGCAAAGGTGACAGGAATTACCATCTCAAAAGAACAGTTTGCCTTTGCCAATCATATGATTGACGAGGCTGGGCTTGGCGATAAGGTCGATTTGCGGCTAATGGATTATCGTGATCTGGAAGGGCGGTTTGACAAAATTGTCTCGATCGAAATGTTTGAAGCCGTTGGCAAGGATTATTGGCCAACCTATTTTGCGATCATGTCAAAAGTGCTGAAAAAGGGCGGGCGTGCGGTGATTCAATCAATCACAATTGACCATGCTGCCTATCACTCCTACGCCAATCAGCCAGATTTTATTCAGCGTTACATCTTTCCAGGCGGCATGTTGCCATCATTGCCAATGCTGGAGCGCCCCTTGGCGGATGCCGGATTGCATCTGGTTTGCGAAAGCGGCTATGCCAGTCATTACGCACGCACGCTAGACCAATGGCGCCAACGATTTAACGCCGCGTGGCCACAATTTGGCGAACAGCAGTTTGATAACCGGTTCAAGCGCATGTGGGACTTGTATCTTGCCTATTGTGAAGGTGGGTTCCGCGCTGGCATGATTGACGTCAAACAGATGCTTTTGATGCATAAATAAGGGTTTTGCCTGTTTATGCTGTTTTCAGCCGAAATAGCTTGAGAATGGGTCGGATGATCGCGCCAATCACCGGCAAATAACGAAGCAATTGACTGGCACTATCCCAATGATCGATATGTTTGCTAATTTTCCCGTCAGCATCGATATGAATCTCGGTCATGCCATGAAACAGCAAATTGGTATGCGGCCAGTTTTTTAAGCGGCCAGTCATATCCCAGCGAAGATAGCTTGCGCTTTTTGAATGGGCGACATCACTGACGGTGAATTTTGGGTCGGTGCAGGTTTCATACATATGATCGAAAACCTGCCGAAAGCCAGCTTTGCCATGAATAACATTAAATGGATCGCTGAACAGAACATCCTCGGCCACAAGATCGTAAAGTTCTTGGACATTTTCCGGAGTGAGGGCGGTGAAAGCTGAAACATAAGCATCAACAGGGTGGGGTTTTCGCGGCATTTTTACAGTCCTTTGAAATGACGCCAACGCTAGAACGCGCCGGTTTGTTTACCAACAAGGCGAAAAAACAGGCGGTCGGGCAAAAGCCGAAGCAACCCCATCTTGCGGGTAAAGGATTTTGGGAAATTAATTGAAAAATCATGCCCTTGCATACCGTTGATGATGGCGCTGGCAGCGCTGTCAGCACTAATCAGATCGGGCATTTCAAAATCATTGACGGCGGTTGCTTCGCTATCGACAAATCCGGGGCAGATAACCTGAATTCTAAGGCCGCGCGGCACAAGATCAAAATACAGCGACTCAGCAAGTGATATCAATGCCGCCTTGGTCGGGCCATAGGCAGCTGATTTGGGCAATCCGCGCCACCCCGCAACCGATGACACAATGGCAATATGGCCTTTGCCATCGCGAACCATATCGGGAACGAGGCCAGCCAAGGCATTGACCACGCCAAGATAATTGATGGTCATGTGATTGGCATAGATTTGCGGATCAATTTTTGTGCCATCCTGCGGCTGATAAATGCCAGCATTCAAAATAGCGACATCAATTGCGCCTGATTTAGCCTTGGCTTTGCGAATGGCGTAGGCGAGACTTTCTGTGTCGCCAACATCAGCAGCATAGCCATTAAATGAGTTAAGTTGGTTCGCTAGAGCTGTAAGGCGCTGCTTTCGGCGTGCGACACCGCTTACCTCATGGCCGTTTGCCGTCAATTGTGTCGCAAGCGCAGCCCCAATGCCGGAAGAAGAGCCTGTAATTAAGTAGTGTGACATTAATAATTTATCCACGACTTCGGAAGTTTACGGGAAAAGTAACATAATCGAGCTTCAAACCTTGCGGTGCCATGGGAAATTTTCCAGACGTTCTAATTACATCAATAAAGTTTTTAATAGACTCATTAGTAACTGATTTCCCAATCGTTTCGATGCTCAAAATTTCTCCTGTTCTACTGATTTTAAAGCTAATTCTAACATCGCTGCTCAGCTTTGATTCTAAAGTTCGTTCTACTATATCACTCCGAATTGTCGCCGCCCAATTTTTGAGCAGTTGTTTTTTTACAGCTAATTCTTTGGTAGAAGTGGAAAATTGAGTTTGAGTTGTAAAGCTCTGATTTTGATTATATAAATCTGCATTTATTGAGGCTGTCTTTGTGTCTGGTGTGTTTTCTAGAAGATCTAAAATTAAAGTTTTTTTGCTATTAATTTTTCCAAAATTGTCAGATTTTTTACCTTCAAAGATTTTAGTTTGAATTTGTTCGGCGTCAGGTGCGGCTGCTAATGTTTTATTCAGGCTTATACCCATCTGATTTGTCGGTGATTTGCTATCACTTGCAGTTACCAGGCGACGGTTTTGCTGAGCCGGCTTTTTAGGTTGACTTGATAGCCTTGCATCAAGATCAGTTTTGTGGTTACCGGTAGCTTTATCATTAAAAGCATTTTTGTCCATATATTCGGGTTTTCTGG
>JAFMNI010000124.1:1857-5280 GCA_017859295.1 Candidatus Puniceispirillum sp. | reverse complement strand
GCGGTTGAATATAATATTCCGGTTGTCTGGGTGGTTTGGAACAATTACGCCTATGGCTCGATCCGCGGCCTGCAACGGGGCTATCTTGATAACCGCGAACTGGCAACCGATTTTCATCACCCCGACTCTGGCCTTCCCTATAATCCCGATTTTGCCGCAATGGCCAGATCAGCCGGTGTTGAAGGGGTCAGCATTGACCGTGCTGGCGATCTTGGCGACGCCATTTTGGCAGGGATCAAAAGCAATCGCCCCTATTTGATCGATGCCAATATCAGCGGCGATCTAAACCCGCCCGGGGCAGGTGTTTGGGAAATCCCCGGCCTTGGCGTGAATAAACCCGCAATTGGCGAACGCTATATTCCAAAATAGGAACAGATCAGAGCCAAACCGCAATCACCAGCGTGATGCCACATGATTTTGTGGCTCACGCTTTTCCGCCGTGATGATTCCAGCGTGATGCCAGATGATTTATGTGACCGTTTTCGCCTGTTCGCGAAGTACGGTTTTCTGAATCTTGCCTGTCTGGGTTTTTGGCAAGACCGAAAACACAAAATGGCTTGGTAATTTATAGCTTGCCAGATGCTCGCGGCAAAAAGCGCGCAAATCATCAATATCAGGTTGATCCACATTCGGCTTTAACGTGATGAAAGCGCATGGCGTCTCGCCCCATTTGTCATCAGGGCGGGCAACCACCGCAGCTTCCATAATATCGGGATGCTGGTACAGCGCTTCTTCCACCTCAAGGCTGGAAATATTTTCACCACCCGAAATGATGATATCTTTCGATCGATCCTTGACCTCGGCATAGCCATCGGGATGCATTACCGCAAGATCACCGCTATGAAACCAACCGCCAGACGATGCTTTTGCGGTATCTTCAGGGTTTTTAAGATAGCCCTTCATAATCGTATTGCCGCGAAGCATGATCTCGCCAATGGTTTTGCCATCAGCGGGAACGGGTGCCTTTGTTTGCGGGTCGACCACCCGATAATCGCCTGCCAGAACATGCGGCACGCCTTGACGCGCCATTTTCTGCGCCCGTTCGGCAAGTGGCAATTCTTCCCATTCGGCCTGCATTTCACAAATCAAAGACGGGCCATAGGATTCGGTTAAGCCATAAAGATGGGTGATTTTGAAACCCATCGTTTCCATATCATCAATCACCTTGCTTGGGGGCGCCGCGCCGCCCGTGGCAATTTGAACCGGAATTATTTTGGCGGTCTTTGGCTTGGCCTCATCGGGTGCATGGATCAACATCGATAGCACAATTGGTGCGGCCGCCATATGCGTTACATTTTCCGCATCGATTAACCGAAACACTTCGGCCGGATCAATTGCCCGCAAACAAACATGCGTTCCACCTACCGCCGTTACAGCCCATGGGTGCGTCCAGCCATTGCAGTGAAACAACGGCAAAGTCCAAAGATAGGTGCTGCTGGTGCTAAGCCCCATCGCCAAAACATTGCCAAGCGCATTCAATGCTGCCCCGCGATGCGAATAGACAACACCTTTCGGATTGCCGGTTGTTCCTGACGTGTAGCTGAGCGAAATCGGCATGGTTTCATCTTGCAAATCAAACAGGGGCGTTTCTGCCAGCCCGCCAGCAAGAAAACTTTCATAATCAACATCACCAATCATCCGGCCAAGGTCGATAGCCGGATCATCGATGCAAACCACCCTGATTTTGCGATCACAGATCGCCAGCGCCGCCTCAGCAACATCGGCATATTCGCGGTCAACAAACAGCATCTGGCTTTCGCCATGATCAAGAATGGTTGCAATTGTCTTGGCATCTAGCCGTGTATTGATTGTGTTCAGAACCGCGCCTGTCATCGGCACAGCAAAATGCAATTCCAGCATTTCCGGCACATTCGGACATAAGACTGAAACCGTGGTTTGTGGCGCAATGCCAGAACCGATAATTGCCGCGGCAAGCTGTTTGCAACGCTTGCCAAATTCACCATAGCTTATCCGCCGCGCACCATAGGCAATGGCCGTTTTTGTCGCAAAAACATAGGCAACACGGTTAATGAAATGCACTGGTGACAGCGGCTGCATATCAGCCCCTTGCATATCCAGTTCGGCGAATGGTGATCCAGATGACATATCAGACATAGCTTAAACCCCCTCTTGATTCAGATTAATCATGGCCAACACCCCAGCCCCAGAAATCATGATCTGTTTGTTGTAAAAACCGGCTAATAACCATCTGATGCACTTCAGTTGCGCCATCAACAAGCAATGCCTGACGCCCATAGCGATAGATCCATTCCAAAACCGTATCAGTTGAATAGCCACGCGCGCCACAAATTTGAATAGCGTCGCTTGTGACCCGATTCAATAATTGCGACACATGGATTTTCGCAATTGAAATATCTTGGCGTGCCTTTGACCCCTGTTCAATTCGCCATGCCGCGCGCATCACCATGACACGGCCAATCTCGATATCCATCGCTGCCTGACCAAGCTTCATCTGAATCGACTCACGGTCAATCAGCTTGATGCCAAAACCAGTGCGGTGCGCCGCATAATCAGCCGCAATATCAACCGCACGTTTGGCCAGCCCAAGCCAGCGCATGCAATGCGTTAACCGCGCAAGCCCAAGCCGGATTTGCGTCACCTTCAGGCCTTTGCCCTCGCCCATCAGCACACGGTCATCATCAAGTTCCATGCCATCAAAGACCAATTCACAATGGCCGCCATGTTCTTCTGGCCCCATGATGCCAATCCGTCTTTCGATGCGCCAGCCCGGGTCATCACGGTGAAACAAAAAAGCGGTTAGCCCGTCACGCGCACCATCACCTGTTTTGGCCATCAAAATAAAATGCGCCGCCTCGCCAGCACCGGTAATATACCATTTACGGCCATTAATGATCCATTTGCCATTCACCCGCTTTGCCGTTGTTTGGATCATGCTTGGGTCGGAACCGCCACCGGGCGCGGGCTCGGTCATGGCAAAAGATGAACGCACATCGCCATTGATAATTGGTGTCAGCCAGCGATCTTTTTGCGCTTGGGTGGCAACTTTATTCAAAATATACATATTGCCATCATCAGGTGCTGCACAATTGAAAGCAACCGGCCCGAAGATCGAATAATTCATGGCCTCATACAACACTGCCATGCCGGTTGGCCCATAACCAAGCCCACCCTGTTCACGCGGGATTTGCGGCGCCCATAAACCAGCCGCCTTGACCTTGGCACGAAGCGTTTGCAATACCGCCATATCAATATTGCCGTAGGAATCGTAATTCTTCCGATCAGCTTCAAGCGGCACGATTTCATCGCGGACAAAGGCGCGCAACCGATCGTGATCGGCCTGTAATGCGGCATCAATTGAAAAATCCATATTTTGGCAATCCTATTCTTTTCAAAGCGGTCATTTGTCTAAGCCCTTTTGTTTGGGACTTTTTCTCTTTTCGG
>JAFMNI010000124.1:0-1842 GCA_017859295.1 Candidatus Puniceispirillum sp. | reverse complement strand
TCTCTTTTCGGTGTCCTATCTTTTTTAGAGGCTGGCACTCATGCCGCCATCAATGGTCAGGGTTTCACCCGTCATATAGCTGTTGGCTGGGTCCAGCAGAAATAACAAAGCTGGCATCAATTCGGCAGGGCTGGCAAAACGGTGAAGCGCGGTCCGTTTTTGC
The DNA here is from genome assembly GCA_017859295.1 of Candidatus Puniceispirillum sp. Lineage (GTDB taxonomy): Bacteria > Pseudomonadota > Alphaproteobacteria > Puniceispirillales > Puniceispirillaceae > UBA3439. The sequence goes on along the minus strand of JAFMNI010000124.1, from coordinate 1,679 downwards.
AGCTTTATGCCAGCATCGCTTGCGAGAAAATCACGGTTTAGATCGGTCATCACATAACCAGGTGCCAGCGCATTCACCCGAATATGGTCGCGCGCAAGCTCAATCGCTGCCGAACGTGTCATCTGCATGATTGCCGCTTTGCTGGCTGCATAGATTCCGGTATGCGGCAATGGGCGATGGCCTAGCACTGATGCGATATTCACAATAACCCCGCCACCAGCGGCCTTTAGCACCGGAACCGCCGCCTGCAATGTCCATAGGCTGCCAAGAAAATTCGTATCAATGACGCGTCTTACATCATCTTCGGTACTGGCATGTAATGCAGCAGTCACCGCGATGCCGGCATTATTCACAAGCCCATCAAACTGGCGGCTGGCAAGCCCATCTCTAACCGCATCAGCCTTGGCCACATCAGCCAGAACCAGATCATGGCCGGTGCCCGACAAATCGGCAATCATCGCCGCCAATGCCGCCTCATCACGGCCAAGCGCAAGAATGGTTCCGCCAGCATCGGCAATGGCGCGACAAAACAGGGCGCCAAGGCCGCGCGCGGCGCCCGTGACCACAATCGTCTTTCCATGAAGTTTTCCGGTCATGTACTTTCTCCAAAACCAAAATTTATCATGACGTGACCTGAAGTTGAGTTAAAATGGATGGCAGTCATAGCAATCATGCACGTTAGCGTCTTTTTCGTTTCATCACTTGAAACAGCCTAGTAAACTTACGCTAGCTGAGCCAAGATGGTCAAAACAATCTTGCCATCTGCCCCTTTGTTGACCTTGCAAATCGCAATTTCACCCGATCATTGTTAAATCAGAGCTATGTGATGACAAATTTTCCTGACGGCCCCGACAAAGCGCGTGAAGAATCACTTTTGTCATCACTGACAGAATGGCTGCAAACCGCCGCCCCGCAAATTGGCGCACCGATCAATTTGGACAAATTTTCAAGTGGCCAGTCAAACCCGACATACCGCCTACAAACCAATCTTGGCAAACAGGATGGCCGGTTTGTTCTTCGCACGCAGCCAGTTGGCTTGTTGTTGAAATCAGCGCACGCGGTTGATCGCGAATTTCGCGTCATGAAAGCATTGGGTAAAACGGCGGTACCGGTTCCGGGGATGATTGCCGCTTGCGATGATCCAGATGTTATTGGCATGAAGTTTTTCATCATGCGGGAAGTTGAAGGCGAGACCCTATTTGATCCTGCTTTGGCAGGCTATGCTGGCGCTGATCGGCACGCCCTGTTTCATGCTAAAATTGACGTTCTTGCCGCTTTGGCACAGCTTGATCCGATTGCGCTTGGGCTTGAGGGCTTTGGTAAACCATCAGGCTATATTGACCGCCAGCTTGGCACATGGACGCGCCAATATCGCGCCAGTGAAACCGAGCCGATTGCCGCGATGGAATTTCTGCTTGCCGAACTGCCAAATTGCCTTGATTTAGAAATTCCCGGCTTTTGCGTCATCCATGGCGATTTCCGGCTGGATAATCTGTTGATCCGCGATCAGGTCAAAATCGCCGCCTTGATCGATTGGGAATTAAGCACCCTTGGACCGGCCTTTATTGATCTTAGCTATTGGTGTGCGATGCTGCGCATGGATGCGAATTGGCCAATTGGCGGGCTTGGCGGCATTGATCGAGCCAGTCTTGGCATTCCGGATGAAGCCGCGCTGGTTA
>JAFMNI010000123.1 GCA_017859295.1 Candidatus Puniceispirillum sp. | reverse complement strand
AACACATTCTCATTGCCAAGAAGCGCCAGTCCAAGCGCAAGGCCGCATGCCGTAACGCCCGAACCGCAGGTGGTGATCACGGGTCGGTCAGTCTCGATACCGCCAGCGGCAAAGGCCGCTGCAATTTCGTCAAGCGAGCGCAACCCGCCATCTTGATTGATAAGGCTGGCAATCGGCACATTTGACGCGCCAGGCATATGCCCGCCACGCAATCCTGCTCTTGGTTCGGGGTCGACACCGGCAAACCGGCCAGCCGACCGCGCATCGGCAATCTGTCCGGCAACGCCAAGCTCGACAAGCTGGCGAAGGCTGTCCATCGGAATCATTTGCGCGCCAACCGGCGCACGAACGGTAAAGCCGCCCTTTGGCGCGTCAATCATGGCGCCGCTTTCGGTTGCGCCCGAACGGGCAAGCCATGATTTCAACCCGCCATCAAGAACGCTGACCTTTTCATGGCCGAATAAACGAAGCATCCACCATGCGCGGGCTGAACTCAAAAACACTGAATCACAATAGACAATCACATGATCATCATTCTCAAGACCAAGATCTTGCATTTGTGACTGAAATTGATCAGCCACAGGCAGCGTATGGGGCAGGGGTGATGATTTATCAGCAACCTTATCAATGTCAAACCGCAATGATCCGGCGATGCGGCAGGCCAGATGTTCGGCATTGGCATCGCGCCCCAATGTTGGCAAATGCGATGTTGCATCAAAAACTTTAAGCCCCGGTTTGCCTAAATTGCTGGCAAGCCATTCGGCGTTAACAATAAGCGGTGTTGATGGTGCGGTGGGTGACATTGAAACCTCAGATCTTTAGTCATGCTTGGACAAAAGGGAAATAGCTTAAAGCCAGCTTGGCACTGGCAGGTTTTTCGAGCGTAAAAATTCTGGGTTCCAGACCTTGGATTGATAGCGCTGACCCGAATCACATAAAATCGTCACAATGCGATGACCCGGCCCCATTTCACGCGCCATTGCGACCGCGCCTGCCACATTGATGGCGGTCGACCCCCCAAGATAAAGCCCTTCATTCTGCATAAGGTCATAAATCAATGGCAACGCGTCACTGTCGGTAAGGCAAAACGCCATATCAACCGGTGCTTCGGCTAGATTGGCGGTAATGCGGCCTTGGCCGATGCCTTCGGAAATCGAATTGCCGTCTGATTTCAATTCGCCGTGGCGGTAATAATTGAAAAGTGCCGACCCTTCGGGATCAGCAAGGCCGATTTTAACATCTTTATTTTGTTCTTTTAAAAACTGACCGACACCGGCAAGCGTTCCCCCCGAACCAACAGCGCAAATAAACCCGTCAACTTGTCCATTTGTCTGATTCCAGATTTCAGGGCCAGTAGTCTGGTAATGGCCTTTCATATTGGCCGTATTATCAAATTGGTTTGCCCAAATCACACCGCCATTATGTGTTGACGCCAATTCTTTTGCCAACGCTTCGGAATAGCGAACATAATTATTTGGGTTTTTATAGGGAGCAGCAGGCACAAGGCGTAAATCAGCACCGCAAACCCGCAAAACATCTTTTTTCTCTTCGCTTTGCGTTTCAGGCATCACAATGACCGATTTATAGCCCTTGGCATTACCAACCATCGTCAGGCCAATACCGGTATTGCCAGCAGTGCCCTCAACAATGATTCCACCGGGGCCGATCAAACCACGCGCTTCGGCATCTTCGATAATCGCCTTGGCTGCACGATCTTTGACCGATCCACCAGGGTTCATGAACTCTGCCTTGCCGTAAATATCACATCCGGTCAGTTCGGAAACGGCTTTGAGGCGAATTAGCGGCGTGTTGCCAATGGCAGCGACAAATCCGGGAACATTGTTTTGCGACATGAATTCACCTTGTGAATTTGGAAGTAACACCGACAAGTCTGGCAACATCAAATTATGTTTGTCGAAGAAAAGCGGTGCAAACCTAATGTAAAAGCCTCGTATAATTTGTAAATCGAAAACTGCATTGGCCAGCCTATAACAAAGACGGGGCGGCGCGACATAAATTCCATTCTTGGCAAGGGGCGTTGTTCATGGCAGGGTTTTTTGGCAGCATAAAGCAAATACAATGATTTGGGATATCCGGTTTAACCGGCATAAAGGTGATAATGGCGCGCGTGACTCTCATTCGGCACGGCAAGGCTGAAACATCCAAGCTTGGGGTACAGGATTTTGACCGCCCCCTAATTTCAAGAGGACAGATCAACGCGTCGGCGGTTGGCGCATTTCTGGCCACGCACCGCATGCTGCCCCAGCTTGTTCTGGTGTCGCCGTCGGCACGAACCCGCGAAACCTATGAATTTATCAAACCACACTGGCCTGACGAAATTGCGGTTCAATTTGTTGATCAACTTTATGAGGCCTCGGCAAGCACGCTTTTACAGGCAATCATTGATTATGGTGGTGATCTCTCGGATATTGCTGTTATCGGCCATAATCCCAGCCTTGTTGTGTTATTGAATCATATGGTTGGTGATGATCATGCCGAACAGAATCTTGGCTATTTCCCAACATGCTGCATGGCCGATATTGGTTTTGTTGCGCCAAAAATCCGCGATTTAATCTCGGATGGGGGAAGATTGCTGTCGATCAAACGCGCGCGTGATCTCCAGGCAATTTAGCTCGGCATTTTATGATCCAATTTTATCTGTAAAAAACTGATTTTCCGGCAAATCATTTATCTTTGACGCTTGACAGCAATGTTTTAGCGTATTAAACCGCTACCACATTGTAACGGGACTGCAAAAGAGGTAAATGGCCTTTGAAACGTGACCAGATAGACACAACGCATGAAGACGATCTTTTCGACGCTATTCTGGCGTTGGACAGCCCAAGTGAAGCGCGCAATTTCTTTTATGATCTTTGCACGCCGGCCGAGCTTGAGGGGCTGGTTGACCGTTGGCGCGTTGCGCAAATGCTGGTGAAAAAAGTGCCGTACCGCAAAATTGCCGAAGAAACCAATGTCAGCACGGCAACCATCGTTCGCGTTGCACGGTTTTTGAATAATGGATTTGATGGCTATAAAACAATCATGCAAAGACAGGGTAAGTTATGAGTGAAGAAAAGCGGCTTAAAATAGCCATCCAGAAATCTGGCAGGCTTGCCGATATGTCGATTCAATTGTTGGAAAAATGCGGCATTTCGCTGGCGAAAAGCCGTGATCAGCTTTTATGTCGTGCACAAAATTTCCCGCTTGATATCTTTTTGGTTCGTGATGACGATATTCCGGCTTTTCTGGCAACGGATGTTTGCCAGCTTGGCATTCTTGGCCAGAACGGCCTTCTTGAAAAACAGGCACTTGGCAATGGCAAATTTGCCGGGCTTCGCCAGCTATTGCCGCTTGGCTATGGCAAATGTCGCCTGTCGATCGCCGTACCTCATGATTTCAATTATCAATCAATCGAATCGTTAAATGGCAAGGTCATCGCAACATCTTACAAGGGCTTGCTGGCACAATATCTTGCTGATCGCAAAATTGATGCTGATATCGTTACGATGGAAGGCGCGGTCGAGGTTGCGCCAAGAACGCATCTTGCCGATGTGATTTGCGACCTTGTCTCGACTGGCAGCACGCTTGTGTCAAACGGGCTTGTGGAAAAAGATATTATTTTGCAATCACAGGCGGTTCTGGTTACCAACCAGATTGATGATCCTGAAATTGCTGCTTTAGCGGAAAAGGTGACATCACGCATCAAAGCGGTTTTGCGCGCTGAAAACAGCCGTTATATCATGCTGAACAGCCCAATTGATAGTCTGGAGGCAATCAAGGCCGTTTTGCCCGGTTCGCAATCACCAACCGTTATGCCGCTTCAGGGGCGTGATGATATGGTTGCCGTTCATGCGGTTTGCGAAGAAGGCGTATTTTGGGACACGATGGAAGATCTGAAAGCCAACGGTGCCAATTCAATTCTTGTTGTTCCCATCGAAAAAATGCTGGATTAAAGCCATGGCTTCATCTTCATCATCTGACATGACAGCGATCTGTCAACGTGCGCGCCCTGAAATTCTGGCAATGGCGGGTTATGTTTCGGCGCGGTCGCTACAGTTACCCGGCAGTGAGACAGTTTTTCTAGACGCCAATGAATGCGCCTTTGAGCCTTTTGTTGGTGCCAGTGGTTTGTCGCGCTATCCAGCCCAGCAGCCAGCCCAGCTTGTCGATGCTTTTTGTCGCTGGCTTGATGTGTCATCGCGTAATCTAACAATCACCCGCGGCGCGGATGAGGCGATTGATTGCCTGATGCGCGCCTTTTGCATTCCGGCGGTTGATAATGTGGTCATTTGCCCGCCAACATTCGCCATGTATGCGCAATCGGCCATGTTGCAAGGGGTGGCGGTGCGTTCGGCAATGCTGGACAGCAATTTCGGGCTGGATCTTGCCGCCATTGAGAAAGCGGTTGATGCCAATACCAAAATGATTTTTGTCTGTTCGCCGAACAATCCAACAGCCAATATTATGGATGCTGGCGCGATTCAAAAGCTATGCGAAACCTATGCTGATACCGCACTTATCATTGTTGATGAGACCTATATCGAATTTAGCGATCAACCAAGTTCGATCGCCAAGCTTGATCAATTTGCCAATCTGGTGGTTTTGCGGACATTGTCTAAATCACATGCCGCGGCGGGCTTGCGATGCGGGGCGGCGGTGGCACGCGGTGACGTGACCAGCCTTTTGCAAAAAGTCTTGGCACCTTATCCGCTGGCAGCGCCCGTTATGCAGGCAGCCCTGACCATTCTCAAACCGGAAAATACGGCCAAACTTGCTGAAAAACGCGCCGATATCGTGACGCGCCGCAATGGCTATGCCAAAGAATTTGCCAAACTTGACGATGTTCAATCGGTTCTGCCATCAGATGCCAATTACCTGCTTTTGCTGGTTCGTGATGCCGCAGACCTATGCGAAAAAGCTCGAAAATCAGGCATTATCCTTCGTGATCAATCACATCAACCCGGGCTTGAAAATGCGGTTCGCATTGCCATTGGCAGTGCCGAGGAGATGCAGCAATTGCTGGCGGTGCTGGCGGGAGAAAACCCACCCGCGCTTCCAGCTCAACGCCGCTTTAGCGTGACGCGCAAGACCAGCGAAACTGCCATTTCAGTCACCGTTAATCTTGATAAAACAGCGCCGGTTAAAATCAATACAGGTGTTGGCTTTTATGATCACATGCTGGATCAGATTGCCAAACATGGCGGTTTTTCACTTGAGCTTGAATGTGATGGTGATCTGCATATTGATCCGCATCATTCGGTTGAGGATTGCGCGATTGCGCTTGGACAGGC
>JAFMNI010000122.1 GCA_017859295.1 Candidatus Puniceispirillum sp. | reverse complement strand
ATATCCTGTCCGATGGTGAAATTCGTCGGGAAAGCTATTTCAACCGTTTTGCCAACGCACTTGCCGGCATTGATCTTGATAATCCAGCACTCGTGCCAAACCGGCGCAACGTCATGATTCCCGTGCCACGCGTTATTGGTGAAATCAAACGCAAATATCCGGTTCAGGTGCATGATGTTGCCTATCTTCGGGCGCATACCAACAAGCCAATCAAAATCACCATCCCCGGTGCCTTTACCATGGCCAAGCTGGCACAAGATGAATTTTATCATGACACAGAAGCGCTGATCAGCGCCTATGCCAAGGCGGTCAATGCCGAAATTCGCGACCTGAAAGCAGCTGGCGCCGATGTTATTCAAATTGACGAGCCATATATGCAGGCCAATCCTGAAGAAGCCAATAAATATGGTGTTGATGCCATTGATCAGGTGCTTGACGGTATTGATGGGCCAACCGTTGTTCATCTTTGTTTTGGCTATGCCTATGTAGTCAAGGAAAAGCCCGTTGGCTATACATTTCTGCCACAGCTTGATGCCTGCTCCGCCGATTATATTTCGGTCGAGGCTGCCCAGCCTAATCTTGATCCAGCCATTCTGGCCGAACTGCCATCAAAGAAATTCCTGTTTGGTGTTTTGAATCTAGGAACCAATGATGTTGAAACCCCTGAATTGGTGGCCGAACGGCTTCGCGGGGCATTGAAATATGTTGCACCTGACCGGCTTGTTGCCGCGCCTGATTGCGGCATGAAATATCTGCCGCGTGATGTGGCTTTTGGCAAATTGAAGGCAATGGCTGATGGGGCAGCAATCGTGCGGGCAGAACTAGGCTAGCCAGCCCGATGCGGCTTAATGAATGTCTTTCATTTGCCCCATTGCGGTTTTCAATTTGGCAACGGTGAAATCGGCAGATTTTGCTGCCTCAAGAATGATCTTCTCGCGCCGGCTAATCAAATCCACCACTGCGGGTATCTGTTTGACTGCGGCTGGCGGAATAACGACAGCGCCATGCTGATCGGCATGAATGATATCATTTGTCTTGGCGGTTAACCCAAAAACCGTGACCTGACAATCAATATCGACAAGATGCACAAAAGCATGGCTTGGCCCAACCTTGCCACCAATCAGATTAAACCCGCGGGCGCTATCTGGCACATCACGAAATGACCCGTTGGTAACAGCCCCCAAAACACCAAGCCCTTTATGGATATTGGTTTGCACCTCCCCCCAAAAGGCACCGACCCCGGGCTGGGGATCAATATCTTGAATAACAACAATGGTTGGCGTTGGCGCGACCGCAACATATTCATAATAGGCAGCGCGTTTTGCCACCATCTGTTCGCTGGTTTCGGGCGATGGCGCGGCGGCTCGAATGGTTGCCGTGCGGGCAAACCCACAAATTGGCGGCAGTGCCGGATCAAGACTGAAAAGATGCGTGGTGGTAAAACCATATCCACGCCGCTCGGGAATGATTTCTTCAAGCGCATTGCAAATGGTGGGGGTATCCCACTTGGTTAAAAGAGCAAGATCATCTGCAGTGATATCGATATCCATCATTTTCCCCTTTTCACAAACTCACCCGGAATAATATCCATCGATATCATAACCATTTATTTTCAAAATTGGCGTTTTTAAAGATGGTTCGACCTAAAAAAATCCGTACCAGCCAAATCTGGCGGGTACGGATTTTTCAAAAGCGCGATACGCCCCGATCAAGATTGCCACAATCATATAAAATGATGCTTGGTCCTGTCCTTACAAATCAGCAATAGATTTACAGGGTTTCGATGATCCGCTTTGCTTCTTCATAATCGCCTGACATGGCAGCATTCGAGGCTTTGGTTGCAACATGTGCAACAGTAAAAAAATCGGCAATAAAGGCAAAGCAAAGCATGATACCGGCTTCGATTGATTCGCAAAAACGGCAGGTTGTTTGATAGACAGCGGTTACTGACATGACTCTCTCCAAAGGCCTTTGACGCGCACATAACAATCCCACGAAAAGGACAAGCCCTTTCGACGAACATCAATGCTCCCAAAAACCAGTTATTGTTGAATGTTTTAAAACGAGTCTGGCTGGTACCAGCTCGGATACGAGTATGTGGGCTCGAAACTGGCAAATGTGAAGAGGGGTTAGCCGCGATGTTTTGGCGCACCTTTAAAAGCGGCTTTACTGCCTAATGGCTGCCGCCCCAATATCATGATAGGGTTTGCCGTCAGCCCATGTTATAAAATGAAACCTAAGGGATGGCGTCGCCGCCCAATGCGTGGCATGGATTCTGCCGCAGATCAAATTGAGGATGGTGCCAATGTTTGGCAAGCTGATTATTTTCGCCATTCTTGGCGTTTCGCTCTATGCGCTTTTCATTCGGCTGAAAACGCGCATAACCGGCGCGCCGCCACCAGCGCCACAACAAATTGCTAAACGCGGGAAAAAAAGCTGGCTTGGCGATGATGTTCGCATTAGCAAAATCCAAATCATCATCAGCGTGCTAGCCGCCCTATATCTTATATGGGCAATCATCACGCTGTACCGCTAGCATGCCCAACCGCATTCAAAGCAATGACAAAACCAGATAGGCAAGTGATGACAGAAAACAAACTTTGGTCATTTGCACTGACAATCTACCAGCGTGATGCTGTTGCCCCTGCTTGTCTTGATCTTCAAGAGCAATGCCAGATTGATGTTCCCTTAATGCTATGCGCGGTTTTTGCCTGCCTTCAAGGCAAAACCATTTCGGATGAAGATTTGACGCAGCTTCACAATCTTGCCAGCCCGTGGCAAAGCGATATTGTGCAATCGCTTCGCCGCATTCGCACCCAATTGAAAACCGGGCCAAGCCCAGCACCAAATGCGGTGACTGAAGATCTTCGTAACAAGGTCAAAGCAGCCGAGTTGGCCGCCGAAAAAATCCAGCTTGAAATGATGCAAACATGGGTCAGTCAGCTTACCGCTATTGATCGAGGTGATAGCGCGCCTGCATTACCAGCAATCATTGACATAATAACCCGCATCGCGGCGACCAGCAGCAAGGCCAAGATTACCCAGATTCAGCATGATCATATTCGCGTTATTGCCAAAGCAGCATACCAGATCAAAGATCACAAAGCCAAAATCATTCAGCCTTAGTCAACGCCTGATCCGGTCCAGCGTTTGACCGTTGGCAATTGGATATCAAGAAGATCAAGCGCGCGCCCAACGCTTTGATTCACCACATCATCCAGCGTTTGCGGCCGGGCATAAAATCCGGGAACCGGTGGCATGATGATGGCGCCGCTTTGGGTGGCTTGATCCATCAATCTGATATGGCCTGCATGAAACGGCGTTTCACGAAGCATCAGAACAACCCGGCGGCGCTCTTTCAGGCACACATCGGCTGCCCGCGCGGTCAGCTCTTCATTAAAACAATTGGCAATGGCGCTTAGCGTTTTGATCGAACAGGGCGCGACAAGCATGCCATTCGTGTGAAACGATCCTGATGAAATGGCCGCGCCAATATCCTTGTGATTATAGAGATGATCGGCAAGTGCCTTGATCTGATCAGGCGCGTAATCGACCTCGGCAAGCGCGGTGCGAAATGCCGATGGGGTAATGATGGCATGGGTTTCAACATCATCAACCGCGCGCAGCAATTCCAACGCCCGAATTCCGTAAATAACCCCGGATGCACCCGTAATGGCAATAATCACACGCCGCATTTTTTCACCCTTATTATCAAAAAACTCATCTGGCGGTGAGTACGATTTTCCCTTTTGCTGGCCGCTTGAAAAACCAATCAACAGCTATGCGCCTAGTGATTAACAGTGCCAGTGATCGCGCCAGACTGTCAATCTTTGACACGCCTCAGCGGCTGCATTAGCGCTGATTTTGGCATGGGGGTTTCACCGCCAATCACACCAATCATCAAGCCCCCACAGTTTGGGCATTTACCACGCCAGATCAGGCCGTTAATTCCCTTTGATTTTCATCTTCGGTAGGACTAGCTTGGCAGGCATGACACTAAACACCCCTTTTTCTGGCATGGTTATAAACTGGCTAATCCTGATCACGCTTGGTGTTATCTGGGGGGCTAGCTTTCTTGGTGTTGAACTTGCCCTTACCGGATTTGGCCCGATAACGCTTGCCGCGGGGCGCGTGTCGGCGGCGGCATTAATCCTGCTTGTGATCGCGCTTGTCTATGGCGATGGTTTGCCGCGGTTTCAAACAGCAACCGACCGGCGCATCTGGCTTCATTGCCTTGGCATGGCGCTATTCACAAATGCCATTCCCTTTTGCCTGCTATCATGGGGTCAGCAGGTTGTCACCTCTGGCTTTGCCGGTATCAGCATGGCGGTGGTGCCGTTGTTTGTTTTGCCGCTAAGTCATTTTCTGGTTCCGGGCGAATTGATGAGCCGGATCAAAATCATTGGATTTCTGTTTGGCTTTGCCGGTGTTGTGCTGCTTATTGGTGGCGATAAGATTTTGCCCAATGCCGTGCCATCACCCTTGATATTTGCCGCCCAGATTGCCTGTATCATGGCCAGTAGCTGTTACGCCATTGGCAGCATCATCACACGACTTTGCCCACCGGTTAGCGCGCTATCTTTTGCCGCGGCCGGATTGACGCTTGGCGGCGTTATTCTGATCCCTGTTGCGCTTTTAGTCGAAGGGGTGCCAAATGCCTCCTTTGGCACTGCCTTTGCCGGCCTTGCCTATCTGGCAGTATTTCCAACGGCGATTGCCACTATTTTACTAACCATTCTGGTTCGGCGCGCAGGGCCGCCATTTTTATCACTGGTCAATTATCAGGTGCCAGTCTGGGCGGTGGTTATTGGCGCGCTTGTTCTTGATGAGACCTTGCCGGGTCATTTCCTGTTGGCCTTGGCCGTTATCCTGACCGGATTATTCATCGCGCAAATGGGGCGCCGCCGCGTTATCGCTGAGAGCATTCCAAAGCCGCCAGCGAGCTAGACGTAAAAAAACCAGACCAAAGCCATGCCCGATCTGGTTTTTAACTACATCTATCTGCAACCGGTTTAATGGCCGAGAATCTGGCTCAAAAACAGCTTGGTCCGGTCGGATTGTGGGTTGTTGAAAAAGGCTTCAGGCTCGTTCTGTTCAACGATTTGGCCTTCATCCATGAAAATTACACGATCAGCCACCCGGCGGGCAAAGCCCATTTCATGGGTCACGCAAATCATCGTCATGCCATCATCAGCCAGTTCAACCATTGTATCAAGAACCTCCTTGATCATTTCGGGATCGAGGGCTGAGGTCGGCTCGTCAAACAACATCAATTGTGGCTGCATGCACAAGGCAC
>JAFMNI010000121.1 GCA_017859295.1 Candidatus Puniceispirillum sp. | reverse complement strand
CCGCAGGTTCCGCCGCAGATTCTGCCGTTTCTGATTGCTGGTTTTGCTTTATGTCACTCATCATCTATCGCCATTATCCAAGAATATGCGCTGTTTGATTATGCGTATCATCTGACCAGACAACAAGCTGAAGCTGTCTGTCAAGCTGGTCGAGGGCGGGCTTGCCCGGTCCCTCAAGCCAACTGGCCATACCCTGACTAACCGCCAGCGTGACCGGCTGAAAGGCCGGTTGTGCCATAACAAGCCGCAAACCCGCAAGCGCGTCTTGCGCTGGTTGATCCTGCATGACCGCATCAAGCGCCATCTCGCCATGCGCGATTTGCAATTCCAACAAGCCGCCGCGGGTCATGCCAAGAAAATCTGGCTGGCGTGGGTCATTGGCAAGCGCATCCTGCAATGCCTTGCGAAATTTTTTGCCCTTTGGAATTGCCATGCGCGGCACATCAATCAGCACCGGTCCCGACATCGCACGAAGCCGGATTTGCCGTGCAATTTCGCTGGCCGCTTCATCAAACAGCTGGTCAAAATCCGTTACCCCATGGCTATCCAGATCAATCGACCAGAGCGCATGACTTTGCTCGCACCATAAATGCCCACCACAGGCAAGTGGGGTCTTTGGCAAAATGGCCGCGGCAATCGCATCATCAAGCTGGCAAGACATCGCGGCCGCATTCGCCGGATCATCCAGCACCACAACATCACCGACAAGCCGCTTCGCGCGTGCCAAAAGACCGCCACCATCAAAGATAATGCCTGTTTGGTTTTTTGGCAGGTCGCTGGCACTAGCCTGCCACATGCCGACAAGGCGCGAAACCTCGCTGGCAAAATTGGGCAAATCCACCCCGTTTCGGCGCAAAATCACGCCAAACCCCACCGGCAATTCAGCCATTGCTTCGGCTGCCAAACGTGCCTTTAACGCCGCGCGTTGCTCAGTCGGAATCCGGTTTGACAGCGCGGTCGCCGCAGCACCGTCGGAAAGGCCAATAAGCAGAATCATGCCGTCGCTTGCCAATCGGGCGCCAATGATTGCCTGCCACGGTTTGCCGTGACGCGGCGCGGCGGTAATGGTCACTGGCAAAACCGCACCGGCACTGGCCAATGCCGCATCCCCCTTGCGTAATCTGACACTGACCAGCACGCCATCATCAAGACGGCCGGTGGCGCGATTCTGGTTGGGGAAGACACGTTCGATGCGGATACGATGGACGCTGCCAATCAAATTCGGGCGATGAAGCGGATCGAACCACACATCTAAAAGCCGATCATCCTTGCCGAAAAACCCCAGCCTTGTTTGGCCAGGGGCGATTTCATGAAATAATTTTGTGACGGCAAGCTTGTGCATGGCGGGCGGCATCATGCAGAGGGCGGGGTTTGGCTTGGCAGTTGGCCTGTACCGCGCCAGCCAGCCGCATCAAGCATCGCCGCGACATCATAAAGGCTGAAACCAACAATATTCGAATAGCTGCCATCAATCGCGCGAACAAATCGTGCCGCCAGCCCTTGAATGGCATAACCGCCAGCCTTGCCCTGCCAATCGCCTCGGTCAATATAATGATCAATATCCAGCACCGAAAGCCGCCGGAAACGGACATGGCTTGTCACCAGCCGATGACGAAGACTGCCATCCGGCAAACATAGCGCAATCCCGCCATAGACACGGTGTCGCCGGCCCGACAGAATTGACAGGCAATCACGCGCCTGTTGTTCGGTTTCGGCCTTTGGCAAGATCCGCCGCCCGGCCGCCACCACGGTATCACCAGCCAGAATAAAGGCACCCGCCCGCGCGCCCGCTAGCCGATTGGCGACAAGCAATGCCTTTTCGCACGCCATACGCAGTGCGTAATCATTCGGGCGTTCTTGATGATGCAGCGTTTCATCACTATCGGCCGGCAAAATTTGATCGGGGATAATGTGAATTTGCCCAAGCAGATCCAACCGCCGCGGTGATGCCGAGGCCAGCACAAGCTGTTGGGGATTTTGATGATTTTGCTTTGGCACGCCGACTTGCACTCCTGCTCGTTCGCGTTAAAGCATCATAGCCGCTTCGCAAGCCGAAAGGGCCACACCATATGGCGTGGCGGCTGTGTTTATTTAAACCGAAAGGTAATCCGGCCTTTGCTGAGGTCATACGGCGTCATCTCAACATTGACGCGGTCGCCAGCAAGCACCCGAATGCGGTTTTTTCTCATCTTGCCACTGGTATGAGCAAGCACTTCGTGATCATTGTCGAGTTTAACGCGAAACATCGCATTTGGCAGCAGTTCCGCTACCGTTCCTGAAAACTCGATTACGCCTTCCTTGGCCATGTTAGCCTTTCCATCAAATGAAATTGAGCCATAGACATGCGCAAATTTGGCAAAAAGGTCAAGTTTTTACTGCGACTGGCTTATTTAAGTATTTTTCCAGCTTTGATTGAATATCGTCACGCACATGCCGATAGGCGCGCAAACGTTCTTCGCGTGATCCGGTTAGTTCGGCCAGATTATCAACCGGCCAATACAGCGTTTCACAATCCATGCTTTGCGTCAGCTCAACCGCGGCAGCATGCGCTTCGGGCGAAAAGGAAATAATGACATCGTAAAATTCGCTATCGAGATCATCAAAAGATTTGGGCTGATGCGCCCCCATATCAATGCCAATTTCCGCCATGACCGCAATGGCAAATCCGTCCGGATTGCCGGGTGCAACACCGCATGAGTCGACAAAAATTTCCTTTGGAAAGGTCACTTTCACCATGGCTTCGGCCATCGCCGAACGAACCGCATTAATGTTACAGGCGAATAAAATAGCCCCAACATTCTTTTTGCCCGAACGGCTGTCATCGGCAGCTGACGTTTGAATGGTCATATCTGGTCTTTGCCCCCTAGCGGCTTTGCAAAACACAAATCAAGGTAAAAAGGCGTCGCGCTGTTTGAAAATCGGTTTCAACCTTGCCTTCAAGTCGTGCCTGCAATAATTCCGACCCTTCATTGTGAAGGGCACGCCGCCCCATATCAATGGCCTGAATCTGTGACGGTGATTTAGTGCGAATGGCGTCATAATAAGTATCGCAAACATGGAAATAATCGCGCATTACGCGGCGCAATGGCCCCATTGCCATAAAAAACTGATTCAAGGGGGTTTCATTGGCTTGGCGAATGTCGAAATGAACATGCCGCCCTTCAAGACGAAGCGTCAGGTGAAACGGCCCTGTTTGTGACTCAAGACGGAAAATATTATCTTCAAGAATGTCATAGATCGCGATTGCGCGTTCCTGTTCGGCCTCGGCAGATCGACGGGGCTTGCCAGCATCATCAAGATCAATCTTGACGAGCCGGTTTTCGTCTTTTTGTTCCCCGTCCGCAGCCATTACATCCCTACCGGTTCATTCGTATCCGCATCGATAAGGCATGCGCCCCAAGCCCTTCGGCATCAGCAAGCGCAACACCCGAAGGCGCAATGGCAGCAAAGCCATCAGCATCACATGCCACAATCGTTGTTCGCTTCATAAAATCGGCGACGCCAAGCCCAGATGAGAATCGTGCGGTTCGCGCGGTTGGCAAAACATGGTTTGGGCCAGCAACATAATCGCCAATCGCCTCTGGCGTATAACGGCCAAGGAACATGGCACCTGCATGCCGAATTTTGCCTGACCAGCCAGCCGCATCATCAAGCGCAAGTTCAAGATGTTCAGCCGCAATCCGGTTTGCAAGCGCTGGCATCTCATCCATCGACGGAACCGTGATGATGGCACCATTATCCGCCCATGACTGGCCAGCAACCGCGGCGCGTTCAAGCTGCGGCAACATCGCTTGCACCGCCGCTTCAACCGCATCAGCAAAATCGGCATCATCAGTGAT
This sequence comes from Candidatus Puniceispirillum sp., assembly GCA_017859295.1. Lineage (GTDB taxonomy): Bacteria > Pseudomonadota > Alphaproteobacteria > Puniceispirillales > Puniceispirillaceae > UBA3439. Next base: position 1,547 of record JAFMNI010000121.1, on the reverse strand, counting down.
CAGGATGGATTGCGCGGCTTCGTCATGTTCGGCTTGCGACAAAAGATCAGCCGCAATCCAGCTTGGGTCATTCTGTGCATCGGCAACAACCAGAATTTCCGAAGGGCCAGCAATACTGTCAATGCCAACTTGACCAAAAACCTGCCGTTTGGCGGCGGCAACAAAGGCATTGCCCGGCCCGACAATTTTATCAACCTGGCCAATTGTTTGCGTGCCATAGGCAAGCGCGGCAACCGCCTGCGCCCCGCCGATACGCCAAACCTCGCTGACGCCGGCAAGCGAAGCTGCGGCCAGCACCAGCGGATTGACTTCGCCATCGCGCGCCGGCACAACCATCACCCGCCGTTCAACACCCGACACCATTGCCGGAATTGCATTCATCAAAACCGATGATGGATAAGCAGCCTTGCCACCCGGCACATAAAGGCCTGCCGCATCAACCGGCGTAAAGCGCATGCCAAGCTGGACGCCAACATCATCTTGATAGGCAAAATCTTGGGGCAATTGTTTTTCGTGAAAACGGCGAATACGGTCAGCCGCCAGTTCCAATGCGGCGCGCAAATCAGCGTCAAGGCCATTTAGGGCAGCCGCCATTTCATCTTGGCCAACCGCAAGATCGGCAACCGTTTCAGCGTGAAGATTATCAAATTTTGCAGTTAGCGCCAGCAAGGCTTGATCGCCATGATTGCGAATATCGGCAATGATCGAAGCGACCGCATCATGAACATCACTATCTGATTCGCGTTTGCTATCAAGCAGCGCGTCAAAATCCGCAGCGAAATTAGCGGAATGAAAATCCAGCCGTCGTGCCATATGCTTTTTCCACTTCACCAGCAGCCAATTGGCCGCCTAAACATCATGCGCTGGCTGTAAACTTGTCGGGTGACCCGCGTCAAGATCAGCAAGCGTAATATCAATTTCATCCGTTAAGAGCCGAAGGCTTGACCCACCAGAAAATTCAAATTGAAGACCCACACCTTCGCCTGCCTGTTCTGCCATATCAACATGGCGAAGCGCAAGAAGGTTGAAAAGCGCATCTTGCCGCATGGCTGGCCAATTATGATGCTGTGCTGCGGTGACATGGCGAATGCAAATGCCGCAAAGCCGACGTTCATGAACCGGTTTTCCGTCACTGCTTGTCACACCGTCAAGCGGCGGGATTTCCCAGCAAAACCGGTTGGCAACAATGATGAACTGGCCTGCATTGCGTTTGAATTCCATATCCGCACCCGGAATGATCGCATCTTGCAAAAGGGCCGACACCACCGCAACATCATCTTCATCACGCGCCAAAAGGCGCAATTGTCCGGCTAGATCATGCATCTTTACAACGCCTTTATCCGGCGTAGATGTGCCCCGCAATTGCCAAGCTTTTCTTCAAGCCTGCTATAGCCACGATCAAGATGATAAATCCGGCTGATCTGGCTTTTCCCCTCGATTGTCAGCGCGGCAAGCACCAAAGATACCGACGCACGCAAATCGGTTGCCATCACTGGCGCCGGAGTTAGAAATTCGCGCCCACGAACCATCGCAATGCCGCCATCAAC
>JAFMNI010000120.1:2092-5418 GCA_017859295.1 Candidatus Puniceispirillum sp. | reverse complement strand
ATTCCGCCGCCGCGCCAGAAGGTCAAGAAGTCGCATTGCCGCATCGGTTGATTTTGTGCCGGGAAGAAATACCGCGGCGGCACCATCACGCTCAAGAATCGGAATATCACCTGGTGGAATTACCCCGCCAACGACAAGTTCGATATGACGGCCAGCCCCTGCATCCAGCTTTTTGCGAAGCTGGGGTACCTGACTTAAATGCGCCGCGGCAAGCGTTGAAATGCCAACCGCGTCAACATCATGGCTGATGGCAAGATCATAAACCTCGTCAGGCGTCTGGAATAATGGGCCGGTCACAACCTCAAATCCCAGATCGGCAAAGGCCGAGGCAATCACTTTTTGCCCACGGTCATGACCATCTTGGCCAAGCTTGGCAACAAGAATACGCGGCGCACGGCCAAGCGCCTTGCTAAATTCATCAACACGGTCTTTCAGCACATCCATATCGGCGCTGGCTTGCATATGCTGTTTCCAGACACCTCGCACCCCTTGAATGGTGGCGCGGTGACGGCCAAATTCACGCGCCATCGCATCGGACATTTCGCCAATTGTGGCACGCTGGCGCGCCGCTTCAATGGCAAAAGGCAGCAGATTTTCAGTGCCCGCAGCCGCCTGTTGCAAGGCGTGTAACGCTGCATCAACCGCCGCCTGATTGCGCGTTTTGCGAAGCGTTTTCAGCCGTGCGATTTGCTGGCTTCGCACTTCCGAATTATCAATTCGCCTAACCTCAACCTGTTCTAACTCACCGCTATCTTGCGGCTGATATTTATTCACCCCGACAATTGTCTGGCTACCCGAATCAATCCGCGCTTGCGTTGCCGTTGCCACCTCTTCAATTCGCAGCTTTGGCACGCCCGCCTCGATCGCCGCGGCCATCCCGCCAAGCGATTCGGCCTCGGCAATATGCTGGCGCGCTTTATCGACAAGCTGTTGGGTTAAATCTTCAACAAGATAGCTGCCGCCAAAAGGATCAATAACATGCGCCATATTCCCTTCATGCTGAAGGTGAAGCTGGGTATTGCGGGCGATGCGAGCGGCATAATCGGTTGGCAGTCCCAAAGCCTCATCAAGCGAATTTGTGTGCAAAGATTGCGTATGGCCAGCAACCGCCGCGGCCGCCTCGATACAGGTGCGCGGCACATTATTGAACACATCCTGCGCCGCAAGCGACCAGCCAGATGTCTGGCAATGGGTACGAAGCATCAGTGATTTTGGATTTTTCGGGGCAAAATGCTGCTGCATCAATTCGGACCATAACAAACGCGCCGCCCGTAATTTCGCCACTTCCATGAAAAAATTCATGCTTGCGCCGAAAAAGAACGATAGGCGCGGGGCAAAGTCATCAACATCAAGCCCCGCAGCGACACCCGCCCGAATATAGGCAAGCCCATCAGCAAGCGTATAGGCAAGTTCAAGATCAGCCGAAGCACCGGCCTCTTGCATGTGATAGCCCGAAACCGAGATGAAATTAAATTTGGGCATTTTGGCAGCACAATAGGCAAAAATATCCGACACGATCCGCATTGATGGCACCGGCGGATAAATATAGGTGTTGCGCACCATAAATTCTTTTAACACGTCATTCTGGATTGTACCGGCCAATTGATCGGGGCGAACGCCCTGTTCCTCAGCCGCAACAATAAATAAGGCCAGTACCGGAAGCACCGCCCCGTTCATCGTCATCGACACGCTCATCCGATCGAGCGGAATCGCGTCAAATAATTCGGCCATATCGGTAATTGAATCAATCGCAACACCGGCAAGACCAACATCATCCGCCACAAGCGGATTGTCCGAATCATAACCGCGATGCGTTGGCAAATCGAACGCCACCGATAATCCCATTTGCCCAGCTGCCAAATTACGGCGGTAAAAATGATTGGATTCCTGCGCGGTCGAAAAACCGGCATATTGCCGGATTGTCCAAGGGCGCGTGGCATACATGCTTGGATAAGGGCCGCGCAAAAAAGGTGCAAATCCGGGCTGGCTATTGGCGGCAAATCCCTGCTGGTCGGCATGGCCTACGGCAAGGGCGGGAATCGCAATCTGTTCGGCATTTTCCGGCGTTGCGGGCAAGGCACCCGATTGCACGCGCATCTCGTGCGATGGCGGTAAATCAATCTTGGTAAAATCGGGAAAATGCGGCATTACGCATCTCCTTTGCGAAAAGAGTCAAGCGATAGCCCGACAAGGCTGGCCAGCCTTTCAACTGGTGCTGCATCACCAAGCAATGCGTCACCAGTTATTACCTTGCCAGCATCCAGCAGAACCGAAAGCGCCGTTTGCATTGCCCCATCAAGCGAGTCAAAATCACCATCGAGCAAGATTACCAGATCAGGCCGCGCCAGATCAACAGCATCAGCATTTGTGCCATCAAGCCGCATATGCACCGGCTGCATGCCACCAATTGCAAAAAGCCCACGCAATTTGCCAAGCTGCGGCACCGGATCGGCCTGCTGCTGCAAAATCAGAATACGCGGCGGGTTTTGCGCCGCGGCGAGGCGCACCATCTCAACCGCCACTGCCGGACGCCTGATCATCTGCCAATAGGGCAGAACCGCGTCAAAGGCACGGCTATCGGGCTGTAAATTCACCCCGACAAGTGTTAGATCACCAGCCGCAAGCCTTGCGTAACGCTGGCTTGCAGCGCGGCGCGCCATGGCGGTAAATTGGCCGGCCTGACGCGCCGCGATCGCGCCGCCATCTGCCTCAATTTGCTGAAAGACCGACCATGCCGCAAGGCTAAGCTGGTCGGTGCGATCCTCGATGAAACCTGCCCCACCTGCCGGATCAAGGCTGCGCGATAGCCCGCTTTCATCAATCAGAAGATGCTGTTGCATGCGCGCCAAACGGCGACCCAGAAAATCATCACCCGTCAAACAATTATGCGCATGCGCCGATAATTGGTCAGCCCCACCAATCGCCCCGCCAAGAAGTGCTGTTGTCGTGCGAAGCATATTGACCTCGCTATCGACTGTTGAAAACATGCGGATTGATACTGCCCCATGAATGCATAGACGATGCGCGTCAGGATCAAGACCAAGCGCGCTGACAATCGCGCCCCAGCCACGCCGCAAAGCACGACATTTTGCGATGCCCTCAAATAAATCCGCCGGCAGCGCAAGCGATGCCGACATATGCTTTGCCAAATGTGCCGGATCAATATTTCTGGCCATCCCTTGGCGCAAAATCTCGGTCAGTGACGCCAGAATATAGGCCAGTTCCTGAACCGCGGTCATACCCTGATTATGCCATTGCCATCCCTGGGCGCGAAACATATCGGGCGGCACATCACCAGCATCTGCCGACATGAAATAGGCAAGCGC
>JAFMNI010000120.1:0-1854 GCA_017859295.1 Candidatus Puniceispirillum sp. | reverse complement strand
CCAACCCCATCCTGCAATTCATCAAGAATCAGCCGGTTAACATCCTTTGCTGACCCGTTGGCCATGACCGGTTGGCAGATATCCCATCCATGCGCAATATGGCTTGCCGGGTTCACCGGCAGGCGGGTAATGGCACAAGCATCGGGTGAGGCCGCCGCATAAGAGGCAATGTCATATAAAGCCTTGATTGCAAGCCCGTCCTCATCAAGCCGGTCAAGGCTTTGCGGGTCGCCACCTTTCAGGGCGGCACTGACCAGCGCATGCCAATCTTCACGGCTTGCAGACGGAAACTTACTTTGGGTAGATGACATGATAGACCTTTTTTCTCTATAGTCGCGCTGAAATTAGCAGCGCTGCCACCGCAAATCAAGGAAACTGCATGAAGGCCAATCGCCAACAGACCAAGATAGAGCCGCCTATCGCCTTTGATTCGAACCGCCTTGTTCTGCTGGTTCTGCTTGGGCTGACGTTGCTTCGTACCGCAGCGGTGGCAATCAGCCCGCTTGAGCTGGGGGTTGATGAAGCCCAATATTGGCTGTGGAGTCAAAGCCCTGATTTTGGCTATTTCACCAAACCACCACTGATTGCCTGGATCATTGGCGCGGCGCATTGGGCATTTGGCCATAGCGCCATGGCGGTTCGGCTTCCGGCCTGTTGGTTGCAATTTGCAACCGCATTGGTGCTATGGCAAACCGCATCATGGCTTTATGGGCCACGCGCTGGCCGCCTGACCGCGCTGATCTGGATCAGCCTTCCCGCAGTCGGGCTTGGCAGTTTTCTGATCTCAACCGATACGCCGCTTTTGCTGGCAATGGCTTTGGCCTTGCTGGCGCTTGCTGGATCGGTTTGCGGAAAAATTCCGCCAGCGCGCGCGATGATTTATGCCGGAATCGCGCTTGGGGTCGGCATGCTTGCCAAATATGCCGCCCTTTACGGCCTTTTCGGATTCATGCTGATCTGGGCTTCGGGTCGCCACCATCCAAATCCAATCATCCAAGGGCGGCATCTTTTGCTGGTCATCGCCGCCTGTCTGATCACGGTAAGCCCCAATCTTATCTGGAATTTGATGCATGATTTTTCGACCATGCGGCATCTTGGCGATAATGCCAATCTTGCCAAGCAAACGCATGACATAGGGCAAATCCTGATCTTTTTGATTGGTCAGGCTGGGGTCGCTGGCCCTTTGGTGTTTTTCCTGATGCTTGGCATTATGTTCGCCTCACGCCATGAAAAACATGCTGGTTGGCTTGTCTGGATGGCGGTGCCGGTGATTGGCCTGATCAGCCTGCAAGCCTATCTAAGCGAGGCCAATGCCAATTGGGCGATGGCCGCCTATCCGGCACTATCGGTTTGGCTTGGTGGCTGGCTTGGCAGTGACGGCGCTCAAAAAACGCTTTTGTTATTGCCGCGCAAATGGCTTGGGATTGCTGCGGTTGGTCTGAATTTCATCCTAACCACCAGCCTGTTGCTGGCCACAATGGCAGGCAGCCTTGGCCCCTTAACACCAACATCCGATCCGCTTCGCCGGTTACGCGGCTGGCAGGCATTGGCACAAGATATCGAGCCGCATCTTGCCGCGCATCAGGCAAGCCGCATCATCGCTGATCGCCGCGCCACCGCCGCGCTGTTAAGTTGGCATTTCCATGGTCAGGACGTGACCATCATGATTCATGATCGTGATGGCGTGCCGAGCAATCATTTCGAGGCCAACCACAGCTGGCAACATCGCGCCGGATCGCCATTATTGGTTTTGTCCGGATCATCAACGCCGCCAATCATGCCGCCAATCAAATGGCAAGGCAGTCCAAGCCAAAGCAAAATTGTGATCAGCCGCAATAAAAGCCGCGATCTTTA
>JAFMNI010000119.1 GCA_017859295.1 Candidatus Puniceispirillum sp. | reverse complement strand
TGCCAATGATGACACTTGGAATTCCTGGTTCTCCTACAACGGCTGTTCTTCTTGCTGGTATGGTAATTTGGGGATTGCAGCCGGGGCCACTTTTGTTTACGAACCAACCTGATTTTGTTTGGCCTTTGATCGGATCATTCTATATCTCGAACGTGATTGCCGTGTTGATCAATTTGGCATTTATTCCAGTATTCTTGTGGATGCTGCGGATGCCATTTACCATCTTGGCACCTCTAATCTTTGTGCTGTCCCTTGTTGGCACATTTGCGGCTTATCAGGATATGTTTGACGTATGGTTGATGGTAATTGTTGGAATTGCTGCTTTCTTTCTGCGCTTGCTGGATTATCCAGTGGCACCTGCGGTTCTAGCCATCGTGTTGGGACCCATTGCCGAACCTAAATTGCGTCAGTCACTTCTGTTCTCTGACGGTGATTTTATGATTTTCCTCAACCGACCGATTGCTGGGCCAATTACGGTCATTGCCCTCATTCTTATTTTCTTGCCATTGTTTAAGCTGATCCGCGACAAGATGAGACAAACAGCATAAAAAAAAGGGGCGCTTCGGTGCCCCTTCCTATTTTTGGCGTTGATTGGATCGCGAAACATGGCTCCAAAACCATCTTTATCCGACAATGAATATCACGCTTGGAACCCGGGCCTTAGTTCAAATTTACCAACAAGGCTATTGCCACTGATCACATTGTTCCGGCCTGAAAATAGCGATGTTGGCTATCAGCAAGCCAAAGAAGCGGCCGATTTTTCCGGCCTTGCGGTTGAGCAGCTTTGCGCCTTAAAGGTGGAACGGCTTGTTGCGCATGAGGTGCTCATCCGCGTCACTGCTGATTTATCGGTTCCTGATGGGCCAAGCTATGAATATCTGGGTTTGCAGCTTCGCGGCATGGTTGATACGATTTATCGCCGTTATATGATTCCTGAAATGCAGAATATCGAAGCCGGATTTGATCTTGTGCGGCAACGCGCCAAACAGGAACTGACCGCGCTTGTTGATGAAATCTGTTCATTTGATGCATCACAGAAAAAACCAAAATCAGGCTTTTTGGGATTTTTGAAACGGCAACCAAAATCCACAGAAACAAATCCAAAACCGCCAGAACTAGAGGCCTTGGATCAATTGCGGCAGCGAGTTCGCAATGAGGATGATTTTCCCGCCGCCTGCATGACCGCACTGATTAGTGTGGTGAGCGGGATTTTGGGAAAGCAGGGGCGCATTGTCACTGATCGGCAACTAATTGTCGAACTGGCGCTTCGGGTGTTTTGCAATGATCAGGGCAGCGCCGAAATTGGTCATTTGATTGCGCCGGTTTTCGAAAACGCGGCCAAGGCGGAGTGCTATCGGTTTTTACCAGCGCAAAGCGAACCAATTGTGATGAATACAAAGGGGGCGTCCGCCGCTGGCAAAAGCACGATCCGCCCACAACAACGGCTTCTTGCCGAACGCATGGGTGTGCCGTGGGAAGATTTTGCCCTTATCAGCCCGGATTATTGGCGCAAATATCTGCTGGATTATGACAGTCTTGGCGCTGATTATAAATATGCCGCCATGCTAACCGGTCGGGAATTGGAATTTGTTGATAAAAAGCTTGATCGCTATATGGCGCAAAAAGCTAAGAAAAAAACCATTCCGCATTTGCTGATCGATCGGTTTCGGTTTGATAGTTTCAAGATTGACAGTGAGGGCGATTACAAAAGTACGCTATTGAGCCGGTTTGGATCGACAGTCTTTTTGTTTTTTGCGATCACGCCGCCGCCAGCAACCGTTGAACGTGCATGGCAACGTGGGCTGACAACGGCGCGTTATAAGGCTGTGGATGATCTTCTTTATCACAATATCGAGGCTTTCACCGGCATTCCCGAATTGTTTTTTTCATGGATGTCGATCACTGATAAAAACATTTATTTCGAATTTTTGGATAATGATGTTCCGCTTGGCGAATTGCCAAAAACAATTGCCTTTGGCCGCAATGGTTCAATGACTGTCCTTGATCCGGTGGCCTTGTCCAATATTGATCGGTTCAAAGAGGTCAATGTTGCCGCAACACGACCCGAAGATGTTTTAAATCCCGATTGGATACCAAGCTATCAATTTCTGCGGCAATGTATTGAGGCGTTGCCAAAGCTGGAATTTGCCGATCAGGACAGTGCGAAAATCTATGGGCGCATCGAAAAAGCCGGATGGGTCTACAAAAATGCCGCGGCCAAGCCTGACGGCGCAAATGAAGATGGGTGCTTAGCGGCAATCGGATGGGGTGCGCCACCCGCGCCAAATCCCTTGCCAATCGAGGTGATTGATAGCGATGTGGTCAAAACGGTTACGCTTGGCGCATGGGGCGCGTCGCAGCGATTAGATTCTGGCTAATAAACCTTTTATTGTGGCTATTTAAGTTTTGATCTGACGTCTATTTTATTGACGAGGTTTCCTTTATCAGCAATCATTTTTAAAACTTTGAATTCGCTTTTAATTGCCGCAAATAAAATTTTAATAATACTGCGGAAAAATTAGGCAGTGTCTTTCATTTAGGGAGGGAATAATGCGTAAAATTTTAAGGAATGCATTGGTCTATTTTGCGTCTGCTTTTATGGCACTTACCATTGCGGCAAGCGCACAGGCGGCCAAGATTCGTATCGCGCTTGCTGAAACACCATCAGATGAATTGGCAGCCTTTTTTGTTGCACTTGATCGTGCCAAGGCAAATGGCCTTGAATATGAATGGACGGCCTTTTCTGACGAGGAACTGGCCATTCAAGCGATTTTAAGTGGGCAAATGGATATTGGCTTTGGCACACCATATTCGGTGATGCAAAAGTCAAAGGCACCAATCCGTATCATCTATCAGCTGTCGAAGTTGAAATTCTTTCCAGTCACATCAAAAAAATACGCAAAACTGGAAGATTTGAACGGCGAGCCAATCATGCTTCATTCACGCGGTGGCGGCACTGAATCCATTGCCAATGTGATTGAGGACAAATTGAATATGAAATTTGGTAAGCGTTCATATGTTCCTGGTTCTGCAAACCGGATCGCTGCGCTGATTGCTGGTCAAACTGATGCAACAATTGTTGATTTATCAAATAAAAACAAGCTTGTAAAGCTTCATGGCGATAATTTTAACGTTTTGCCAATGTTTGATGTTGACGCTAGTGACGAGGCGCTTTTCGCCAATTTGAACTGGATCAAGTCAAACAGCAAAGATGTAGATATCTTTGTCAAAGCGCTGGTTAGCGTCTATCAGGACATGGCCAAAGACCCAACGATTATTCGTCGTGAAACCGATCCAAATGGCCCTATTGGTCAATTACCAAAGGAAGTTCTCGGTAATCTTGACAAATTCTATAGCGATGCAGTTGCTGGCGGTCTTTATGACCCAAATGGTGGCGGTATGAAAGCGGCAAAGGCCGATATGGAATGGTATTCAAAAGCTGGTCAGCTTAAGGGCGATGCTGCCTCTTTGAATATTGATGATTTCTGGTACATGGAGCCGCTAAAATCGGCTGCACAGTAATTGTGAAAACAGGCCTGTAAAACAGAGCTGAAAAAATAGTCACTAGCGTTTGAAGCGCTGGTGGCTTTTATAAATTCTTATACATATGTTTTAATTAATTTTTTGACCATGGCTGGTAAAGTGATTGTAATGCGCCATAGATCTTTTCTATTAAAATGCCTTTCTGCATTGCTCGTATTTGGGTCATGGGAAATTGCTGGCCGAGTTCCGGTGAGTTTTGCCTTTCCAACCTTTTTGGAATCAATGTTGGCTTTGTGGGTTTTGATCATCGAAGGCACTTTGTTTGTTGCTTATGCTGAAACGCTAAAACCACTGGTATTAGGCGTTTTTATTTCTGGCGTTTTGGGGATTGGAATTGGTCTGTGGGTTGGGCTTAGCAAAAAATTTGACTGGCTTGTCTCCCCAATTTTTGTGGTGATGCAAACAGCGCCGCTAGCAGCGCTGATCCCGCTCCTTGTTATGGCTTATGGCATTGGTCTAACCTCAAAGGTTTTTGTTGTTTGTATAATGGCTATGCCGGTGATTGTGCTGAATACGGGTGGAGCAGTTCGAAACACTCCAATTTCCATCAAAGAAATGGGGCATGCTTTTTTGGGGTCGCGCAGTGATATTGTACTGAAAATTATTCTACCTGCGGCTTCGCCGATCATTTTTGCCGGCCTTCGGCTTGGGGTGTCGGCTGGCTTTATTGGCGCAATTTTGTCAGAACTTAAAATCACCCCAACCGGGGTTGGCGATATTATCACCTACAGCCGTTCGATTGCGGATTATCCAACGATGTATGCGGCGATCTTATCGATTATTTTACTTGCTGTGGTGTTTCTTAACCTGCTTGAGAGGATGGAAAAAACTCTGTTTGGTGGCCTGAATAAGGGCTACGTCACCGATTGAACGTAAGAATGGAAAGATATTAATGTCTGCCAAATCTCAAAATACCGATAATGCGGTGAGTGTCCGCAATGTTTACAAAAACTATGGTGATGTTCAGGCATTGCATGATCTGTCATTGGATTTTCCAAGGGGGCAATTAACCTCTTTATTGGGGCCATCAGGATGCGGCAAAACCACCTTGTTGAAAATTATTGCGGGTCTGCTGCCAGCATCAAGCGGCGAGATATTGGTCAATGGGCAGCCTGTGTCTGGCCCCGGGCCTGATCGTGCTTTTGTGTTTCAGGATTTTGCCCTTTTGCCTTGGGCAACGGTTTTGCGCAATGTCGCCTTTGGGCTTGAACTTCGCGGTGTTGTCAAATCAGAACGTGAAGCCATTGCCGAAAAATATATTGCTGATGTTGGTCTTAAAGGCTTTGAACATAGCTATCCGCATGAATTATCAGGTGGCATGCGCCAGCGTGTTGGTCTTGCGCGTGCGCTGAGTGTTGACGCGCAGGTATTGCTGATGGATGAGCCATTTTCCGCGGTTGATGAACAAACAAGGCGTAAATTTCAAGAAGATCTGCTTGGGCTTGTCAAAAATGAAAACAAGACCTTTTTGTTTGTAACGCATTCGATTGAAGAGGCGGTTTATGTCTCAGATCAGATCGCCATTCTATTGCCGCGGCCAAGCCGTGTTTCTGAAATTATCCGCCCATCGGGTTTTCGTCACAAAGACACTGACAGCATTCGGCGCGATTCTGAATATCTTGATATTGTCGACAAAATTTGGTCGTCGCTTCGGACCTATGTTGAATAGGGGGGCGTGATGAAGCTTTTTGGCTATGAATTGCCTGGTATGTCCTCACTGATCTTGTGGGGGCTTTTGTGGGAGCTTGTTGGGCATCTGGAATTGACCTTTTTTTTACCACCACTGTCGGCGATTTTTCAGACATTGATGGAAATCGGTACGACCAAGGTGTTTATCAAGGCGTTAAGTGATACTGGCTATGCCTTTATTGTTGGCACGGTATCGGCAATTGTGATCGGTATCCCTGTCGGCAT
>JAFMNI010000118.1 GCA_017859295.1 Candidatus Puniceispirillum sp. | reverse complement strand
AGGGCCGGGAGTTCGAATCTCTCCACTCCGACCATTTTCCCTTTAAATATAGTTCCGGACGTTCCCACGCTGTTTTCACGGTTGGTTTGGCTTGTTTTATTGTCGCTATGGCATTCACCTCGCGCCTGTTGGCCGCTGGTAACTGCGTGTTTCAAAACCCAGCATTGCAAAGATCAGCCTTGCCAAATGCGGGGGAATATGGCTTTTGAGAAAGGCAGCTTTGTTAAGACCTGCATTTGTCGTCTTAAAATAAAGAGGTTTTTGTGAGCAGCCCAAACCAAAATGATGATATTCTTGAGCTTCGAAATATTCATAAAAGCTATGATGGGTTGGCCGTTTTGCGCGGCGTCAGCCTATCGGCAAAGCCAGGGACGGTAACCTCGATTATCGGATCATCGGGTTCTGGAAAATCGACTTGGCTTCGTTGTGCCAATCTTCTTGAAACCTGTCAGGCTGGCGATATTGTTTTTGGCGGTGAGCCATTACGCTGGCATGGCGAAGCCGAAGAAAGACGTCCCGCAAATAATGCGCAGGTAAGGGCGCTTCGCCAACGTATCGCGATGGTGTTTCAGCAATTCAACCTTTGGACACATATGACGATCCTCGATAATGTGATCGAGGCGCCAGTGACCGTTCTTGGCAAAAACCGTGAGCAGATGCGTGAGATCGGACGGTCATTGCTGGCCAAGGTTGGGATTGAAGATAAAGCAGATGCGTGGCCGGCAATGTTGTCAGGTGGGCAGCAGCAGCGCGCCGCCATTGCGCGCGCATTAGCCATGGAACCTGATGTGATCTTGCTGGACGAACCGACATCAGCCCTTGATCCAGAGCTTGAGGCCGAAGTTGTTGAGGTGATTTTACAGCTGGCGCGGGATGGCCGTACGATGATTATGGTGACGCATGATATGCAGCTTGTCCGTGACATTTCGGATCAAGTGATTTTTCTGCATGAAGGACAAATTGAAGAACAGGGCGAGAGCGCACAATTATTTGATGCGCCGAAATCGCCAAGATTAAAGCAGTTTTTACGTTCATCTATTACAATTGACAATAAATCTGCTAGATAGATTGATAGTGATGGTCACGAATTGCTTTATGTGGCTATCAGTTAGGCTATCAGGAAATTTAATCATTGTTGTAAAGCAATTGATTCGTTTGGGACTTTTACGGAATATAAAACCCTATTCAGGAGTATGAACATGAAATCACTTTTAATCGCCGGATTGCTGACCGCTCTCAGCATCAATATTGCAACTGCCGACACAGTTCGCATGGGTACCGAAGGCGCTTACCCTCCTTATAATTTTATCAATGATAAAAAAGAGGTTGATGGATTTGAGCGTCATCTTGGTGACGAACTTTGCAAGCGGGCAAATCTGACCTGTGTTTGGGTGGTAAATGAGTGGGACTCAATCATTCCAAACCTGTTGGCAGGCAATTATGACACCATCATTGCTGGCATGTCGATTACCGACGAACGCGACAAGGTTATTGATTTTACCCAAGCCTATTATCCACCAGCTCCGTCTTTTTATGTTGCGCTGGATGGTGCGAATGCCGATTTGAAAAGTGGCGTGATTGCTGCGCAAACCGGCACAATTCAGGCAGGCCATGTCGCCGCGACCGGGGCAACGCTTGTTGAATTTGCAACGCCTGATGAAACCATCGCCGCCGTTCGCAATGGTGAGGCTGATGCGGTTCTTGCGGACAGCGATTATCTTGCACCAATCATCAAGGAATCTGGTGGCAAGCTGGTTCAGGTTGGCGAAGTTTATCTTGGTGACGGCATTGGTTTGGGCGTTCGTGAAACCGACACTGCGCTGAAAGAAAAAATGAACAAGGCGATCACGTCAATGAAACAAGACGGCTCATTGAACAAATTGCTTGTCAAATGGTTCGGTGCTGACGTCAAGACCTATTAATGGCCGCTCTATCCATCATCATGAAACCGGCCGGCAAAATTTTGTCGGCCGCTTTTTCAGTTGGGCATATTTTTGGCTGGCGACCAACATTTGCCGCCACAACAATGATCTGGTAATGCGCGGCTATGTTTCCTGTCTGCGCTGATCCATCGCTTCTTTCTGGTTTAGACTGGTTTAGCTGTTATCTGACCACGCCAAAGCATCTTGCCTTTTTCGAATCTTTTGGTTTAGTGATGCTGCTGATTGCGGTTGTTGCGCCGGTTGCGCTTGCTATCGGGTTTGCCGCTGCGGTGGCCAGCCGGTCAGCATCGCCTTTATTATCGCTTCCTGGGCGCGGCTATATCGCGCTTGCCAGAGGTGTTCCCGATATTGTGTTTTTTCTTTTTGTTCCCATCGCACTAGATCAGGGGTTTGAATATCTGCGTTACCTCATGATCTGTCCGGATCAGCCGGATGGTGTCTGGCAGGGGAATAATTTTTTGGTCTGTAGCGCCGCCAAACTGCCGCTTTCAACCGCGGCACCAATATGGCACAGCGTCTATGGGTTTGGGCTTGCTGTTATTTCCTTCGGGCTTGTTTTTGGGGCGTTTGCTGGCAATGTTCTGGCTGGGTCTTTCAAGGCCGTGCCGATTGCCCAAATTCAAACGGGTGCCAGTTTTGGCATGACTCAATCCCAGATTTTCCGCCGGATTCTTGTCCCGCAAATGTGGGTTTTTGCTTTGCCGGGTCTGTCTAATCTTTGGCAGATCCTGATCAAGGCAACGCCACTTTTATTTTTATTGGGCTTGCAGGATATTGTCTATTGGGCGCGCGAACTTGGCAGCTCCAAGACCAGTATCTATGCCTATCCACATCCGGATTGGCGGTTATATTATTTCGGGTTTCTGTTGATTTTCTATCTTGGGCTTACCGCCATCAGCGAGGTCGCCTATAAGCGGATCATGGCACGTCTAAGCCGAGGGCAGGCCACTCTTGCCGGTTCGGGCAAGACGGGGCTGCGGGGTGGTGTTTAACGGGATGAACGCATGTTTTGACACCATTCAGGCCTATGGGCTTCGTGCAATTGGCATCGGCGAGCGTCTATTGCCAAAGACCGATATTACTTTATGTGAACAAATGGTGCTAATCGGTTCGGGGCTGATATGGAATGTCTATTTTGGTGTTTTGGCCATAGGTTTCGGCTTTTGGTTTGCTATCGGCTTGTCGCTTGGTCGGCAAAGCCGGTTTGCGGCTTTGCGCTTGGTATCGTCCGGATTTGTTTTCCTTTTTCGCGGTTCGCCTTTGTTTATCCAGTGTTTCTTTGCCTATGAAGCCTTTGTTCTATTGCCAAAAATAGGAATAACAATCGATCTTGGTTTGGTTGTCATTGATGCCAGCACAGGCTGGTTTACAAAAGCATGGGCAGGGGCGCTTTTTGTGCTGTTTTGCAATACCGCGGCCTATTCAAGCGAGATTTTCTCAGGGGCTTTGCAATCGGTACCAAATGGGCAAATCGAGGCGGCGCGTGCAAGCGGCATGACCCGCTTCCAAATATTTCGCCGTGTTATGTTTCCGAATATGCTTCGCCTTGCGTGGCCTGCCTATATGAATGAAGCTATTTTCCTGTTTCATTCGACAACTTTGGTGTTTTTTTCGGGTTTTCCGGCATGGCGGCAAGAAGGTGACGCGCTTTATTACGCGTCATATTTTGCGGAAAAAACCTTTAACCCTTTTGTGCCTTATCCGATTGTTGCGGGCTATTTCATTTTGCTGACGCTGGTGATTATCGCTGTTTTCACCATTACCGGCGGCTATTTGAATCGTTCGCTTCCACAAGAACGGCGGGTCAAGCCGCGTTTTCGGCTATTAATGTGGCGATAGATGATGCGCCACAATGCGTAGGTTTTACCGGTCAAAAACCCTTAAGCGGTAGCGACCGGAACAAAAAGATAATCGGTGGCATCGCTAATGGCGGTTACCTGATCCCAGCCATAATCATCATTCAAAATAAAGGCCTGATAGCCAGCATCGATAAATTGCTGAAAAATGTCACTTGCCGATCCAGTGAAATTATCGGCGCGGCCCTGCACAAGCTCGATAAACCAGATTGGCTTTGTTTTGTTGATTAAATTTGGCGCGCCGTTAATCACATGCTGTTCGGCGCCTTCAACATCAATTTTGACAATATCAACATGGGGTATCGATTCGGCGGTCAAAAGATCGTCAAGACGTTTGGCCTGAACAGTCTCTACAAAGGCCGTCATTTCATCACCATCACCAATATGTGACAGCCCAACGCGCAATGAACCTGATTTTTTAACCGGCGTTTTCAATTGAACCTCGCCGCTTTCATGGCTAAGTGCCAGTTTGCGGCAACGAACCCTGTCCAGCTTTGCGGTGACGATTTTCAGAATGGCAAAGACGTAATTTGATGGTTCGATTGCCAGAACGAGTTTCGGTGGCTTTGCCGCCGCCATGAACGCTGTGGTGAACAGCCCGACATTTGCGCCGATATCAATGATGACGGGTTCGGCAGCATTGCTTTTTGCCATGATGGCAGCCGCTAGCCGCATCATGCGCTGGTTTCGTCTGGTTTTGGCAAGCAAACCAAGCCATCTGATTTTTTGGCCAAACGAATAGGATTTATTGAAAAGAACTGAACCGGAAATCACGAACACAAAAACCCAAAGAAATTCAAAATAAATAAGCAGAAATAGCTATAGTACAGATTACCCGAAGCCGAAAGGCGATTATGGTTTATCACCCATCCGAGGCCAGCCGCCAATTGTGAAAATTAGGCTTTTCGTGACGGCTATTTCTACCTATAACTAAGGTCATAACGCTGCATTGGCAGTATTTTTTTAGATTGAGGCTGTAATGACCGCAAAAATTTACAAACCCAGCAAAACGGCGATGCAGTCGGGGCGTAAAACCAAAATCAGCCGTGGTTGTGAATGGGTTTTGGCCTATATGCGCAAAAGCGCTGCCAAGCCTGATCAATTGATGGGGTGGCAGTCATCATCAGATACGGCGCGTCAGGTAAAAATGTATTTTCCTGATCTGGATTCGGCTGTTGCTTATGCTGAGGCCAATGACATTGATTATGTTGTTCAACAGCCGAAATCACGGCGCGTCAAGCCGCGCGCCTATGCTGATAATTTTGCCTTTACCCGCAATGGTGCCTGGACTCATTGATCGCCAGCATAACCCAAAGCCGTTTTCGCAATCATAATCGAAATACATATTTTTGGATGATTGTTTGGGATTCATCTTTGGAAGCAGCTTTGACTGGGTTAACCTTGCGTCATTGGAAAAGGCTTCTGGACAAATCGGGTAAAAACCGGCACAACCTGACGCATTATGAAAATGGTTCCGTAGCTCAACTGGATAGAGCAGCTGACTTCTAATCAGCAGGTTGGGGGTTCGAGTCCTCCCGGAATCGCCATTTTGTCCGTCTTTTTCTATGTATACCCTTGATCACAGCCTGTGTCTGTTGTTGCCGTATATGACGACAATAGGGGCAAAATGGGCCTTTTGTCGCCCTAAAAGTGACCAAAGAGTGACCAAAAGTGTTGCCTGTACTCAAAGGCTGATC
>JAFMNI010000117.1 GCA_017859295.1 Candidatus Puniceispirillum sp. | reverse complement strand
CGATCGCCAGCGCCGCCTTTTCCGCGGCACGGCGCACCGGTTCCATTGCTGGCCCGCGATGCGCCGGCACCTGAAGGGCAAAACTGATATTGCTATCCTTGATTTGCAAGCCGGTTACCATGCCAAGCGCAACAATATCGCGCCCCTGCGATGGATCCTGAACATTCGCTAGCGCTACCAGAATCAAGTCTTGGGTCAAAGCGGTCATTTATTCAGGTGCCACCAAATTTGCCGTGACATCATGTGTGAATTGCAGATCGGCAATCTCGACACGCGCTGTTACCGCCACTTCTGCGCCAGCCGCAATCTTGCCATCGGCCACCGCTTTGGCAAGCGCGTCAGCCAATTCCTGATGCGCGGTCACGCCAAGCTGCTTTAAAAATTTCCGCATTGCCATTTCACTGGCGGTCATATCTTCGCGTTGGTCTTTGCTCATCGTCATTCCTATCATAATGGGCCTAATGGATCAGGCTTTGTAATTTCGAGATTTTGTCTGTTTAAACGCTGCCCGTTATTCGGGTGTTTTCAGGGTTTTAACAAATTCTAATATGTCATCAACATCCTCAAGGGTAAGGATGATTTCTTTGCTAAAGGCTGGCAGGGCGTCACTTCTTGGCTCGCTTACACCTTCGATCCGCACAAGTGATGGATGCGGCGGCAAAATATAAAAAACCTCAAATCGATATGCCCAATCATCAAGCCATTTCATCGCCGAAAAGGACGGGGTTGATCCAATACCGCCATAAGGGTTGATCCCCGGCACAACATGGCATCGCGTGCAATGTTCGCGCACCACTTTTAGCCCTCGTTCAACAGCGGTATCGGCTTTGGCCGCGACGCCCATAAAGGCACCACCAAACAAAACTGCGGCAAAAATAGACTGACCAAACAAACGCAAAACAAACAAACCCTTTTTCTAAACCGTTGGATCGGCCATATGTTCACGCAACATATCAGTATATTGCGCCACCATATGCTGAACAAAATCTTCCTGTTCCTCAACATTCAAAACATTTTTGCCAACATGTGCGGCATAACGTGCCGCCGCATACAGCATGACCATCTGTAATTCGGTTGATTCGATCTTTTTGTTTCGCTGATTTGCCAGCGAGATAAACTGGTCAGCAACGCGTAAAAAGGACTGGCTGTCCAAAATGCCCTCACGATGCGTTTCCGGATCAAATTCATCAGGCCGTTGATGCCATGGTGGAAATTTCATTATCAGTAAAACCCTAAATTAAATAATATTGCGTTTACCCTAGCAGCTTTTTTAACGCAGATGAACCCGTTGCCAGCGCTGTTTTCCCAAACAACACCGCCTAATCATCATTATGATCAATCTGAACGGACCGCATCCATGACAGAATATCGGCTGATTGATCGTCAACAAGGGCAACATGCGCCCGATAGCGGCGAATCAAATCTTTGCCAAGCGGGGTTAATCTAGCCCCGCCCTTGCTCGATCCGCCGCGCTCGGTCACAAACAACGGGTCACGAAACCCGCTTTGCATTGAATCAAGCAGGAACCACGCACGGCGATAGCTCATTCCCATCTGGCGCGCCGCCGCGCTGATCGACCCAGCCTCGCCAAGCAAGGCCAGCAGATTAATTTTGCCAAGGCCAATGGTCTCATCAGCAATGAATAATTTTGTACGCACCCCCGGTTCTTGGGCCGCATGCCGTGTCTTTTTCGCTGCGGTCAAAAATGACCTCCTTTGCCAACAAATCAAGTCCGCCTTAACCTTACCTATTATCTATATGCGAGGCGATATGAAAAACAAAACATCGGGTTTGCAACGCTTCTTAATATTCAATAAAACATTAGAATGTTCCGGCTTGTTTTCAGCTTTTTTTCAAATTTGTGCCGCCTATCGTGTTTTACACGATTGGTGATGGCGGGTTATATCACGCTTTTGACCGGCTTTTTCGCCATGGCTGGCCATGCGGCCGCACCAGTGATCATTGTTCAATCCGCCACTTCAATCCAGAATTCAGGCCTTTATGACCATCTATTGCCGTTATTCGAGACTGAAAACGATATTGATGTGCGTATTGTTGCCGTTGGCACGGGTCAGGCGCTTCGCAATGCCAAAAAATGTGATGCCGAGTTGGTCATTGTCCATTCAAAAATTGATGAAGAAAAATTTGTGACCGATGGCTTTGGCAGTCAGCGCCATGATTTGATGTATAATGACTTCATTCTGGTTGGCCCCAAAAATGATCCGGCACAAATCGGAACCGCCAAAACAACAATTGAGGCTTTTCAGAAAATTGCCGCGGCCAAAGCCAGATTCGCGTCACGAAGCGATGATAGCGGCACACATAAGGCCGAACGCCGATTTTGGCAGGCCGCACGCACAACACCGACAGATGCTAGCGGCAAATGGTATCTTGAAACTGGCCTTGGTATGGGGGCAACGCTCAATTTTGCGGTTCAGGCTGATGCCTATGCCCTGACCGATCGCGCAACATGGCTGACATTCAAAAACAAAACCACACATATGCCGCTATTTCAGGGGGATCCGGCATTATTCAACCAATATGGCGTTGTTTTGGTTAGCCAAATCCATTGCCCAACAATAAAGGCGGCCGAGTCTCGTATTTTTGCCAATTGGCTGTTATCGCCCAAGGGGCAAACCGCAATTGCCACTTTCCAGCATGAAAACAGGCCTTTGTTTTTTCCCAATGCAACCCCCTAACCTGATGGCTCATGGTCACAACTTGGCTGGCGTCACCTGTGACAAATCAGCCGATGCCTGTGATTTCCCATCGTCAATATCGCGATTAGGTGTTATTTTCCAAGAATGAAAAGACGTCATTTCCTCACCCTCGCCGCTGCTGGTGCGACAAGTTCATTGGTTGCGCCGTCCCCATGGACACGCCTCAATGCCGCAACGCCAATGCAGCAAATCACGGCTGGCAAGACACGGCTAAACATTGCTGGTGCCGGCCAGCCTGACACTGATCTATGGCTTTACAACCAATCTTGCCCGGGCCCAATGCTGCGCTATCGCAAAGGCGATGTGCTTCGCGCCGAGGTTCGGAACAACCTTGATATGGCAACGACCATTCACTGGCACGGTATTCGTAATTTGAATGAAATGGACGGTGTTGCCAATCTAACGCAAGCACCGATCGAACCCGGCGAGACATTCGCTTATGAATTCCCGCTAAATGACAGCGGTACCTATTGGTATCACGCCCATAATATGGGCTGGGAACAGGTGGCACGCGGGCTTTATGGCCCCTTGATCATTGATGATGACCAAGATCCTGATGTTGACCATGATCTATGTTTGATGGTTGATGATTGGCGGCTGGATAATGATGCGCAAATTGACCAAGCATCAATGGGCGGGTTGCATGATTGGTCACATGGCGGACGGCTTGGTAACTGGCTTACCGTCAATGGTAAATCGGCACCCGAATTTCGGGTGAAAGACAAAGCGCGCATCCGTTTACGCCTGATCAGCGCCGCGAATGCACGAATCATGACGTTCCAATTGACCAATGCGGCGGCGACCTTGATCGCGCTTGATGGTGCTTTTTGCCAGCCTGAGCAAGTGACCAAAATCACCCTAGCACCAGCGCAACGCGCCGATGTTATTCTGGATATGGATCGTGGCAGTATCGAGATTGCCGAAATCAGCACTGGCGAGCCTTATCCGGCGGCAACCCTGCTTGTTGATCCTGCGCTTGGCCCGTCAAGCCATAGTAAAACGCCGATTAACACGCCAAAACCGGCGGCGTTGCCATCTTTGAAGCAACTACGCCGCATCCCAATTCACATGCAGGGCGGCGCGATGGGCAATTTGCAGACAGCGATGTTTGAAGGGGCGGAATTGTCACTTCGCGAATTGGCGCAAAAACACAAAAAACTATGGGCTTTTAACGGCCAGATTGGCGATTATTCAACGCTTTTTGCCGAGATTGATCAAAATGATCTTGTGTCACTTGATGTTTATAACGATACAGCATGGCGTCATGCAATGCATCTTCATGGCCATCATTTCTGGGTTATGTCGGATGACCCGACGATGGCGCTTCCCACAGGCCAGCGCGACACTTGGCTTATGCAGCCGCGAGAACGTATCAGCCTTGTTTTCAAGGCCGATAACCCGGGTCTATGGCTATTTCATTGCCATATGCTGGAACATGCCGCATCAGGTATGGGCGCGGTTCTAGCAATCGACTAGCCCCACGCCCAGATCTGTTTTCATTTCAGGCTATTTTGGCCAATTTCGGTTTCAGCCAATGGCTGTTTTGGCGAATGGTGTATTATCAGACAACGGTAACGGTAAATGATCCGATACCTTCAACCTCGCCAACCATCACGTCACCACGTTCGATTGGCCCGACACCGGCTGGCGTTCCAGACATGATCAGATCACCAGCAGCAATGTCATAAAAGCGCGATAGATACGCAATCATTTCCGGCACTTTCCAGATCATCTGGTTCAAATCACCAATTTGACGTTCGGCGCCATTGACCTGAAGCGCAATCCGCCCCTGTTCAAGATGCCCGGTGTCACTGGCTGGCACCAACTCGCTCATCGGTGCCGATCTTTCAAACGCCTTGCCGATTTCCCAAGGACGACCCATCTTTTTGGCCTCGCCCTGCAAATCGCGGCGCGTCATATCCAGCCCAAGACCATAGCCAAACACATGATCAAGCGCATCTTCTTCACGAATATCAACACCGCCACTTTTCAGCGCAACAATCATTTCCATTTCGAAATGCACATCACTGGTTTGTGGCGGGTACGGAAACTCACCGCTGGTATCAACATTTTCCGCATTTTTCTGGAAAAAGAATGGCGGCTCTTTATCCGGATCATGGCCCATTTCAATGGCGTGATCGGCATAATTACGGCCGATACAATAGATCCGGCGCACCGGAAAAACAGCATCACTGCCACGAACTGGCAAGCTGACTTGCTGTGCCGGCTCAATTACATAATTCGTCATCTTGGAATTTTCCTTTTACCAATAACAAAGCAAATAGATTAGACAGACCGGCGTGCCGCATAATAGGCAACGCGCCGCTCAAGATAGGCCAAAAATTCTGCAATCAAGAAAGCCAGCGCAAACAGCACCAATAGCACTGCCCAGAAATGCTTCATCAAGAAATTTGCAGAATAGAGTTCAAACAGAGCGCCGAACCCAACAATTGATATCAGCAATTGCCCAATAATGACACCCTTGACCGCGCGAATAAAACCAATCCGGACACCGCCAAGAATTTCCGGCAAAGCTGCCCAAAAATAGATTTTGAAAAAGGCGTCTTTGGGTGATGCACCAAAAGAATGTGCCATTTCAACAAGGGACCGATTAATCTGCAGAACGCCAGCGCGAGCGTTCAACACAATGATCCAGATCGCAAATAACGCCGTCGTGATAATGATAGCCTTTAACCCAAACCCGAACAGCACCATCAGAACAGGCACCAGCGCAGTTAATGGCGCGCTTAGGAACATATTGACCCAAGGCAACAGCAATTCATCAATAAAGCGGTTTTTACCCATCAAAATGCCGACAGGGATACCGATCACAATTGCCGATACCGTGCCAACAATAAAGGCAT
>JAFMNI010000116.1 GCA_017859295.1 Candidatus Puniceispirillum sp. | reverse complement strand
GAATTGAAATCGGCTGGCCGTTTTTTAATCCAATTGATAAATTTGGCAATTCTTGGATGCTGCCGCAGTGCGTCAATCGAATGATAATCTCTTGCCAATTCGGCTTCGGTCAAACTTGCATGTATTTCTTTGTGACAGATATGGTGTAATAGAACCGTCTCACCGGTTTTTCCGCCTTTTAGTTTTGGAATCAAATGATGTTTTGATTGCGCAACATTGGCAGGAATCGACCGAAGACAAAGCGGGCAAATCGGATCATCCATATCGTTCAAATTTGTCTCCTGAAATGCTGTCTGTCTTTGCGCTTGCCAGCAAAATTGGTTTGGATGCTGATTACAAATTATAACGCTTTCCAACCATTATAGCCTTGGTGACGTCCATGCTTCAATCAAACCAAAGCGATAATGCTGCCAGCGGACAAACGCCAATGATCAAAAACCCGTTTTGATGATTATTTTGAGTCGGATGATGGCAGCATGTGCTATGTAACGCACATGAAAACGCAAACAAAAAATCAAAATGGTGGATGGGCAGGCAAAGCGCAGCGAAAGCAGCAAGCCGGCTATCTGAACAAGATCGCAAAGCAGAATAAGGGCAAGAATCTTTTAGCACCCGAAAAGACCGATCAAGCTGCAAAAAATTAACCCGACTCAAAATGGAGATGGTTATGGTGTCATCTGTGATCGGACGCAAAAGCCGCATAGATAATCGGATGTTTTGGCATCATAACTAACATGCACCCCGCGCAATGGTGGCAGATAGGGCGGCTTGGTATTGCGAATACATTTATCGCAGCCCTGATTTTCATAAATGAAAAATTGGCGTTGCAGATAAATCCACTCAGATCCACGAACCGGCTTTGGGGCAACAATCTCTGACAAAGGGTCTCACTCGGTTTCATTGCTTTGGCGGCGGCCAGATATCCGATGAATGCCAACCAAAATTAACATCATATTCGGGTCATCATATTCGGGTCATGTCAATCTTGGCGATATCATTATGGGGATGGCGGTTTATTTTGCCAGCGCAATGACGTTGCCTTGGCTGGTGATTTATGTGTTATTGATAATATGTGGCTTATGGCTGCGGTTTTAGATGGTGATATGAGGTTCAAATGAAAATGAAATTTCGCGCCGCGTTTTTGGGGCTGAATTATATTGCGACAGTGGTGGCAAGCCTGACGATATTGTTTTCAGAGCAGTTTTCATTTGGTGAGAAAGCCGTCTATGGCACAAGCGTAATTTTGATTGGCATGGCCATTCGTAATTTTGTGCAAATCCGAATGCCAGTCAAAGAATAAGCACCAGCCCTTTCGGAGGCTCGCATCAGCCATTTATATGTTTGCAATCGTTACAGCCGGCGCGCTAGCGCATCATAGGCGCGCGAGCTGAGCAACCGGCGAAGGATCATCATTAATGTTGTCGCGGTGGTGACGCGGTATCGCAGTTTTGGCCGTTTTGCTGTGGCCGCATGCATCACCGCCTTGGTGACGGCAACCGGCATCAATTCGAAAGTATCTCGTGGCGGATCAATGGCTGATAGGCGCGGTATGGCGATGTCTTCATACCAAGATTCGCGGGCGGTGCCCTTCCAATTGATCCATTGTTTGAATTGTATATAGGCATTTTCCCTGATCCGGGTTCGAATTGGCCCCGGTTCAACAAGGATTAAATGAATATTTGTTCCGTGAAGTTCTAGCCGCATCGTATCGGTTAGCCCCTCCAATGCAAATTTGGTGGCATTATAGGCACCCCTGAATTTCAAGGGGGCAAAGCCAAGAACCGATGAATTCTGAATAATGCGACCCTGTTTTTGTTTGCGCATCTGCGCGATAGCAAGCCGTGACAATGTATGCCAGCCAAAGAAATTTGCCTCAAAAATTGCCCGCAAGGCATCTGTTGGAAGATCTTCAACAAGCGCCGGAATGCCATAAGCGCCGTTATTGAATAAGACATCTAGATGCCCGCCGGTAAATTCAAGCGCATCAGCAAAGCCTTTGATGATGCTCGTCTCATCTTCATAATCAATGCAAATGCTATGAATTTTATGGTGATCACGCATCATTGCGCAGTCCGCTGGCTTGCGACAGCTGGCAATAACTTTCCAGCCGGCATCACGAAAAGCAAGCGCCGAGTCAAGGCCAATGCCGCTTGAACATCCGGTGATCAAAATTGATTTCATGGTGATAGCCTTTTTTGATCGGGTTTCGGTTTTGTGCAGTCAGTCTTGGCGTCTAGTTAGGGTCTATACCTAATTTTCCGGTCATGCCATGGATTTCAAGCTGCGCCGCGATCCAGCCATTCTCGATTGATTGCGCAATCAGCGCATTGATAAAGGCAATTGAATCCGCTTTGCCCTTGGCGACGCCGATTGATTGCTTTACCGCGGTAAAGGGAGGGTCGATCATCCGAAGGCCGCTATGATTGGCCAAGTCTTCAAGAAGCTTTGGTTTCAGACTGGCCAGAACATCGACCTTTTTTTCAAAAAACAAATCATGCGCTGCCTGAATTGATGACGCCCGAATAATCTGGGCTTGGCTGAAATGATCGGTAAGCCACAGATCATAGGCGCTTCGCTCGGAAACGGCGATTTTTGTGCCAGCCCGATCAACATCATCATTGGTCAAAAAATCATCATCATGACGTACCAGAAAATTGGCTTCGATCACAACATAGGGGTGACTGAAATCCAGCGTTTGGGCGCGTTCAGCCTCAAAGGCGATATTGCCGATATCCCAGATATCCTGATTGACGGCATCGGCCAGTTTCCCCGGCCGATCAAAGCAAATCAATTCGCAAGGCAGGCCAAGCGTTGAGGCAACAAGATTGGCGATATCGGGCGAAATCCCCTGCAGGCTGCCATCAGCGGCAGTGCCCGATACCAGCAGGAAATTGCTTAAATTAATGCCGGCACGCAAGACACCCGTTGGTGCCAATTGCTGTTTCACCACATCTGATACAAACATAAATTCTCTCCAAGATCGGGCGAATAGGGGGCTTAATGCAGATTGCCAAGCAATAGACCGCTCATAAGCTTGTCAACCGGCGCGCGGTCATCGGTTAAAATTGGTAACTGCTGATTGGCACTTGCTGATATTAGCTTGGTATTTGGCCAACGCCACCAGCTTCTTTCAAAGCCATTTTCGGCATTGATGAAATCATCTTCAAGCGGGGTGTTTGTGCCAACAACAATAAAGGTTGTTCGCATGCCTTGCTGTCTTGGGTCAGGTTCGAACCAGACTTCAACCTTGTCAAAGGAACGCTGCAAGGTTTTGACATAGGACAGCAAAAATAGTGGGCGTTTGGCATTATCGACAACATTCACCAGATAAACGCCATCATCATGCAGCCGCCGCGCAACAAGATCATTAAATTCCTGTGTGACCAGATGTTCGGGGATCGAGATATCATGGAAGGCATCGCCAAAAACAAGATCAAATTTCACATCATCAGCCAGTTTATTCAATTCATATCGGGCATCGCCATGAATGACTTTGGTTTGTGATCCATCGGGCGAAAACCATAATTTGGCCTTGGCAATATCGGTCACCTGCGGGTCAATTTCGGCAATCGTTATATCGGCTTTGCCCTGATATTTTGCAATCCAGGCGCGTGGCAACGAAAACCCGCCGCCGCCAATGAAAAATGATTGTGGTGGCCGGTCGCCAAAACGAAGGCTGATATATTCATCAACAAAATGGACATAAGGCGAATGCAGCCGTTCGGGCTGGTCTTTTTCATTGATGGAATGCACCAGATGATCAAGGGCAATCAGGCGGGTTTCAGCTCCAGCCATGCCGACATCCTGAATCTGGATACAGAAATAATTGCTTTCGGTGACGCATTGGCTTTTCAGCGCGCCAATTTTTTGCGCACCAGCCATCATCGAAACCCCAATCGCAAGCGGGATGATCATCACTTTTGCATTCTGTTTATAGCCGATCAGGAAAAAGACCGATCCAAGGGCAAAATAGATCACCGCTACCAAAATGACGGTATTTCGCGATCCAAGTGTTGAAATCAGAAAATAGCCAGCCAGAAGCGCCCCAAAAATAGCACCAGCCGAACCAAGAGCATACATCCTGCCAATCACCACGCCCGTTTCACCTTGCGGATGAATATCGATCGCCAATTTTGTGGCAAGGGGTGACACAATGCCAACAAACAAGCTTGGCAAGAAAAACAGAATAAGGGACGACACCAGAATGGCGTTGATCACGCTGAGATTGGCCATTTGCAAAATACTTGGGATAAAATCAAGAAGCAGCAAAATAAGAAGGCTTGTCAGTGATGATAGGAAAAGCGCATAGCCAATTTTGATGAATTGGGCGTGTTTGACAAAATGACCGCGCGTCAAATGACCACCAATCCAATGGCCAACCGATAATCCGGCAAGAACCACGGCAATGATTGATGTCCATGTGTAAAGCGACATCCCGAAAACAGGTGCCAAAAGCCTGCCAGCAACAATTTCAATAATCAGACCGCAGGCCGAGCTTGCAAGGATGGTGATGGCAAGTAAAATTTGAAATATCATAAAAGCAAAACCTCGCCCCAATATCTTTCAACAAAAATCTTCCAGCTAATGCATCAGGTGATAATAGTTGCATAAAGCGCAAGGCGAGCAAACAATAGAAAATGCGCAAAATAACTGACCTGTTTATCTTGCTTTACCAGCAGCGAAATTATGCGATAGTTAATTCAGCCAACTCATGTTGGTAAGCTGGTAAATGACCATTTGATTCGTATTTTAGAGGTTCTTGATGTCTGCATTTGATAAATTAATGGCCATTCGCGGCTTGCCACTTCCCGAAAAAGATGAAGTTAGCATCACTGGGTCAGACCCTGTTCTGAACACACATTTCCGACTGGCGGCGACAGCATCGGCAGCGATTGCTGGCATTGGGGTTGCGGTGAATGATCTGTGGGAATTGAAAACGGGTCTGCGGCAAGCAATTGCCATTGATGCCGTTGCGGCAACCGCTGCCCTGAAAAGTAAAAATTATTTTCAGGCGAAAAATGCCAATGGTGTTTTTGAAAATGTCACTGATGCAAGCCATGAGGCAAATCGAGGCCTAACGGGTATTTTCCAGACCAAGGACGGGCGTTGGCTATTGCCGCATTTCGGGCTTGATCATCTGCGCCGCCGCATGCTGGATCTGTTGCAAGCCGATGCCAATACAGAGTCGATTGCCAAAGCCGTTGCCAAATGGGATGCGCTTGAGCTGGAAAACGCGATTGACGAAGCGCGGGTATGCGGGGGAATGATCCGCACGAATGAAGAATGGCTGCAAGAGCCGCATGGCAAAATTCTGGCGGCAAAGCCGGTTGTTGAAATCATCAAGATTGGCGATAGCGAACCCGAACCAATGCCAGCAGGTGATCGTCCATTATCAGGGATAAGGGCGCTTGATCTGACGCGCATCCTTGCCGGACCGATCACTGGCCGCACCCTTGCCGAACATGGGGCTGATGTTCTTATGGTCTCGGCACCGCATTTGCCGCAGGTTTGGTCTTATGTTGCCGATACAAGCCATGGCAAGCGAAGCTGTTATCTGGATTTGCGTGATGAAAGCGAAAAACAGACGCTTCTTGAT
>JAFMNI010000115.1 GCA_017859295.1 Candidatus Puniceispirillum sp. | reverse complement strand
CCGCGTTGAAGATGATAACAAGCCAATTGACGCCTTGTGTCAGGCATTATTATCAAGCCGCGGTGATGTGTCGGGAATGTCGCTTGCGCAATTGATTCTTGACCGCTATGCCGATCTTGATGATGCCGGCAAGCTGGCTTGGTTTTCGCTTCTGGCAAATGACATGGATGTTCCTGCCGAGATTGCGATCGCGGCAATCAAGGACTATCAGGACGCACCATCTGCCAAAAACTATGAGGCGATGACGGCTAGGGTTGAGCCTGCCCGATTGCAATTAATTCGTCGGTTGAACCAAACGCATGACGCCACCGCCAAATTGGTGGCAATGCGCGAAGACTTGATCCGGTTTCTTCCCGAACATCACGATCTTGGCAAATTGAATGTCGATTTCAAACATTTGTTTGCATCATGGTTTAACCGTGGATTCCTTGTTTTGCGACCGATCAACTGGTCAAGTCCGGCGCATATTCTGGAAAAGATCATCACCTATGAATCGGTTCACGAGATTGAAAATTGGGATGATTTGCGGCGCCGGTTACAGCCTGAAGATCGCCGCTGTTTTGCATTTTTCCATCCGGCAATGCCTGATGAACCGCTGATCTTTGTCGAGGTGGCGTTGACCAAAGGAACGCCAAATTCGATTCAAAGCGTCCTTCTTGAAAACCGTGATGCGATGGCGGCTGAAAAGGCTGATACGGCGGCCTTTTATTCAATTTCGAATTGTCAGGCGGGCCTTGCTGGCATTTCCTTTGGCAATTCATTGATCAAAACCGTGGTTCAACATTTGCTACGTGAATTGCCCCAAATCCGAAATTTCGTCACCTTATCGCCAATTCCCGGGCTGGTAAAATGGCTTCGTGAAACCGGCAATTTTGATGCTGATGCCACGGCCGAAACCCATAGGCAATTGGCCGCGCATTATCTGCTGAATGCCAAGCATCATACTGGCCAACCGCGTGATCCGGTGGCGCGGTTTCATCTGAATAATGGGGCGCTTGTTGGCGCGGTTCATGCTAATGCTGACAAGTCGAAAAATGGCATGGCGCAATCTTGTGGCGTCATGGTAAATTATCGCTATGATCTGTCCCGGATCAGTGAAAATCATGAAGCTTTTGCCAATCAACAAACGGTGATTGCCGAAAAATCGGTAAAAACGCTGGCTGCTGAAATTGAAATTACTGACCGCGCTACATAGCGGTTTGCTGTTGACGTTATTTTTTGTGGGAAATCTCCATGTCGAATTTACTGTATGACCGTTTGTTTGGATGTCATCAAGGTGAACAAAAGCCGTTCTTAATCTTTGCCGATGGGTCACAGCAATCCTATGACAGTTTTTTGCGGCAAACGGCGCGATTTGCAAATGTTATCCAGTCAATTGGACTCGATGTTGGTGACCGGCTGGCGGCGCAAATTGAAAAATCTGCCGAAGCGCTTGCGCTTTATGCTGCCTGTGTTCAATCAGGGGTTATTTTCCTGCCGCTGAATACGGCCTATACGCCAGCCGAAGTTTCCTATTTTGTTGGTGACTCAGGTGCCAAGCTTGTCGTCGCCGACCAGCATTTTGACCTTGCAGCGGTGGCAAGCGAGCATGGCGCGGTTCTTGAACGGTTGAATGCCGATGGTAGCGGCAGTTTTGCCGATAGTGCGGCAACCGCAAGCGATATATTTGCCACCGTGCCTCGCGGTGCCGATGACCTGGCGGCTTTTCTTTACACATCAGGGACAACCGGCCGGTCAAAAGGCGCGATGCTGAC
Source organism: Candidatus Puniceispirillum sp. (assembly GCA_017859295.1). Lineage (GTDB taxonomy): Bacteria > Pseudomonadota > Alphaproteobacteria > Puniceispirillales > Puniceispirillaceae > UBA3439. The sequence continues at coordinate 3,852 of JAFMNI010000115.1, read as the reverse complement.
GCAAAACAACCTTTTGTCAAATGCCGAAACCTTGATTGGCGAATGGCGGTTTGATGCGAATGATGTGCTTCTTCATGCGCTGCCGATTTTCCACACACATGGTTTGTTTGTGGCGACGAATATTATCCTTCTGGCCAAGGCAAGCATGATCTTCTTGCCGAAATTTTCGGCCGATATGGTGATTGATGCGCTGCCAAAGGCAAGCTCGATGATGGGGGTCCCAACCTTCTATACACGGCTTCTTGATGATCCGCGGCTGACGCCTGATCTAACGCGCCATATGCGGCTTTTCATTTCGGGAAGTGCGCCTTTGCTGGCTGAAACCCATATCCAATTTGAAAGCCGGACAGGGCACCGCATTCTCGAGCGCTATGGCATGACCGAAACCAATATGAACACATCCAACCCCTATGATGGCGAACGTCGCGCCGGTACGGTTGGCATGGCGTTGCCCGGTGTGGATATGAAAATCACCAACCCGGATAATGGCGAAACGCTTGTCGATGGTGAAATTGGCCAGATCGAAGTGCGCGGGCCAAATGTGTTTGTTGGCTATTGGAACATGCCCGAAAAAACCCGCGAAGAACTGCGTGAAGATGGGTTTTTCATCACTGGCGATCTTGGCCGAATTGACGAGCATGGCTATTTACAGATTGTCGGCCGTAACAAGGATCTAATCATTTCGGGTGGCTATAATATCTATCCAAAGGAAATCGAGCTGGTTCTCGATGAACAGCCGGGTGTTTTGGAAAGCGCCGTCATTGGTGCGCCCCATCCTGATTTTGGTGAAAGCGTGATCGGCATTCTGGTTGCCGATGGTGGCCAGCCGGTCGATCTTGACGCGATCGAGGCCGATCTTGGCAAAACACTTGCCCGATTCAAACAGCCCCGCAAATTGATTCTTGTTGACTCACTGCCACGCAATACGATGGGCAAGGTGCAGAAAAATATCCTTCGTGATGAATTTGGCTCAACCTTTCAGGGCTGAGCCAAATCACAATTGCGGTTATGTTGGAAAAGGCCGCGCTTAGCCGGTTTCGGCAACCAGCCCAGCCGCAGCGATACCTGCAAGGGCGGCGGCTTCGTCATTATCTGATGTATCTCCCGAAATGCCAATTGCACCGAGCAGATTGCCATCGGCATCACGAATCAAAACACCGCCCGGGACAGGAACAAATTCGCCATCGGCAAGCCCGTTCATGGCTTGAATGAAATAGGCTTGCTGTTCGGCGCGCGCCATCAATGCGCGGGTGCCCAAGCCAAGCTTGATTGCGGCATTTGCCTTGCCTTGTGCAATGCGCCACCGCATCTGGCTGACGCCTTCTTCTGACAGGCAGGCAACAAGCGATGTGCGTGGGTCCATAATGATAACGCTAATAGGTTTCAGACCGAGTTCGCGCGCTTTGGCAAGGGCGGCTTCGGAGATGATACGGGCTTGATCCAAAGTAACTGACATTGGGAATTCCTTTAAAATTAAGAGGCCTAAAAAGAGAGGACTAGTCTGTATCTAGGCCGGACGCAGTTTGACTTGGGGAAGCCTGTCCCTCTATTCATTGTCTGTTCTAACGCTGTTGCCATTTCGGGGCAAGGCTATCTGGTCACATCTCGATCAACGCGCCAGCATGGCAATGGTTTTTTTGCGCAGCTTATAGGCTGTTGATGTTGTTTCAATTTCAACATCATCAAGCGTAATGGGCTGATCCTTTTTGACTGGGCGCACCAGCTTGACATGATTGGCAAGCCCCAAAGGCAAATAGCGATTGGCGACTGACATCGCCGCAGGCCGCACCCCGCCATAGATGGTAAAGCCACCTTCACCATCAAGCATGCTGCCAGCGCCAAGATCGGCTTTGGCAATGGCTGGTACATCAGCATTGAAACAGGTAGCAGCACCAGTTGGCTCGCCGCGAAGCCCAACCGAGGCAACCGACATGCCAAGCTCTAGCCCGATCAAATGCCATTTTTTATAGAGGCTCATATAGCGGCCGGTTGTGTCGGTGATGACTTTATATTCTTCAAAGCAATTGCGCACATAATCATTATCGGCTTCGATGGCGACCCAAACGCCTTTGCGAATATCATGCGGAATTTCGGCACCATCGGGCGTCAGGCATGAGATCACCTCGACAAGACCTTCGGATTCCAAAACCCCGCCAGCCGATTTTGGCCGCATCAGATTTGCAATATCATCAACACCGCCTGGCGGGAAAGCCAGCCCGTTTTGCGGAACGCCAAGGCCGGTGGCATTGGCAATGGCAGCCGATTCGATCGCCGGTTTTGACCCATCAAGAAATGAGTTAAACATTTTTGGATTTAACCGGCCACGTTCGGCCTGTTCGGCGGTTAGCCCCCAATAATTCCAGATTGTTTCAGGTGTTGAAAACCGATATTCGGCAAGCCATTTATGCCCACGTCCGGCCGCCACCACCTTAAAGCCACATGTCCGCGCCCAATCGACAAGTTCACAGGTCAGCGCCGGCTGGTCACCATAGGCCATCGAATAGACAACCCCTGCCTCGATCGCTGCCTGATTGAGACCCGCGCCACAAAAAGCATCGGCTTCAACCGTTGCATTGATAACATTTTTGCCATGCTGAAACGCGGTTATAACATGATGGACGGCGGCAACTGGATCGCCGGTGCATTCAATAATCATGTCAATTGCCGGATGGCTGATAAGAGCCTGCCAATCGTCACCAACGAAACTAGTGCCGGTTTTCACCGCATCATCAAGCGATGCGGCATTGTATTTTTCGGCTGGCCAACCAACATAGGCAAGATTCGAGCGGGCATTTGACGGGTTAAGATCGGCAATGCCAACAATATGAATCCCCGGAAGCCGGTTTGCCTGCGCCAAAAACATGCTGCCAAATTTACCAGCGCCAATCATGCCAATTCGGATCGGATTTTGTTCTGCATCGCGTTGTTGAAGTTTGGGAAATAAATTCATGGTTTTGGCTCCGGTGATTTGTACCAAATGGGATATCTGGCTGATGAACAGCCTTGTGGCTGCACATCGGGAATTCGTGCTGTTTTAGGCTATCGGCCTTGCCGCAAACCGACAACCCGATAATGGCGCAATTTCAAAAAAGCCGCGGCAAAGGCTTACATAAATCCGAACAGGGTCGTTATCCTTTTGGCAAGAAGACCAAAGATAGTGAAAACAGGCGTAAACCATTATGATGATCTGCCGGACATTGCGCGCCGCCTTTATCGGCCTATGGCTCAGCGGCTGTAGCGTCGTTGTTTTCGAAGATGGCCCTGCCTGTCCGGCTGATCGCGCCTGTCCGGTTGTGGAAATGCCATCGGCTGCACAGGCTGATGCGGCACCTGCCAAAGCTGAAAATGCGGCTCCAGCTCAAATAACCGACCAAACATCAGATCAATCTCTAGATCAGGCACCATCAAAGGCTGCCACCAAACAGGCCAAAATTGATATCAAAATTGATGGCTATCTTAGCTATTTTGATTATGACAGCGCGGTTTTGAGCCAGCAAACCCTGTCAGGTCTTTTGTTTGTTGCCGATTATCTGAAATCCTATCCGGCGGTTCAAATTCTGATTGAGGGTCATTGTGATGAGCGTGGAACCCGCGATTATAACATCGCGCTTGGGCATAAACGCGCTGAAGCGGTTCGCAAACAGCTTGCCCGTATGGGTGTTGACCAGCGGCGGATCACTACCAAATCTTTTGGCAAGGAACGGCCAGCCATGCGTGGCGCATCGCCCGAAGCATGGGCTAAAAACCGGCGAACAATTATCAGGATTCGTGGCGAATAGGCACTGATAACGGCTGTTTTACCCGATTGAAACCTTGCTGTTATGATTGTTTCTTGCCAGTCTTTGGCAATGA
>JAFMNI010000114.1 GCA_017859295.1 Candidatus Puniceispirillum sp. | reverse complement strand
ATACCGGCATTTTCTCATCCGAGGTTGGCCCTTTTGGCGGCGTCAAGAATTCAGGCCTTGGGCGTGAAGGCTCTAAATATGGCATTGATGAATTTCTTGAAATCAAATTTGTTTGTATCGGCCTGTAGCGGCCATTTAGCCATGAAAAAGGCCGGGGCAATCCCGGCCTTTTTTGATTCATCACCAATTCAGACTAGATTGACACTAGACTAAAATTGACGCAATCGGCGGATCAGGCTTGATGTATCATTCCGGCCGAAACCATCGGCGCTTAGCTCGGCATAATAGCCAGCAACAATTTCCGTCACGGGCAAATCAGCGCCATTACGTTTGGCTTCTTCCAGGCAAATCCGCAAATCCTTGCGCATCCAATCAACGGCAAAGCCAAAATCAAATTCACCTTTGACCATGGTTTCGCCGCGATTAACCATCTGCCATGATTGCGCTGCGCCGCCGGAAATAGCCTCAAGCAGCTTGTCGGTATCAAGACCAGCATCCATCGCAAAGCTCAACCCTTCGGACAAGGCCTGAACAAGGCCGGCAATACAAATCTGGTTGACCATCTTGGCCTGTTGGCCTTTGCCAGCACCGCCCATATGAACGACCCGCGCCCCATAGCATTCCATCAAAGGCAAAGCGGCAGCAAAAGCAGCATCATCACCCCCAACCATAACCGTCAATTTACCATTTTCCGCGCCAGCCTGACCACCTGATACCGGCGCATCAAGCGTGTGAACACCCATGGCCTTGGCTGCATCATAAACCTGACGCGCGACATCGGCCGAAACGGTACTATTATCGATAAAGACCGCGCCAGTTTTCATTGCCGGAATGGCACCATCATCGCCAAGCGCAACCGACAAGACATCGGGATCATCGCCAACACAACAAAACACAAAATCGGCATCCGCCGCCGCCGCCGCCGGTGTTAACGCAGCCGCCCCGCCATGCTGGGCAGCCCATGCTTCGGATTTGGCCGCCGTCCGGTTATAGACAGTCACCTCATGACCAGCGGCGGCGATATGGCCAGCCATTGGATAGCCCATTACGCCCATACCTAAAAATGCTACTTTCGACATAGAATATTCCTTTTCAATTTGCCGGCCGAAACCGAAATGACATTGCTGTCACCGTAATTTGCCATAGCCATTTCTGTCAGCACGATTATACTGCAACATGTTCGGCGGCGTGATATTAAGTGGCGGCCGATATAACAATCAAAGACCACTTGCGACGACAGGGGTAATCTTAGCGCATGACCGTATTATCAAGCCAGCAGGAAATCGACATTCTGATTACCGAAGCCGAAATTGCCGCCCGCACAAATAATCTCGCCCGCCAAATCACCGATCATTACAAAGGCACTGAACAGCTTGTTGTTGTCGGGCTGTTGCGCGGTTCATTTGTTTTCATTGCCGATCTTGTGCGCCGCCTTGCGCTTCCGGTCGAAGTTGATTTCATGACCGTATCTTCTTATGGCAATGACACGGTTTCATCGCGTCAGGTGCGAATCATTCAAGATCTTGAAACAGTGATTAAAAATCGTGATGTGCTGATTGTCGAAGATATTGTTGATACCGGCCATACATTATCGCAGGTTCAAAAAATCCTGTTAACACGATCACCAAAAAGCCTGTCGATCTGCACCTTGCTGAACAAACCATCGCGCCGCGAAGTTGATGTTGATGTTGATTGGGTTGGGTTTGATATCCCTGATGCCTTTGTGATCGGCTATGGCATTGACTATGCCCAGCAAGGGCGCAACCTACCGCATATTGGTGTTGTCAAAGCCGTAAAATAACCAGCCAGCTTTTCAGCCCCCCCAATCAATTAATCAATCAATCAAGAAAAGCCGCCTCATAGCGATAGGTGGATAAAGGCACTGCACCCGAATCGGTGATAAGCACCTGTTCTTCAAGCTTGACCCCATCATGCCCGCCAACCGCGCCAATATAGGCCTCGACACAAAGTGTCATGCCAACCTCAAAACAACCGCCATAGCCATGCGCCTCGACATCTTCTGGATAGCGCACCGACGGATATTCATCGCATAGCCCAACACCATGCGCCAATACGCCATAGCGAAGCGGGCGAAACATTTCGGGCAAGCGGTGCGAAACCCGCGTCATATCGGCAAAGCTCATGCCGGCTTCGATCAGCCCGATATTGGTCATCACATGATCATAGGCGGTTTGATAGAGATGTTTTTGCCGGTCATTCGGCGCGACATCGCCAATGATCCATGTTCGTGAAATATCGCAGCAATAGCCATAAGTACCAACAAGATCAGTATCAAAGGCCATCAGATCCCCAGCCTGCATAAGCCGCGGGCCACATTCCTGAAACCACGGATTTGTTCGCGGACCAGAGGCGAGAATCCGTGTTTCAATCCATTCACCACCGCGTTTGATATTGCCAGCATGCAAGGCCGACCATAATTCATTTTCGCTTAGCCCCGGCCGCATGACCGCGCGCATTTCATCAATGGAGGCTTCGCACGCATGAATGGCACAGCGCATGGCATTTAATTCATTGTCATTCTTGATTGATCGCGCATGTTCGGTCAAAACCTGCCCTTCAAGAACCGTGACACCAAGATCGCATAGCGCGGCATAGCCAACATGTTCGATTCGGTCGACGGCCAGCCGTTTATTGGCACCAGCATGCTTTGCCATGATATCGATGATCTGCTTGGCAAAATCCTTGGCCGCCTTGGCCGTTTGATCGCCTGTTTCAAAATAGAAAAAACTAGCACCGCCCCGCAATTCGCCAATCAGTGGCAAATGCGCTGACAAATGTTCGCAATTGTGAAAATCCCACAGGATCATTTTGCCTTTGGGCGGCACAAAAACGGCGCGTGCCGGATTATGCGCAATCCAAAGCTGCATATTGGTGCAATCGGTTGCATAGCGGATATTCAGCGGATCAAATAACAGCAATCCAGCACAATCATGTTTCCGGATCTGTTCCTGCAATCGCGACAGACGATAGGCGCGTAACGCCGGAATATCGGGTGGGGTGATGCCAGCCAATTGCCATTCGGCAAAAGCCAAAGCGGTTGGGCCAATTTCAACACGATCATTATCGTTAGGCGTCAAATCAGCCTTTAGATGCGCCCGCCGGTTCGGATCAATCTTTCGGTTTGAGCCAATGATGGTTTGATCCATCGCCGCCTCCATGCAGATATTGCCGATAATGATTGTCAGCTAAACCGCAAAAAAACTTTTTGGCAAACACTTTCTCATTATCAAATGGCGGCCATTATTCACGCCAAATCATCAGGCCAATCTAGGCATTCACATCGACAACCAATCGACCCTGCACTTTACCAGCCAGAATATCAGCCCCAGCTGACGGCACATCATCAAGCCCGATCATCGTCGTTGCGGCCAATAATTGCGGCTTTGGCAAATCGCTTGCCAGCCGGCTCCATGCCGCAACACGCCGATCATAGGATGCCATCACCGAATCAATCCCCAAAAGCGATACGCCGCGAATGATAAAGGGAATCACCGTTGTTGGCAGATCTGCCCCACCAGCAAGCCCAACGGTTGCCACCGCACCGCCATATTGCATTTGCGCCAAAGCCCGCGCCAAGATGGTGCTGCCAACCGAATCGATACATCCAGCCCAGCTTTCTGATTCAAGCGGCCGTCCGCCACCTTCCAGCATTTCGGCCCGCGCCAAAATATCATTTGCACCCAGCCCGCGAAGATAGTCGGTGCTTTCGGGCCGTCCAGTAACAGCGGTCACAGCATAGCCACGCGCCGCCAATAGCGCCGTTGCCACCGACCCGACGCCACCTGCCGCACCCGTCACCAGAACCGGCCCCTTATCAGGGGTGACGCCGGCATCTTCAAGCGCCAGAACCGACAACATGGCAGTCATGCCAGCGGTGCCAATCGCCATTGCCTGCTGGCAATCAAGCCCATCAACCAGCGGCACCAGCCAATCGGCACGCACCTTGGCAAATTGCGCATAGCCGCCCCACCAGATTTCGCCAACACGCCATCCGGTTAGCGCCACAAGATCGCCTTGCTTGTATCGTTTGTCCGAACTGCTGACCACCTCGCCAGCAAAATCAATACCCGGAATATGCGGATAATTTCGCACCAACCCGCCCTTACCCGACAGACACAGCCCATCCTTGTAATTGACGGTTGAATATTTGACTGCAACCAACACCTCGCCATCAGCAGGCAAATCACCATGCTGTAATTCGGTCATTTCATGGCGAATGGTTTTATCTTCGTCACGATGCACCATAAGGGCTTTGAAACTAGACATGGCGTGGCTCCTTGATTGCAATTGTTCTACCCTCAATAGCATTTTTCGCCAAAGCCAGACAGCCCAAAACCAAACCCCGAATCATCGCCAGCAACCAACCGCCGTCTTTGCCAGTCAATAACGCCAATCAAGGCAATGCCATTGCAGGACAGGGCGACAGGCGGCAAAAACTGGTAAAAAGAGGCTTGGCAACAACAAAGCAATTGCTAATACTGGTGTTGTCATCGCCTGGACAGGACAACTAAAACTATGATGCAAATGACCGCTACCGAGGCTTGGGCCTATTTAGCCGCCAATCCGAAAGCCCAGCTTGTTGATGTACGAACCAAAGCTGAATGGCATTTCGTTGGGATTACCAATCTGGATGCGCTTGACCGGCAACCATTGCTGATCGAATGGGTTGGTATTGATGGCACGCCAAATGCCGATTTTACCCAACAACTTGGGGCAGTGGTTTCGTCCGATACAAGCCTGTTGATGCTATGCCGATCGGGCGTCAGATCATTGGCTGCTGGCAATGCGGCGTCGGCGGCTGGCTATCAGACCGTCATCAATATTAGCGACGGCTTTGAAGGCGATCTTGACGCCGATCAGCAACGCGGTCACTTGAATGGCTGGCGCTGTGCTGGCCTTGCTTGGCGGCAAAGCTAAAGCCGGTTAGAATTTGGCATAGCTGGCATCATGCCGCTAACAAGCCAAAAGCCAGCAACAACTATATAAAGAACTGATCTAAATCCAAACCGGCGGTTCGTCTGATCAATCAAAACACATTCCCCACAAAATCATGCAAAGCGTGAACAAAACCCAGCAAATCTCTAAAGGCTATTTGCTTAATTTTATCTCAATTAGGATTTGCCGCAAAATCGCAAGCTGGCTAAGACGGCATGAAATGTCATCGCTTGGCAAGCGCATGATGAGGCGGTAGTCTTTAAGTATGAGGGATCAACAAACCAAAATGACCAGCCCCAAGCCGGTTGGGTCAAAAATCGTCATGTTTCTGGCAATAGCTATGCTTTTGTTTGCTTATACGCCCGCCAATGCCGACCAAAATGATCCAAAGCTGGACAAGCTATTTGCCGCATTGCAAACAAGCCTGTCAAATGCCAGCGCTGCCAGCCTTGAACGCGAAATCTGGGCTATCTGGACACAATACCCAGATGATCAGGCAATCAATTACCAAATGGATAGAGCTATCAAAATGATAGATGCTGGCCAGCTTGATGACGCCGAAGCAATGTTCAGCGCCATTATTTCGCGCAAGCCTGCCTTTGCCGAAGCATGGAACAAACGCGCCACGGTTCGGTTTTTTCGCGGTGATGATGCTGGATCGGCAA
>JAFMNI010000113.1 GCA_017859295.1 Candidatus Puniceispirillum sp. | reverse complement strand
CGGCCTAATCGTCACTGACCAAACCGGCGGTTTCAACAACAGCATGAAACAGAACATTGGCGCTTGCTGCGGCCCAGTCCTGACTGATTTCTTCAGCTTCATTATGCGACAAGCCATCAACACAAGGACACATGATCATTGCCGTTGGGGCCACCCGACTCATCCAGAAAGCATCATGTCCAGCACCTGAAACAAGATCCATATGCGAATAGCCAAGCCGGTCTGCCGCCGCGCGAACACGGTCGATACAGGCCGGATCAAACGCCACCGGATCAAACGCCCCCGCCAATTCAAAATCAATGCCAAGCCCAAGCGTTTTGGCAATCGCGCTTGCACCCGTCCGTAATTCATCATGCATCGCCGCGATCACCGCCAGATCGGGGCTACGAAAATCAATCGTAAAGATCGCTTTTCCCGGAATGATATTGGTTGAGTTGGGGAAGATTTCACAATGGCCAACCGCGCCAACCGCATGGGGTGCATGTGCCAATGCAATCTGATGCGCCAACACCGTGATCTGCGCCATGCCAAGCCCCGCATTGACCCGTGATGGCATTGGTGTTGATCCGGTATGGGCTTCTTTGCCGGTTAGGGTAACGCGAATCCAGTTTAATCCCTGACCATGCGTCACAACGCCGATATCGGTTTTTGAATCCTCTAAAATGGGTCCCTGTTCGATGTGAAGTTCGAAAAAGGCGGCAACCGGCCGGCCGCCAACCGCCGCGTCACCAACCCAGCCAATCCGTTCCAGCTCGTCACCAAACCGCGCACCTGCCGCATCGGTGCGGTCATAGGCCCAATCCAGATCATGCACGCCGGCAAAAACACCCGACGCCATCATTGGCGGGGCAAAACGGCAGCCTTCTTCATTCGTCCAATTGACAACTTCAATCGGATGGCGCGTTGTAAGTCCGGCTTCATTGAGGCTGCGAATAATTTCCAACGCGGCCAGAACGCCAAGCGGCCCATCATATTTTCCGCCTGTTGGCTGAGTATCAAGATGGCTGCCAACCATCACCGGTGGCAAGCTGGCATCACTGCCTTCGCGGCGGGCAAACATATTGCCCATTTTATCGGTATTAAGCGACAAGCCTTCGGCCTCGCACCATGATTGAAACAAATGACGCGCGGTCGAATCATCATCGGTTAGCGCCTGCCGGTTATTGCCGCCAGCCACACCGGGGCCAATTTTTGCCATATCCATAAGGCTTTGCCATAAACGGTCTGAGTCGATACGCAGATTGCGGCCAATCATCGGATGGGTCTGGGTCATGGATTCTGTCTCACTTTTATTGGTTTATGCGCATTTTCGGGTTTAGTCACATTTTCGGATTTGCTGGCACCTGAAAGGTCAATGATGCCCAAATCGATTCCCACATGACATCACCCGATTCAATCGCCCCATCCATTGGCCGCAAAATCACACTATCGACAAGATAGTCCCGTCCAGCCAATAGTAGAAAGTTACTTCGTCCGTCATTGTCAGTTTGGTATTTTGCCTTTTCCACATGGCGCGGATTATGCCGTGTAAAAACAGTGATTTGCGCATTGGCAAGCGGCGCTCCATCAGCATAGACGCGCACCGGCATGGATTGAAGCGGCGGCCATTGATAGGGGTTGGCCTCGGCAACAAGCTCGATTGCCAAACCAAGATGCCGATCCTGTCCAGCACCCATTTTTTCAGGCCCGCCAACGGCAATTAGGCTTTTGGCATAGCGCTGATAGCGTTCAGTAATTTTATCAAGTGGTAAGCCACGACCTTGATGCTGGTTAAGCGCATCATCAAAACCTTTTTCGCGCGCAAATTCATCAAATTTTTTGGCATCACTATAGGTCAGGCGAATGGGGGCGGTCTGATGAACAATGATACGAAGCCCGGGCGAACCGGAAGCCATTTTTCCCGCCGGACGATCACCATAGCGGCCAGTAATTTCATATCGTTCAGATTGCGATTTTGGCCCAGTTCCCAGCAAGGCGAATGTTTCAATTTGATCGGGAACATAAATTGCCGATGCGCCTAAAAAATCAGTGCCAATTAAAAGATCTGCGGTTAAGCTTTGGTCTGGGTCGGGCTGAAATGAAGATGGTTCAATCCAAAATTCATGCGCCTGTGATGGCAAAGGTAGGATAAAAACAACCCAAAAAACCGCCGCCGCCCCTTTTGGTAGATACCCGATTATTCTGACGACCCGTTTCACCGCCGCAATCAAGACCGCCCCAGCAGCATATAAAATCATCACACCCTCAAAAACACCGTAAAGTTAAGCAAGCTATGTTCCATAAAGACTTCAGACCATTGATGAAAAATTGTAAAGCCCTAACATACCGGTTGGTTCTTGCGGTTTGCTTGTTTGTGATTAGCCCCTTGACCATGTCGGCGATTTCCATGTCGGCGATTGCCCATGAAATCCGGCCTGCCGTTGCTGATCTGTCAATGACCAGCGCGCCGCCATCGGCAGATGACCAGGCTTTGCTAGGCCGGCTTTCCATCACGATTGACCTGAATGCCGAATTATTTCTTGCCGGTCTAGATGCCAGCCTCGTACGCGATACCGATGACGCGCCGCAAGGCAAAGATTATGACGCGCTTCGCGCCCTTGCCGCCGATCAATTGGCGCAAAAATTCACCAATCAATGGCCCGATTTTGAAAAAGCCCTGGACGGCCTTGCCGATGACCGGCCGCTATCTTTCCAGCTTGATGCGATTGAGGTTGAAGATAATCCTGCGGTTACTTTGCCGCGAAGCAGCAAAATACAGATTTCCGCACCGCTTGAGCCAAGTGATGCCAACGTTCGCTTTGGCTGGAATGCCACACTTGGGCCATTGGTCATTCGCCAACAAAGCCAAACCGAAAAATTGGAAAATCTCTACACCGCCTATCTTGAGCCGGGTGTGATCAGCGCTCCAATCAAAAGACAAGGCGTCACCGTCCAGCCGGTTTTAATGACCATGCTGGATTATGCCAAAATTGGGTTTGTTCATATTGTGCCAAAGGGTCTTGATCATATTCTGTTTGTATTGGGGCTATTTTTCTATGCAGCAAGATGGCGCCCTCTTCTGGGTCAAGTGACGTTATTCACGTTGGCACATACAACAACCCTCATGCTTGCCAGCACCGGCCATATTGTTGTTTCACCGAATCTTGTCGAACCGCTAATTGCCGCCTCGATCATTTATGTGGCTTTTGAAAATCTGCGGAGCGAACGGCTTCATGCTGGCCGGCTTTTGGTGATTTTCGCGTTTGGCCTTCTTCACGGTCTTGGTTTTGCCAGCGTTCTTGGCGATATTGGCCTTGCCGATGGTCAATTCATGGTCAGCCTGATCAGTTTTAATATCGGGGTTGAACTTGGCCAGCTTGCCGTTCTTGTTCCCGCCTTTTTACTGTTTGGCGTGGCGGCCGGCAATGCGCTCTGGTATCGACGATTGATTGCCATTCCGTCATCTTACCTGATTGGCGCAATTGGCATGTGGATGTTGATAACCCGGGTCTTTGCTAACTAAGCCGAATAGCAAGTTTTGGCCAAATAAGGAAAAGGGGGCGTAAATGATCGAAGAGATACAAAGACGGGTTAATGCTGATCAGGCGTTGCAGCATCGTGGGCGTTGGGTCAATCTGACCTTTGTTTTTGGCATTGGCGATGATGACTATCTAATCACCATCTCGGCTGGCAAAATCACCAATATCCGCCAGCGCCATTTGCCAACCGACACAGGTAGTTTTTCCATTCGGGCCAGTAAAGATAGCTGGGACAAACATTGGCAAGTGACGCCCCCACGTGACTATCACGATATTTTTGCGATGCTGCCAAAACAGATCGCCAGAATTGACGGGGAGTTACTGCCGCTAATGCAGAATTTGCAATATTTTAAAGATATTATTGCCAAGCTGCGCGATGGCAAGGGAGACGAAAATGGCGGTTGAATTTGAACCTATGATAGGTCGGTATTTCATGCTGGAAGTCAGCGGCAAATCCTACCGGATTTATATGGAAGAAGCAGGACGAGGAATCCCACTTTTATGTCTTCATACCGCTGGATCAGATGCGCGCCAATTCCGGCATATTCTGGCTGATGCGGATATCACCAGCCGATTTCGGGTGATGGCATTTGACCTTCCGTGGCATGGCAAATCAAATCCACCAAAAGACTTTCGCAACGAAGATTACAAACTGACTGTTCACGGCTACAAAGCAATAATCAACGCAGTTTGTTCAGCACTGGAGCTTGAGTCACCAGTTGTAATGGGCTGCTCAATGGGTGGCCGGATTGTTTGCCATCTCGCCCTCGAAAATCCGGCCTATTTTCGGGCGATGATCGCGCTTGAAGGCGCCGACAAGTTAGAACCATATTACAATCTTGATTGGCTTTACCGGCCGGACGTTCATGGCGGTGATGTGCAGGCTGCCTTTGTGTCATCGCAGGTGGCACCAACCAGCCCTGATGAATATCGCTGGGAAACCTTGTGGCATTACATGCAAGGTGGGCCGGGCATTTTCAAAGGCGATTTGCATTTCTATTGGCTGGACGGTGATTTTGATGACCGCTCCCCTCAAATTGATACCGCTGCCTGTCCAATTTATCTGATGTCGGGTGAATATGATTGTTCATGCACGCCGGAGCACACTTTAGCAACGGCTCAGCGAATAAAAGGTGCAAAAACAACTATTATGGACGGTATGGGCCATTTTCCAATGAGCGAAAATCCGGCTTTGTTTAAAACCTATTTAATGCCGGTTCTTGATGAAATTGCTACGATCACCTGAGACAAGTAAAATCATCACGCGAAAGCAATTATCTGTAATAAATTAGTTATGCAAAAGCCAGAATGCTCATTGCGTCCCAACGTGGAATTGGTAATGATGAGGCAGCAAGTCGATACTGGTATCGTAATGATACTGAAACATTGGTTGAGTTTTTAAGAAAGTCAGACATAAGCCGGATCATTTTTGGCCAGTTAATATATTGAGGGAGATGATAATGAGAAAACTTGTTACAATTTGTGCTGTAACGGCGGCATTGACAGCAATGCCTGCAATCGCAGATACCGTGAAAATTGGCTACATGACCACATTGTCTGGCGGTGCTGGCATTATTGGCAAGCAGATGCAGAATGCAGTCAACCTGGCCATGCAGCACAAGGGCGGCAAGCTTGGCGGTATGGATGCCGAAATCATCTATGCCGATGATCAACGCAAACCCGATATCGCCAAACAGCTTGCTAACCGTTTGCTGAAAAGCGATCGGGTGGATATTGTCGCCGGCGTTATCTGGTCTAACCTGCTGATGGCAATTCATAAGCCCGTAACCCGTGCAGGCAACCTACTGATTAGCTCGAATGCGGGTCCGTCACCGATTGCTGGTGATCAATGCCATGAGAATTTCTTTTCCATGTCATGGCAGAATGACCAAACGCCAGAGGCCATGGGCAAACATATGCAGGATGCCGGTATCAAATCTGTTTATCTGATGGCGCCAAACTATCAAGCGGGAAAAGATATGCTAGCCGGGGTAAAACGCTACTATAAAGGTAATGTTGTTGGCGAAGTTTACACCAAGCTGGGACAGTCTGATTTCCAAGCTGAGCTGTCGGCATTGCGCGCCGCCAAGCCCGAGACAACTATGATTTTCCAGCCAGGCGGTATGGGCATCAATTTTGTTAAACAATGGAAACAAGCCGGTATGGATCAGGTGAGCAAGTTATATACCGTCTTTAGTGTTGACGGCGTATCATTGCCAGCGCTGAAAGATTCGGCTCTTGGCAT
>JAFMNI010000010.1 GCA_017859295.1 Candidatus Puniceispirillum sp. | reverse complement strand
GATATGGCGGATGCCTATTTAAAAGATAAAAAGCGGCTTTTGCCATGTGCGGCTTATGTTGATGGTGCTTATGGCCTGAACGGGCTTTATGTTGGTGTGCCGGTTATTCTTGGTGCCAATGGTGTCGAACGGATTGTCGAAATTGCCCTTGATGCTGATGAGCAGGCAATGTTTGATAATTCAGTTGCGGCGGTCAAAGCCCTGAATGAGGTTGTTGATAATCTCTAGGCACCTGGCCTTTGCACGAGACGTTTTTAACAAACCAGAGGGCTAGTGATAACTGGCCTTCTGTTTGAGGATTGAAAACCGGTTTTGACGGGCTGGCGGGGGTGGATTTTGACCCAAGCATGCAGAATTGATTGTGATAAGGCAGTAAATCTTTATACGACTTGAATTACTGGGATTAACGAATAGACTAATTCTTGTGTTTGAGCCTTTATACGCTAGGAAATGTGAATTGTTCCATGGATGATATTGCTTCTAATGTTGGTGATGTGGCAGCCGCCACCGAGATTGATTTCAGCCTGCTTTCTGGCGCAAATGCCACATTCATAGCTGAAATGAACAGGGCGTGGCGGGATAATCCGTCATCGGTCGATCGGCATTGGGCAGCCTATTTCGAGCAGCTTGGCAAAGCGGCTGATTTTGGCGCTGATACCGAAGCTGGGCCAAGCTGGGGTCGGCCGCAAAGCCGTGTTGTTGGCGCGGTTGATGCTGATGCATCGATCAAGGCAGTGGCACAGGCGCATAAATCGGGAAGCAATATCAATGCTGGCGATATGCGCGCCGCAACTTTGGATTCGCTGCGCGCGGTGATGCTGATCCGAGCCTATCGTATTCGCGGCCATCTTCTGGCAAATCTTGATCCATTGGCGCTTGAAGAAAAGCCACTTCACCCTGAGCTTGATCCGGCAAGCTATGGCTTTGGTGAGGATGATTGGGATCGACCAATCTTCATTGATTATGTATTGGGGCTAGAAACCGCGACATTAACCGAAATCCTTGACCGACTTCGTCAGACCTATTGTGGCACAATAGGTGTTGAATTCATGCATGTTCAAGATCCGGCGCAAAAAGCCTGGATCCAAGAACGCATCGAGGCGATCGGTAATCAAACTGAATTTACGGTTAAAGGCAAGCAAGCTATTTTTCAGCGGCTTGTTGATGCTGATGAGTTTGAGCGTTATCTCCATAAAAAATATACTGGCACAAAACGCTTTGGAATGGATGGTGGTGAGGCTGTAATTCCTGCACTTGAGCAAATCCTAAAACGAGGCAGCCAGCTTGGGTTGAATGAGGCTGTTATAGGGATGGCGCATCGTGGCAGATTAAATGTTCTCCACAATCTTTTGCAAAAACCGTTCCGCGCCATCGTTTCTGAATTTTTAGGAAACCCTGCTAATCCAGAGCAAGCTGGGGGTTCTGGAGATGTTAAGTATCACATGGGCTTCTCTGCTGACCGAGAATTTGACAAGTCTCCAGTTCATCTCTCCATGGCCCCAAATCCATCACACCTTGAAATCATAGACCCGATTGTAGTGGGCAGGGTTCGAGCTAAACAACAACAAAGACCTGGCTCTGACCGAAGGGAAGTCGTAGGTATTTTATTGCATGGAGATGCTGCTTTTGCCGGCCAAGGTGTGGTTGCTGAGACATTCGCATTTTCTGATTTGCGTGGTTATAAAACTGGCGGAACAATCCACATAATAGTCAACAATCAAATTGGCTTTACTACCAGCCCGCATTATTCGCGCTCGTCTCCCTATCCAACCGACGTTGCCAAAATGGTAATGGCGCCAATCTTTCACGTAAATGGAGATGACCCAGAAGCGGTTGTACATGTTGCCAGAATTGCAACAGAATTTCGCCACGCTTTTGGTAGTGATGTAGTCATTGATATGTTTTGTTACAGGAGGTTTGGTCATAATGAGGGTGATGAACCTATGTTCACCCAGCCTCTAATGTATAAAAAAATAAGGGACCACAAATCAGTCAAACAAATCTACGCTGAACAACTTGTTCATGAGGGTGTTTTTACCTCTGAAGGCGCTCAAAAAGTTATAGATGATCGCATTGCCTATCTTGACGAAGAGTTTGATGCTGGAACCAGTTATATTTCAAACAAAGCTGACTGGCTTGAGGGAAAATGGGCTGGTATGGTTTCAGCGCATGGCGAAGATAGGCGTGGAGATACAGCGGTTAGCCTAGAGTTGCTTAGCCGTATAGGCAAAACCATGACAACTCCGCCTGAAAATTTACAACTCAATTCAAAGCTATTACGCATATTAAAAGGCCGGGCTGAAAGCATTAGTTCGGGTCAAAATATTGATTGGGCAACGGCTGAGCACTTGGCTTTTGGCTCATTGTTGCTTGAAGGAAACCCTGTGCGTCTCTCTGGTCAAGATTCGGGACGCGGCACCTTTAGCCAGCGTCACTCCGTTTTTGTAGACCAGGTTACTGAAGAGCGTTACATCCCACTTGCTAACCTTGACCCAGAACAGGCAATGTTTGAAGTTATTGACTCTCCTCTCTCTGAGGCGTCTGTCATGGGATTTGAATATGGCTTTTCCCAAGCCGAACCAAATGCCCTTGTGATGTGGGAAGCGCAATTCGGCGATTTTGCAAATGGCGCGCAGGTTGTAATCGATCAGTTTATTTCATCAGGCGAAGCCAAATGGCTTCGGATGAGTGGTTTGGTCTTGCTGCTGCCCCATGGTTACGAGGGACAGGGCCCAGAACATTCATCTGCTCGGCTTGAGCGTTATTTGCAGCTTTGTGCAGAGGATAATATGCAGGTAGTCAATTGCACTACCCCAGCGAACCATTTTCATGTCTTGCGCCGTCAGCTTCGGAGAGACTTTAGAAAACCTCTTGTTGCGATGACACCAAAATCCTTATTGCGTCATCGCTCTGCTGTTTCAAGTTTACGAGATCTAGGTCCAGGCACAACATTTCACCGGTTGCTTGACGAGCGTGACTGTAACGTAAAACATGGTGAAGCTAAACGCATTGTTATGTGTTCAGGCAAGATCTACTATGACTTGGCAGACGCTCGTGACGCTGCAGAAGCGTGGGATATTGAAATTTTGCGTGTTGAGCAATTATATCCATTTCCATCAAAAACTACTTTTGAGTTGTTATCTAAGACGCCTAATGCTGAAGTTATATGGTGCCAGGAAGAGCCTAAAAATATGGGTGGGTGGACATTTGTACGTGACTTTATTGAAGATGCAATGCAAGCGGCTAGCATGAAGCAAAGTCGGTTGAAATATGCTGGCCGCCCTGCAGCTGCGTCGCCAGCTACCGGCTCTTTTGCTCGTCATGTGAAAGAACAGAAGCAACTTGTTGCAGAGGCTCTCGGCCCAATGGTGGCTGCATCGCGAAAAGCTGATCCGACAAAAAAATAGACAACGCCTGTTTTTTACAAGCTTTTAGACAAGGTACCGTAGGAGGGTGCTTACAATGTCAATTGATATTAATGTTCCAACACTTGGCGAATCAGTCAGCGATGCAACGATTGCCCGCTGGATAAAAAAGGCTGGCGACGCGGTCGCTGCAGATGAGCCGATTGTTGAGCTTGAGACGGATAAGGTGACATTGGAAGTGCCGTCACCGGTTGCTGGCAAGCTTGGCGAAATCATCGCTGCCGAAGGTGAAACCGTTGAAGTTGGCGCGCTTTTGGCGCGGGTTGAAGAAGGCGCGGCAGGTGCCAAACCGGCTCCAAAACAAGATACGCCAAAACAAGAAGCCCCAAAATCAGCCCCGGCAAAAGCGGCCGATGAAACCCCTGCCCCGGTTGCGGCGGCGGCATCTGCGCCAGCGGCAATTGACAATTCTGACCTGTCACCTGCAGTGCGGCGGCTGGTTGATGAACATAAACTCAATCCGGCAAATATTGCGGCAACAGGTGTTGGCGGGCGTTTGACCAAGGCTGATGTTTTGGCGGCGATCAACAAGCCGCAGGCGGCACCAGCGCAAAGCGTCACGGCAACTGCAAATGCGCCAACACCACCACGGGCAACGCCGCGGGCGGTTGATGCGGCGCGTGAAGAGCGTGTTCGCATGTCGAAATTGCGGCAGGTCATTGCCGCACGGCTGAAAGCGGCGCAAAATAGCGCGGCGATGCTGACCACCTTTAACGAGGTGAATATGTCGTCGCTGATGAAATTGCGGGCTGATTATAAAGACGCATTCGAAGCCGCGCATGAAGTCCGGCTTGGCTTTATGGGTGTGTTTGTGCAGGCAGCCATTCAGGCGCTTCGTGAATTTCCGGCGGTAAATGCCGAAATTGATGGCACTGATATTATCTATAAGAATTACTATAATATCGGGGTTGCTGTTGGCACGCCGCAAGGGCTTGTTGTACCCGTCATCAAAGATGCTGGTGAAATGAGTTTGGCCGATACCGAACGGGCAATCTCGGATTTTGGCCTTCGGGCGCGCGATGGCAAAATTGCGCCTGATGATATGGCTGGCGGCACTTTCACCATTTCGAATGGCGGTGTTTACGGGTCAATGATGTCAACGCCGATTTTGAACCCGCCGCAAAGCGGTATTCTTGGCATGCATAAGATCGAAAAGCGCGCTGTTGTGATTGATGACCAGATTGTGATTCGCCCGATGATGTATTTGGCCCTATCATATGACCATCGTATTATTGATGGTCGCGAGGCCGTATCATTTTTGGCACGGATCAAGGAAATGGTCGAAGACCCGCGCCGCTTGTTAATGGGCGTCTAACGGCACGCATTGCCAAACAGCAATGCAAAACCGCTTTATAAAAATTGCCGGCAAAAAGGAAAGACAGATGCAGAATAACAGCTTTGATCTCATCATTATTGGTGCTGGCCCGGGCGGTTATGTCGGGGCGATTCGCGCTTCCCAGCTTGGGATGAATGTTGCCTGCATCGAAAAACGGCCAACGCTTGGTGGCACCTGTTTGAATGTTGGCTGTATTCCGTCAAAGGCGCTTTTGAATGCGTCCGAGCATTTTGCCAGCGCGGCATCAGGCACGCTTGGCAAATTGGGCATCTCGCTTGGATCGGTTGCGCTTGATCTGAAACAGATGATGCAATCGAAAAGTGATATTGTTGACACGCTGACCGGCGGCATTGATTTTCTGTTCAAGAAAAACAAAATCACCCGTCTTGAAGGAAGCGCAACCATCACTGGCGCGGGAAGCGTGACCATTGTCGATGGTAAGGATAAAGGCGATTATAAAGCTGGCAAAATCATGATTGCCACCGGCAGTCACCCGTCCAGCCTTCCTGGCATTACCATTGATGAAAAACATATTGTCAGTTCAACCGGCGCTTTGAGTCTTGAAACCTTGCCAAAGAAAATGGTGGTGATTGGCGCAGGCTATATCGGGCTTGAGCTTGGCACGGTTTGGGCGCGCCTTGGTGCCGAGGTTGAAGTCATCGAGTTTTTGCCGCGAATCTTGCCTGGCATGGATGCTGAAATCGCCAAGAAATTTATGACCATTGCCAAAAAGCAGGGTTTGAAATTCCGTCTCAGCACCGCGGTAAAATCGGCCAAAGCCGGAAAAAATGGCGTTAGTCTGACAGTCACCCCGGCCAATGGCGGTGATGAAGAAACCATAAAGGCTGATATCGCGCTTGTTTCGGTTGGGCGGCATCCGGCAACAGACGGTCTTGGGCTGGAAAAGATTGGCGTTACCATGACGCCGCGTGGCCGCATCGCGGTTGATGCCCGCTTTGAGACCAGTATCGAAGATATCTATGCCATTGGTGATGTGATTGACGGGCCGATGCTGGCGCATAAGGCCGAAGAAGATGCGGTTGCCGCTGTTGAAATGATGGCTGGTAAGCCGGGTCATGTTGATTATGATCTGGTACCGGGCATTGTTTATACTGCGCCGGAAATTGCCACTTTGGGAAAATCTGAAGAAGCCTTGACCGAAGCTGGGGTCGATTTTGCCAAGGGTGTGTTTCCGTTTTCAGCAAACAGCCGTGCGCGGGCGCAAGGACATAGCGATGGGTTTGTGAAAATTCTGGCCTGTGCAAAAACTGACAAGGTTCTTGGCGTTCATATTATCGGCCATGAGGCCGGAACGGTGATTCATGAATGCGCCACCGCCATGGCCTTTGGTGCCTCAGCCGAAGATATTGCCCGCACCTGTCATGGTCATCCGACGTTGAATGAGGCTGTCAAAGAAGCTGCGCTGGCAGTTGATGGCCGCGCCATTCATATCTAGCTCGTCGTCTCTGACTGCCAAGCATGCAGTTTGCGGGCACATGCGTTTAGCGTTGTGCGCGTGGATGTGTGTCGCGGTGAATCTGGATTAGATGGGTTTCGTCAACATGCGTATAGCGCTGGGTTGTTGACAGGCTGGCATGGCCAAGCAATTCTTGGATGGCGCGAAGATCGCCACCATTGCCAAGAAGATGCGTTGCAAAGGCATGGCGCAAACTATGCGGTGTAACATGCGATGGCAGATCAAGTTCTACCCGCAATCCTTCAAGCAAACGTTGAACCGCGCGAGCGCCAAGTGGCTTGCCACGGCTGCTGACAAATAATGGCGCCTGCGCCCCATCATCAAATGGGCAATGCCTAAGATAATCATCAACCGCTTCGCTGGCCGCCTTTAGAACCGGCACATCGCGCATTTTATCGCCCTTGCCGGTAATCGTTAGCCAGTCACCAAGTGGCGCATCTTTACGGCAAAGGCCAAGCGCCTCAGAAATGCGTAATCCGGCACCATAAAGCAGCATCAAAACGGCAAAATCGCGTTTTTTGACCCAATCGGCACCGCGCCGGTTGAAAATGGCCTGAAGCAGGGCGTGGGCATCATCGACCGACATTGATTTTGGCACGGCGCGCGGTGGTTGCGGTGCGCGTAACCAGCCAAGGTCGGGAACATCAACAAGCTTGTTGCGGCCGCAAAACCGGTAAAAGCTGCGCACCGAGGATACCCGCCTTGCAATCGTTGTTCGCGCAAGCTGGCGTGATGCCATATGCGCTAGCCAGCCCCGAAATATTTGGCGCGATAGCGGCGCATTGGCCGAGTTTGTACCAGCATTAAGATAGCTGGAAAAATCATCAAGATCGCGTTCATAAGCATCAAGCGTGTTTGCCCCATAGCGTTTTTCACTGGCAAGCCAGCGAAGCCATGCGTCCCGATGTGCCGCCGCAATCATCGTGAATTCACCTGCAATTCCAGCCTTGCCGCCAAGGTAACGCCAACCATTTCGGCAAGAAGAACAAGAAGGTCACTGCCAAGATCGGGATGAAAACTATTGGCGGTTTTGCCGCCAAGCAATAACAGGCATTGCGAGACCGGATCGGGAAGCCGATCGGGAAGCCGGATAATGGCAAGGCTTTGTGCCGGTTTGATCAGCATCGTCTGAGCGGCCTCATTTGGCAGCCCCAAAAACAGCCCGCGGTTTTCGGTGGCTTGGTCAATCTGGTCTGCTGGATGCACCATCAGCCCCAGATCAAGCGCATCCGGAATTGCCGCTTCGGATTCGCTAATCAATTGGCATTGATTCAGGTCAAAAATCACCGGAAATTCGGTTGCAATCACCTGACACATGCCAGCAAGATCGGTGCTGGCAAGAAGCCCCAATGTGGCGTGATGAAGCCGTGTCCAGCTAAGCATATTTTCGGCGGCCACATGCAAAAGTGATTGATGCGTCTGGTTTAATTTGCGGGCATCTTGCCGCGCCTTGGCGGCCAGTGCCGGAATCAGATTCACCACCTTATCGTCAATTTTGTCATTGGCCCCGATCGAGGTACCCGCCGCGGTGATACAGGCCGCAAGCAGTTCTGGCTGGGTTGCCAGCAATTTCGACATTTCGGCAGGGTTATCGGTCAAAAAGCTGGCAACATCTTTGGCGGTGATTGGTTTTTTGGATTTATCGTCTGCCATAATGCTGCCTTTGCTTGGCGTTTCCGATGCGGCGAAACCCGCTTGGATCGCGCTTATAAAATCGATTGGCCAGTTGCCTTCCAGTCTTTCAGAAACGCGTCCAAGCCACTATCGGTTAGCGGGTGATGATAAAGCGCGGTCAAAATCTTTGGCGGCAAAGTCACCACATCGGCGCCCATCAGGGCGGCGTCAACAACATGCTGGGTGCTTCGAACTGAGGCAACCAGAACCTCGGTATCGTAATCATAATTTGCATAGATGCTGCAAATCTCCTCGATCAGCCCCATTCCGTCGCGGCCGATATCGTCAAGCCGTCCGACAAAGGGGGAAATAAATTTTGCGCCTGCCTTGGCCGCCAGCAAGGCCTGCCCAGCGGTAAAGCACAAAGTAACATTGACATCGGTGCCAGCATCGCTAAGCGCGCGGCAGGTCATCAGCCCGTCACGCGTCAATGGCACTTTTACCGTTACATTGGGGGCGATGGCGGCCAGCTTTTGGCCTTCGGTAAGCATTGTTTTGAAATCGGTCGCCGTGACTTCGGCGCTCACTGGCCCGTCAACAAGGCTGCAAATTTCAGCAATCGTCTCAAGAATGTTACGTCCTGATTTGGCAATCAAAGATGGATTTGTCGTGATCCCATCAACGAATCCAGTATCGCAAAGCGCGGTGATTTCGCCAATATCGGCACTATCGAGGAAGATTTTCATGTTATTGACCCTGTATTCACTGGATTGATGTTTTCACTGGATTGATATTTTAACTGGATTGATGCTTGCGCTTTTTCTGCGCGCCACGCAAGTTTACTTGAAGCAACAGCGCAAATCCACAATCTTAAAATAACCGCCATTCAGCTTGTTGTGATGGTGGATAATTTCACAGGATCCAATGTTTATAAAGATTTATCATGAATGAATCTCTTGGCATGGTGCCACAATCGACGCTTGCCATTGCGGTGGCAGCGCCCGTTGGCGGGATTTATGATTATCTGGCAGGTCCGGCCGTTGGCGCGGTTCGTGGCGCTATTGTCATGGTTCCGTTTGGTGGGCGGCATTTACCGGGCATCGTGATGGGCGCGGCGATTGGTGATGTGCCGGTGGCCAAGCTTCGGGCGGTTGAAAGCTTGGTGACTTTGCCGCCGCTGCCAGATGCGCTTGTCCAATTTATCGAACGCGTTGCCGCTTGGACAATGGCGCCTTTGGGGGCGGTGGTGAAAATGGTGCTTAGCCAGCCAGCCGCCTTTGATCGTCCGCCCCAGCAAAAATGCTATTCGATTGGCGCACCATCGGGCGAAACCCGGCTTACCACGGCGCGCCAGCATGTTCTTGATTACCTCGCTAAAACCGAGGCATCCGCTGCGCCCGATCATCAGGCTGCGACGGGCGGCGTAACGGCGGCAATGATCAGGGCTGCTTGCGGTGCCAGTCAGGCGGTCATTAATGGCATGGAAACGGCAGGCCTGTTGCAGGTCAAATTGGTTTCGGCCGACCAACCCCCGCCTTTGCCGCGGCATGATCTTGATCATGTCACCTTAACATCGGATCAACAGCAAGCCGCTGATCATTTACGCGGCGCGGTTGGCCATGGTTTTCAAACCTGTCTTCTTGATGGGGTTACCGGATCGGGCAAGACCGAGGTTTATTTCGAGGCGGTTGAAGCGGCGATTGCCGCTGGCCAGCAGGTTTTGATTCTGCTTCCCGAAATTGCCCTATCGGCGGCATGGCGGGCGCGGTTTACCGCGCGTTTTGGTGTACCGCCAGTGGAATGGCATTCGGATATATCCGCCGCGCAAAAACGCAAATCATGGCGTTTTGTTTTGCAAGCAAGAGCATCGGTTGTGGTTGGGGCGCGATCGGCGCTGTTTTTACCCTTTTCACGGCTTGGGCTGATTATTGTTGATGAAGAGCATGAACATGCCTTTAAACAGGAAGACCAGGTGATTTACCAAGCCCGCGACATGGCGGTTTTGCGTGGCCGATTGGATAATGTGCCGGTGGTGCTGGCAAGCGCGACCCCATCGCTGGAAAGCTGGGTGAATGCTGGTAAAACCGGATCGCCGCCACGTTATGATTATCTGGCCTTGCCCAAACGCGTTCATGGCGCCCAGCTTCCCGATATTTCGGCAATTGATCTTCGCGCCACCCCGCCTGAACGCGGACGATGGCTTGCCCCGCCGCTTGTCGAGGCAATCGAGTTGCGGCTAAAGGCTGGTGAACAAAGCCTGTTATTCTTGAACCGGCGCGGCTATGCGCCGCTTACCTTATGTGGGGCTTGCGGTACCAAGGTTACATGCCCCAATTGCGATTCATGGATGGTGGCGCATCGGCTGGCAGGCCGTCTGCGCTGTCACCATTGCGGTCATGAATCGCGGCCAAGCAATGATTGCAAGTCCTGCGGGGCAAAAGACCAGATGCAGGCTTGTGGCCCCGGGGTTGAACGGCTTGCCGAAGAAGTCTTGATAAGATTTCCCGAAGCGCGGTTTGCGCTGCTGTCGAGCGATACGGTTGGCACGCCAAAAGCGGCCGAGGCGTTTATCCAATCGGTAAGTGCCGGCGAGGTTGATATCATTATTGGCACGCAAATGGCCGCCAAGGGGCATCATTTCCCGCATTTGACGCTTGTTGGTGTTGTTGATGCTGATCTTGGGCTTGCTGGCGGTGATTTGCGCGCGGCTGAGCGTACCTTTCAAATGCTGAGTCAGGTTGCTGGGCGTGCCGGACGCGAATCGCGGCCAGGTGCTGCAATGCTGCAAACTTTAGAGCCTGAGAATCCGGTTCTGGTAAGCCTGATTGCCGGTGATCGCGATGCGTTTCTGGCACAAGAGGCGGCGTCGCGGCAGGCCGCCGGAATGCCGCCCTTTGGCCAATTGGCGGCCATTATCATCGCCTCACCACATGAAGATCGGCTTTTTGAGGCAATCCGCCAGCTTGCCGCAACGCGCCCGCATTTTGACTCGGTGCAAATCTATGGGCCAGCGATTGCCCCAATTGGGTTTTTAAAGGGAAAACACCGCGCCAGATTGCTGATTCGTGCCGATAAGAGTGTGAATATTCAGCATATTTTGCAAGACTGGCTTGGCACAATCAAACTGCCATCATCGGTACGGATGCAGATCGACATTGACCCCTATAGTTTTCTCTAGGCTTGGCGGTCTTGCTTGCCATAACGAAACATCGCAATTTCATCAAATTTTCATGGCCTGACTGCTTGCCTTTCGGGCATGGCTATGATAGCAACCACCCGTCACAACTGGTCAGGGCGCGCGAGCGTGCGACTGAGGGTGCACCCAAAAAATCGAATTTTTTTCAGGATGAGGGATTAGTCGGTGAGTTCAGGCGCTACAGGTCTTGCAGGGCGGTATGCCGGCGCGCTTTATGCGTTGGCTGTCGACAGCAACAAAGTTGATTCCATCCATGATGAGCTTGGCGGCCTTGGTGCCATGCTTGGTGAAAGCCAAGATCTGAAAAAGCTTGTCGAATCACCCATTCTATCGCGCGGCGAACAGCAGGCAGCGATCATCGCAATCATGGAAAAATCTGGCGCTGATGCGCTGACCGTGAAATTTTTAGGCACTTTGGCGGCAAATGGCCGGTTAAGTGCGCTACCCCGCGTCATTCAGGCATTTCAGCAAGAACATGCCCGTCGTCGTGGTCAAGTCTCCGCCGAAGTCATCTCAGCCGTTGCGCTTGATGACAGCCGCAAGGCCGTTGTGGAAAAAACCGTCGCCCGGCTTGCCGGAAGCGACAAATTGTCACTTTCGATGCGTGTAGATCCGTCACTGATTGGCGGTCTTGTTGTGCGTATCGGCTCTCGTATGATTGATACGTCAATCAAAACCAAACTTAGCCGGCTGGAATCAGCCATGAAGGGTGTTGCGTGATGGATATTCGTGCGGCTGAAATTTCAGCGATCCTCAAGGAACAAATTGCCAATTTCGGTAGTGAGGCAGAAATTGCCGAGGTGGGCCGTGTGCTCTCAGTCGGTGACGGTATTGCCCGCGCCCACGGTCTTGACGAAGTTCAAGCTGGTGAGATGGTCGAATTTGAAAGCGGCGTCAAAGGCATGGCGTTGAACCTTGAATCCGACAATGTGGGTATCGTTATCTTTGGCGATGACCGCTCGATTCGCGAAGGCGATGTTGTGCGCCGGACAGCTTCGATTGTGGATGCGCCGATTGGCATGGGGCTTCTTGGCCGCGTTGTTGATGCGCTTGGCAATCCGATTGACGGCAAAGGCCCGCTAAAAGACACCAAACGCAGCCGCGTTGAAGTCAAAGCCCCCGGCATTATGCCACGTCAGTCAGTTCATGAGCCAATGCAGACCGGCCTGAAAGCGATTGACAGCTTGATCCCGATTGGCCGTGGCCAGCGTGAATTGATCATTGGTGACCGTCAGACCGGTAAAACTGCAATTGCGATTGATACTTTCATCAACCAGAAGGCAGTCAATGACGCATCTGGCAAGGATGACAGCAAGAAATTGTTCTGCATCTATGTTGCGGTTGGTCAAAAACGGTCAACCGTTGCCCAGATCGTTCGCTCGCTTGAAGAACAAGGCGCGATGGAATATTCGATTGTGGTTGCCGCAACCGCATCGGATCCAGCACCAATGCAGTTCCTTGCCCCTTATACCGCTGCAGCGATGGGCGAATATTTCCGTGACAACGGCATGCATGCGCTTGTTGTTTTTGACGATTTGTCAAAACAGGCTGTTGCCTATCGCCAGATGAGCCTTTTGCTTCGTCGCCCGCCAGGACGTGAAGCCTATCCTGGTGACGTTTTCTATCTTCACTCGCGTCTTCTTGAGCGCGCTGCGAAAATGAATGCAGATAATGGTTCAGGTTCATTGACTGCATTGCCGGTGATTGAAACCCAAGGCGGTGACGTGTCTGCCTTTATTCCAACCAACGTGATTTCGATCACTGATGGTCAGATCTTCCTTGAAACTGAATTGTTCTACAAAGGCATCCGTCCTGCGGTGAACGTCGGTTTGTCAGTGAGCCGTGTTGGTTCAGCAGCGCAGATCAAGGCGATGAAACAGGTTGCCGGCAGTATCAAGCTGGAATTGGCACAATATCGTGAGATGGCCGCTTTTGCCCAGTTTGCATCCGATATGGACGCATCGACACGGGCATTGCTTGAGCGCGGTGCGCGTCTGACTGAATTGCTGAAGCAGGCACAATATAGCCCAATGCTTGTCGAAGAGCAGGTTGCGGTTATTTTCGCCGGTGTGAAAGGCTTTCTTGATCAGATTGCGGTGACTGATATTGGCCGTTTCGAAGCTGGTCTTCTTGATCATCTTCGCAGCAATAATCAGGACGTTCTTGACACAATCCGTGATGAAAAAGCGCTGTCAGATACCACATCTGACAAATTGGCAAAAGCCATTGAGGCATTTGGTAAAAGCTTTTCGTAAATGGTGAAGGCATTTGCGGGGCTGTTGCACCGCAAAATGGAGTTTGGTAAATGGCATCATTGAAGGATTTGAAGACGCGTATTAACAGCGTCAAGTCCACGCAGAAAATCACCGCTGCCATGAAAATGGTGGCAGCGGCGAAATTGCGGCGGGCGCAAGAAGCAGCCGAAGCTGGCCGGCCGTATGCCGACCGGATGCGCGGTGTGATTGCCAATCTTGCCGCCAAAGCTGATCCCAGCTCGGCACCTGCTCTGCTTGTCGGAAATGGCAAATCAGCAAATCATTTGCTGGTTGTTATTTCGGCTGATCGCGGTCTTTGTGGTGGTTTTAACGGGTCAATTACCCGCCAAACCCGCACCGAAGTTGCGCGGCTTCAAGGCGAAGGCAAAACCGTCAAGCTGTTGATGGTTGGCCGGAAATCTGCCGATGCGCTTCGCCGTGAATTTGGCGATAGCTACATTGCCAATCTTGAAGGCATTCAAGGTACTGCTGTTTCATTTTCGGATGCGGCTGATCTTGGCGAAACCGTTCGCAGCGGTTTTGAAAATGGTGATTTTGACGTCTGCACCATGATCTATAACAAATTCGTCAATGCCATCACTCAAGAGGTCAAACTGACCCAGCTGATTCCTGCTGAAGTTGGTGATGCTGGCGGCGATGACGCAGGTTCAAATTATGATTATGAGCCAGAAGAAGATGAATTGCTGGCAAGCCTGTTGCCACGCATCATTTCAACACAGATTTACAGTGCCTTGCTCGAATCATCTGCGGCCGAACTTGCCGCGCGGATGACAGCAATGGATAACGCCACGCGGAATGCTGGTGATATGATTGACCGTCTGACATTGGTGTTCAACAGAACACGTCAAGCGGCGATTACGAATGAACTTATCGAAATTATTTCAGGTGCTGAAGCTCTTTAAATTCAGCAGCTGAGCAAAATAACGATCAGGGCAATGATGCCCACAATTAAAACGGTTCTAGCCCGGAGTAAGAAGACCATGGCAAATAAAGCAATTGGTAAAATCAGTCAGGTTATTGGCGCGGTTGTTGACGTTCAGTTTGACGGTGAACTCCCTGCCATTCTAAACGCCCTTGAGGTCAGCAATAATGGCCAGCGGCTTGTGCTTGAAGTTGCGCAGCATCTTGGCGAATCCGCTGTTCGTACCATCGCGATGGACTCGACCGAAGGTTTGGTTCGCGGCGCCGAAGCTGTTGATACTGGCGCGCCAATCACGGTTCCTGTCGGGCCTGAAACCCTTGGCCGTATCTTGAATGTTATCGGCGAGCCTGTTGATGAGGGCCAGCCGGTTAAATCAAAGAAATATTATCCAATTCACCGCGCCGCGCCGGATTATGTTGACCAGTCAACCGAAGCTGAAATTCTGGTAACAGGCATTAAGGTTGTCGATCTTCTCGCGCCTTATGCCAAAGGTGGTAAGATTGGTCTGTTTGGTGGTGCGGGCGTTGGTAAAACCGTTTTGATCATGGAATTGATCAACAACGTTGCCAAGGCGCATGGTGGTTATTCAGTGTTTGCCGGTGTTGGTGAGCGTACGCGTGAAGGTAACGATCTCTATCACGAGATGGTTGAATCAGGCGTTATCAAAACTGACGGCCCGGGTTCAAAGGCCGCGCTTGTTTACGGACAGATGAATGAGCCTCCAGGTGCGCGTTCACGTGTTGCCTTGACCGGTTTGACATTGGCCGAATATTTCCGTGACGAGGAAGGCCAGGACGTGCTGTTCTTCGTTGATAACATCTTCCGCTTTACACAGGCTGGTTCAGAAGTGTCTGCGCTTCTTGGCCGTATCCCATCTGCGGTGGGTTATCAGCCAACATTGGCAACCGACATGGGCGCCCTGCAAGAGCGGATTACAACAACAAACAAAGGCTCAATCACTTCGGTTCAGGCGATTTATGTTCCTGCCGATGACTTGACTGATCCGGCACCGGCAGCATCATTTGCCCACCTTGATGCCACTACTGTTTTGTCACGTCAGATTGCCGAGCTTGGTATTTATCCTGCGGTTGACCCGCTTGATTCATCATCACGCATGCTTGATCCGCGGATTGTTGGTGAACATCACTATAATATTGCGCGTGAAGTCCAAGAAGTATTGCAGCAATATAAGTCACTTCAGGACATCATCGCCATCCTCGGTATGGATGAATTGTCAGAAGAAGATAAGCTGACCGTGGCGCGCGCCCGGAAAATTCAGCGTTTCTTGTCACAGCCATTCCATGTCGCCGAAGTCTTTACCGGCGCACCTGGCAAGCTTGTTAGCCTCGAAGATACAATCGCTGGCTTTGAAGGCATCTTGAAGGGCGAATATGACCATCTTCCAGAAGCTGCCTTCTATCTCGTTGGCACGATTGAAGAGGCCATCGAAAAAGGCAAGAAACTCACTCAGGACGCTGCCTAACGGCATCACCCCTGTTCGATCCAGCATAAGGATGCGCTAGCATGGCTGAAACGACACAATTGGAACTGGTAACACCAGCCCGCATCATGGCTCAGAAATCTGTGCAGATGGTTGTTGCACCGGGCGTTGAGGGTCTGTTTGGTGTGCTGCCACGGCACGCACCATTGCTTGCTGATCTGACACGCGGCATTGTCGAAGTGCATGAAGATGGCAAAGTCACTGATCGCTTTATGATTGATGGTGGTCTTGCTGATGTATCGGGTGAATCGGTAACGATTCTGGCCGAACGTGCCATTGATCTTGGCAGTGCTGATGCGGCGGCGTTAAAAGAAAAGGCAGCCAACGTAAATGAAGCCGAAGCCGCGTTTTTGAATGCGGTCATCGAATCGCTCTAGCCATTGTTCATTGAATAAGAAAAAGGGCTGCCAAAATTTTTGGCGGCCCTTTTTTTGGGTTTGTTTATTGGGTAACGGCGGCTAGACGAAATCGGCAAAGGCCTTTAGCACATCATCATAGACATCGCGTTTGAACGGCACCGCCAGATTGACCAATTCACGCGGTTCTAGCCAGCGCCATTCGCAAAATTCGGGTTCGGCGGTGTTGATGTTTATGTCTTCATCCTTGCCGGTAAAGCGAAGTGCCATCCATTTTTGTTTCTGACCCTTATATTGGCCATGCCATAGCCGGTCGGCAAGCGGCAGCGGAATATCGTAATAAAGCCAGTCATTATGTTCGCACAGCAATTCAGCCGAAGATGTGCCAATCTCCTCGCCCATTTCGCGCATACAAGCATCAATCACCGTTTCGCCCGGATCGATTCCGCCTTGTGGCATTTGCCATGCTTCGGCGCGGCTGTCGATGCGCCGACCTCCAAAAACCTGCCTGGCGTCATTGATTAAAAAGATGCCGACGCAAGGCCGGTAGGGCCGTTCATCATAAGGAATGTCACGCATGATTAAGATCCAGATTTCACATCAGTAAAAATAGAGACGCCGCGGATCAAATCAAGTGCACGCGCAAGCTGGTAATCAATCTTTGACTGGTCAGTGGCTGGCGTAACATCGGGTTTTTCGGCATTGGCTGGTTCGCCTTCTTTGCCATCCTTGCCATTATCAAGAGCGCCTTTTAAATCTTCTTCGCGCGTATCACCGCCATCCAAAGTTTCAATCCGTGCCAACGCCACCTCAATATCTGGGCTGATTCCTGTGGCCTGAATTGAAACGCCTGATGGGGTGTAATAACGCGCTGTGGTCAACCGCATGGCGCTATTGCCGGAAACCGGAATCACCGTTTGCACCGATCCTTTGCCAAATGAACGCGTGCCAAGAAGAACCGCACGGCGATGATCTTTTAACGCCCCTGCAACAATTTCAGATGCTGATGCCGATCCAGAATTAATCAGCACAACAAGGGGAAGGCCGTTGGCAATATCCCCCGGCCGGGCATAGGCGCGGCTGGCATTTTCGGCGCGGCGGCCGCGTGTTGAGACAATTTCACCCTTTTCAAGAAACGCATCACTCACCGAAATCGCTTCATTCAGCAAACCACCCGGATTATTGCGCAAATCCAGAACAAAGCCTTTCAACTCTTGGCCATGCTCACGGAACATTTTATCAATTTCTTTGGTTAGGCCGGGTGTGGTCTGTTCCGAAAAAGTGGTGATTCGCAAATAGCCAATACCGTCAAACATTTTGGCGCGTACCGAACGGATTTTGATCGTGTCGCGTTTGAGGCTGACGTCAAATGGGTCTTTGGCACCGCGTTTGATCGTAACCGTAACGCTTGAGCCAACTTCGCCGCGTAACCGGTCAACCGCATCGCTTAGGGTCATGCCGCGGATTGGTTCATCATTAACGGCGATGATCAAATCTTCAGGTTGTAATCCAGCTTCGGCGGCGGGCGTGTCATCAATTGGCGACACAATCTTGATCACACCATCTTCCATGGTGATTTCAATCCCAAGCCCGCCAAATTTGCCTTTGGTCTGAACTTGCATATCGCTGAAATGATCATTGTTTAGAAATGACGAATGGGGATCAAGCGAGGTCAGCATGCCATTGATGGCCGCTTCGACAAGATCCTTATCATCAACCTCATCAACATAGCTTTCGCGAACGCGCTGAAAGATATCGCCAAAAAGCCCAAGCTGGCGATATACCGCATCATTCTTGCCTGATTGGGCAATTGTCAGGGTGGGGATGGCCAAACCGGCAATCACCGCGCCGCAAATAAATGGCAAGGCAGCATAACGCATGCGGCGCCCCTGCGTTGAGAGAAAGCTGACGATTTGCATTTATGACTGCTCCTAATATCCCTTAAACATATTTAACCCGAAACCATAGTCACCAAACCAGCGTGAATACGCCGATGCTATTGTCTTACATCACGGCTTGCTTATCGTGCCAGTCAATGCCGTTGCATACAACCCCAACCAGCCTTGTCATTCCCAAAGATTGCGCAAAATCATGGCAAGATTGCGTTATGGCCAAATGCGCTTATGGCTTTTCAGATGATAAAAGACAGTTTCCGGTCATTAATGCAGGCTTGGCAATGCCCATCATGGCAAGCAAGCTTGGCGCAAGATCGGCAAGTCGGCCATTGGCAATCGTTGTGTTGGCATGACCATTGACCAAAATCAATGGCACAAGATTGGTGGTGTGGGCGGTATGCGGCGATCCGGCTGCGCAATCCCACATTAATTCGCAATTGCCATGATCGGCGGTTAGCAGCATTTGCCCACCAACATCCCCAAGCGCCGCAACCAATTGACCAACACAGTGGTCAACGGTTTCAACCGCGCGAATGGCAGCGTCAAGATCACCTGTATGACCAACCATGTCAGGATTGGCAAAATTGATAATCAACAGATCATGAGCCTTGGCACCAAGGCTGGTCAGTGCGGTCTGCAGAACATCACGCGCGTTCATTTCGGGTTGCAGGTCATAGGTTGCAACCGATGGTGAGGCGACCATCTCGCGATCTTCGCCCGGTTGCAGTGCCTCTTCGCCACCATTGAAGAAAAAAGTCACATGTGGGTATTTTTCGGTTTCGGCAAGCCGTAGCTGGCGTTTACCAGCCCGCGCCACAATCTCGCCAAGCGTGTCATGCAATTCCAGTGGCGGATAAAGCGTCACCATATGATCATCAAGCGATTTCGAATAGCTGGTCATGCCTGCCATGCCAACAAATGTAACCGGCTGGGTGGTGCAGCCAGTGCTGGCCGGATCACAAAAACAATTCAACAGCTGGCGGGCGCGATCGGCACGAAAATTCATCATCACGATGCCATCGCCATCGCGCATGCCCTGATAGCCGTCAATCACGGTTGGGGTGATGAATTCATCACCCTCATCACGCCCATAGCCCGCCTCAAGCGCCGTTAGCGCGTCAATGGCAAAGATCGGTGCGCGCGCGCCTGCAATGGCGTCATAGGCGGCTTGTGTGCGCTCCCAGCGGTTATCACGATCCATGGCGAAATAGCGGCCAATCAGGCTGGCGATAAAGGCACCTTCTGGCAAGGCAGCCACAAAATTGGGTAAATTCTGTTTTGCGGCTTGCGGTAATGTATCGCGGCCATCGGTAAAGCCATGAACAGCGACTGGCACGCCAGCCGCAACCAGCCCAGTTATGACAGCCAGAAAATGGTCTTGATGCGCATGCACGCCGCCTGGTGATAAAAGCCCCATGACATGCGCCGTGCCGCCCGATGCCCGCAGCTGTGCCGCAAGCGCGATAAGATCGGGATGCGCTGCCAGCGACCCATCTTTGACAGCGGCATTCAGGCGCGGCAAATCCTGCATCACCACACGGCCTGCACCAATATTCATATGTCCAACTTCGGAATTGCCAACCTGTCCATCAGGCAGCCCAACATCAGCACCCGATGCGGCAAGAAAGCTATGTGGCTGGTTTGCCATCAGCGCGTCAAACACGGGCGTTTTGGCAAGCGCAACGGCGTTATGTTCGGGCTCGGCACGATGACCCCAGCCATCCATGATGCACAGGACAACTGGGCCGTGCGAGGGGTGATAAGTGACCATGACGATCTTATAATCTCAGCATTGATTGATGTACAGTTAAACTGTGCTGTCCCCTAAACAGGGCTGGCGCGGCACCAAGGCGCGATGGCCAGCCCGTTAATCACCTCGATGATAGGGATGACCTGCCAAAATCGCGCTTGCCCGATAAAGCTGTTCGGCAAGCATGGCTCGAAACAACATATGTGGCCATGTGGCTCGGCCAAAGGAAATGCTGCGTTCGGCCTTTTGGCGCATCATATCAGCATGGCCATCAGCCCCGCCAATGGCAAAACAGGCTGCCGCAAAACCGCCATCACGCCATGTGCCGATCAAGGCAGCCAGATCTTCAGATGAATGATCCTTGCCGCGTGGGTCAAGAACCGCCAGGGCAGCGCCATCAGGCATGGCGCGTAACAGGCGGGTGGATTCATCATCGGTTCGTTTTTGGCCGGGGGGGAATTTGGATTCAACTTCAATAAGGCTGCCGCCCTGCGGCAAGCGCGACAGCCAGCCTTGCGTTAGCGTATTTTCAGGCGAAGCGCGACCCTTACCAACGGCGAGAATAAACAGCTGCATTGATCGGCTCCGATTCGCCTTTTGCCATTTGAGCGATGCGTTTAGGCGTCGCTGCCAACCTTGACAATTTCGGCCGACATATCATCAACCCACATCCGCTCAAGCCCGTAAAAGTCACGCACTTCAGGACGGAAGATATGAACGATCACATCATTGGCATCAAGCAGAACCCAATCGGCTTGTCGCAGACCTTCAAGGCCAAGAATATCGACCTTTTCCTGCTTTAGCTTGAATTCAAGATGTTCTGCCATGGCGGCAACCTGCCGAGATGATGCCCCTGACGCAACAACCATATAATCGGCCATTGCGGATTTACCTTGTAACGGGATTGTCAGGATATTTTCGGCTTTGTCGTCGTCAAGAGAGGTTGTGATCAAACGAAGGATCTGGTCTGCGTTTAATGCAGTTTGCGCTTTAGAAATGGGTATCTCCTGTCAAAATGTTCAAGCCCCTTTTTTGCGGGCTACGGTCGGATTTAGGCATTTGCGCTTTGCGCTTGCTGCCTTATCTCCGTGGCCGAAGCCGCGTGACGTTGTCCAGCTATAAAGCACCAGCTCGGCAGTTTCAAAGATCGCATTGCAATGGCGTGGCGCATTTTTGCAACCTGATAACGCCGTCCTAGCAACCACCGACCAGACGCTATAGCCTTCATAGAATAGCTTGGACGGTCGATAACGGCAATGGGTAGTAGGCGAATCATATCTTGGTGCCGGTGCCAGCGCGCAAATTGGTCCAGATTATCCGCGCCCATGACCCAGATAAGACGCGCTAGCGGCATTGTTTTTTTCAAATAAGTCAATGTGTTGTAGGTATAGTTTTGGGGCAGTCCAGCCTCGGGAGTCAAAACCCGCAAAAACGGATAGGGCGCGGCAATTTTACGAGCATGTGCCAGCCTTGTGGCAAGGGATTCCATGCCGGCGGTGCTTTTGAGTGGATTCTGCGGGCTGACAAGCCACCAGATTTGATCAAGATTCAAGGCACGGCGCGCCTCAAGCGCAACATGAATATGGCCATCATGCGCCGGATTGAACGAGCCACCAACAAGACCAATTTTCAGGCTTGTCCGGCTGTGAAACAGCAACGGCATTTGATGATGATGGCTAGCTGCGTGTCTGGCCATTACCACGAACAACATATTTAAAGCTGGTTAATTGCGCCGCGCCAACAGGCCCACGCGCATGTAATCGCCCGGTGGCAATGCCAATTTCGGCGCCCATGCCAAATTCGCCGCCATCGGCAAATTGTGTCGAGGCGTTATGCATGACAATCGCGCTGTCGACCTCGGCAAAAAACTGCGCTGCGGCAGCGGCTGATTCGGTGATAATCGCATCAGTATGCGCCGATCCATATTTGGCGATATGGGCAATGGCCGATTCAATATTATCGACAATGGCAACCGATAGAATTGCATCCAGATATTCAGTGTAAAAATCGGTTTCGGTGGCAGGGGTCATCGCTGGCACAAGGTCACATGCACCCGCATCACCGCGAAGCGCACAGCCAGCGGCCAAAAGATCATTGGCAATCGCACCAAGAAGGTCTTTGGCAATGGCGGCATCAATAAGCAATGTTTCTGCTGCGCCGCAAATGCCGGTTCGCCGCATTTTGGCATTTACCGCGATCTGCCGCGCCTTATCCGGGTCGGCATCAGCATGGATATAAAGATGGCAAATGCCTTCAAGATGGGCAAAAACCGGAACACGCGCTTCGGTTTGAACGCGTTCAACAAGCGAGCGTCCACCGCGGGGAATCAGCACATCAATGCCGCCAACTGCGCCAAGCATGGCACCAACGGCCTGCCGGTCGGTTGTTGGCACCATCTGCACCGCATCACGCGGCAGGCCAGCCGCAGCAAGCCCATCACCCATGATGGCGGCAAGCAGGCTGGCAGTAAGCTGGCTATCACTGCCGCCGCGCAAAATGGCAGCATTGCCAGCAATAATACATAATCCAGCCGCATCAATTGTGACATTCGGCCGTGATTCGTAAATGATGCCAATCACGCCAAGCGGCGTTGACACCCGCGCAATATCAAGCCCGTTTGGCTGTTGCCATCGTGCCAATTCATGGCCAATCGGATCGGTCAGGCGAATCATCGCCTCAAGGCCGGTTGCCATCGCTTCAACGCGTTCGTCATTCAGCGTTAACCGGTCGATAAAGGCACCGCTGATGCCGCTTGCCTTGGCCGCGGCAACATCTTTGGCATTGACCTCAAGAATGGCGGCGGACTGGGTGCGAATCTCATCGGCTGCGGCTTGCAGGGCGGCGCATCGTGACGCAAAATCACTTTTGCCAAGAACCGATTGCGCGGCGCGTGACCGTGTGACCATCGCCCCGATCAGGGCGGTGGCATCACTGATTTTGTCTAGTTGCTGCGCCATATCTTTCCCACTTTTTAGCCTGCTTTTTGGCCTTATTTTTTAGCTTATATTTATCTAGCTAGCGTTTTGCCCTAGCCGTCACTCATGACCAGATTATCGGCATGGATCATTTCGTCACGTTCACGATAGCCTAGCACGGATTCGATTTCATTGCTTTTATGACCGCGAATCGCCATGGCGTCTTTATGACCATAGCTTGACAAGCCATGTCCGATGACCAGGCCGGCGCTATCTTCAATCTCGATCAAATCGCCACGTTCGAATTGCCCGTTAACAGCGATAACGCCAGCTGGTAAAAGCGATCGTCCGGCGCGAAGCGCGCGTGCCGCCCCATCATCAATGCGGATTGTCCCTTTGGGGGTTAGCGCGCCGGCAATCCATTGTTTGCGGGCGGTATGCGGGCTTAACGTTGCAGCAAAGATGGTGCATTTTGCCCCGGCTTCCAGCCGTGATAATGGCGCTGGGCTTTGTCCATTGCAGATGATCATCTGGCAACCGGCCGATGTGGCAATGCGCGCCGCCTCAAGCTTGGTTACCATACCGCCCGAAGCATAGGCGGCATTGGCCGGCCCTGCCATGGCCATGATGTCGGGGGTGATTTGCGCAATTTCCCTAATATGGGTTGCGCTATTGTCGCCATTCGGATTAGCCGTATAAAGCCCATCAACATCCGATAGAAG
Source organism: Candidatus Puniceispirillum sp. (assembly GCA_017859295.1). GTDB lineage: Bacteria > Pseudomonadota > Alphaproteobacteria > Puniceispirillales > Puniceispirillaceae > UBA3439. Next base: position 2,072 of record JAFMNI010000010.1, on the reverse strand, counting down.
AACCAGCACATCAGCCCCAATCATCGCGGCAACACGCGCCGCCAGCCGGTCATTATCGCCAAAGCGAATTTCCGCGGTGGCAACCGTGTCATTCTCATTGACCACCGGAACGGCATTGAGCTGTAAAAGCGCCATCATCGTGGTGCGGGCATTAAGATGTTTGCGTCTTGTTTCGGTATCATCAGGCGACAGCAAAATTTGTGCTGTTTGCACCTGATGCGCGCCAAGCGCGTCCATCCATGCATGCGCCAGCAACACTTGACCCGTTGCCGCAGCTGCCTGTTTTTCCTGCAATTTCAATTTATTGTGATTTATTTTCAGCAAACGCCGTCCAAGCGCGATGGCCCCGCTTGATACCACCACAACATCTTTTCCATCTGCCTTTAGCCGCGCAATATCGGTGGCGATACCGCTTAGCCATGCTGTATTAATGGCGTTTTGATCTTCGTCAACAAGAAGGGATGACCCAACTTTGATAACGATGATTTTCGCATCGTCAAAAATATGGTTTTGAGACGCTGATGTTACGGTGACCATGGCACAGCCTCTTCGGGCTCCGCTTCTTTGGCCCGACTTGTTTCAATCACATTGATAAGCTGGCGAAGCATCGTTGTAACGCCGCTTCCGGTAACTGACGATAACGCCAGTACTTGTCCTGCGCCCGCGTCTTGCAAGGCAATGGCAAGATCGGCAGCGTAATCTTCTGGCGTTGCGTCCAATTTGGTCAGCCCGACAATTTCCGGCTTGTCATAAAGATCGCCGCCATAGGCTTTGAGTTCATTGCGAAGCATTTTCCATGCGGCAACAGGATCTTCGCCAGTGGCATCAATCAGATGCAGCAAAATCCGGCAGCGTTCGACATGCCCCAAAAACCGATGTCCAAGCCCCGCGCCTTCATGCGCGCCTTCGATCAGCCCCGGAATATCAGCCATGACAAATTCCTTGCCATCAATGCCAACAACGCCAAGATTAGGATGAAGCGTGGTAAAAGGATAATCGGCAATTTTCGGGCGTGCTGCTGAAACCGCGCTTAGAAAGGTTGATTTTCCGGCGTTTGGCATGCCAAGAAGGCCGGCATCGGCAATCAGTTTCAGCCGAAGCCAGACCCACATTTCCTGACCGTCTTCGCCAGGTTGTGATTTCCGCGGCGCGCGATTGGTCGATGATTTGAAAAAGGCATTGCCCTTGCCGCCAGTACCGCCCTTGGCAAGAATGATGGTCTGTCCCTCATAGGTCAGGTCGGCAAGTATGGTTTGCTGATCATCCGATAGGACTTGGGTTCCAATTGGCAACCGCATGATCACATCTTTGCCAGAGGCACCGCTGCGGTCACGTCCGGCACCCGGACGGCCCGATTCGGCCTTGAAATGCTGTTGATAGCGATAATCAATCAACGTGTTCAGACCATTTACCGCCATTGCCACAATATCGCCGCCACGCCCGCCATCGCCGCCATCAGGCCCGCCCAAAGGCACATGCGCTTCACGCCGAAAGCTAATTGCCCCCGGCCCGCCATGCCCTGAACGGGTGTAGATTTTCGCCTGATCGAGAAATTTCATTACAAAGGTTCCGATTTATCATTCGGGGGTTTGATGCGGCAAGGTGATCAACGCCATTTGCCGTGCCCATCATGGCGTTGCCGTGGTGCGGTATTTCACCTGATACACAAAAGGGGAATAACAATCGTCATCCCCCTTCAATCATTGCACGGCTGCCGGAATAACCCGCCCCCCATGCATCATTTTGATGCCAAAGGCGCTATTCAGCAGCCTCGGCCATCGGCTCGACAGCCACAAACATCTTGCCACCTGATTTTTCACGGAAAGCAACCTTGCCTTCGATCAGTGCAAATAATGTGTGGTCTTTGCCCATGCCGACATTTTGTCCGGGATTCACTTTGGTTCCGCGCTGGCGAACAATGATATTACCAGCAAGAACGCTCTCGCCGCCAAATTTCTTTACACCAAGTCTGCGGCCAGCCGAGTCGCGACCGTTTCTGGAACTACCGCCTGCTTTTTTATGTGCCATTTTCTACCAACCTTCTATCTGTTCATAACCGCGATTGCGGCATC
>JAFMNI010000112.1 GCA_017859295.1 Candidatus Puniceispirillum sp. | reverse complement strand
TGCATAAAACCATTGTCTTTATCACGCATGACCTTGATGAAGCCTTGCGGATTGGGGATGAAATTTCAATCCTGCGTGATGGTGAGGTGATCCAGCAGGGTGATCCACAATCGATCATCATGAAACCTGCCGATGATTATATCTCTGACTTTATCAAAGATATTAATCGGGGGCGCGTTCTCGAAGTGCGAACGATCATGGAAAAAGCTGATCGGGCAACTGGACCGAAAATGGGCATTAAAACGCCGCTTGAAGATGCGTTGCAACAGTTGGTGAATGCCGGCAAGGACAGCGGTGTCGTGATTGGTGATGATGGCAAGACGATTGGCAAGATCAGCATGGTTAACGCCATTGCTGCGATGGCACGTCCAGACCGAGGTGATGAAGGGCCAAGATACAAATGAGTACGCAAGAACTTGGCCTTGATGCCATTTATGACATTGCAAAAAAGGTCATGCTGGCAAATGGATGTGATGTGGCAAATGCGGAAGCGCTGGCTGATATCATCAGCCGTGCTGAACGTGACGGGTCACATTCGCATGGATTGTTTCGTGTTCCTGGCTATGTCAAAGCGCTTCGCAGTGGCAAGGTTGATGGCAAAGCCAAACCAACAATCAAACACATTACCCCTGCGGTAATTCAGGTTGATGGTCATGGCTGTTTTGCGCCATTAGCGCAATCGGTTGGGCTGCCCGTTCTTGTCGAGGCGACAAACCAAATTGGCATTGGTGCTTTATCGCTTGTAGGGGTTCATCATTTTGCTGCGCTTTGGCCGGAAACCGAATATCTGGCCGATCGTGGTCTGGTTGGTATAGCTTGTACGGCCTATATGCCAGCGGTGGCACCAGCAGGATCGAAAGAGGCCTTATTTGGCACCAATCCATTGTCATTTGCGTGGCCGCGTCCGGGTCATGATCCGGTTGTCTATGATATGGCAACAGCGTCAATGGCGATGGGCGATGTGCAGATTGCCGCTCGTGATGGCCGTGAAGTGCCGCTTGGAACAGGACTTGATGAAAATGGCCAGCTAACCACTGATCCGGCAGCGATTGCCAAAGGCGTTCTATTGCCATTTGGCGGCTATAAAGGATCGGCGATTGCGCTGATGGTTGAATTGCTTGCCGCAGGCATGACGGGCGAGCAGTTCAGTTTTGAAGCCCGCGAAACCGACAATAAGGACGGTGGCCCACCACGCGGTGGTGAAATGATCATCGGCTTATCGCCAACGGTGGTTGCCGGTGATGGCTGGCAGGATCATGTTGAAGGCTTTATGCAGAAAATGACTGCCATTGATGGTGTTCGTATGCCTGGTGCAAGACGTCATAAAAACCGGCTTAACAAAGGGCCGCGGCAAATCAATGCTGCCCTGATCGAAACGATTAACAGCTTTTTATAGCGGCGCTGTTCTGTCGCTGGATAACGCATAAAAAAGACGCTGGTTTCAGGCCAGCGTCTTTTGTTTTGGGATTTTATTTGCGCTGGATTAATCGATCTGCGGCCCTGCGGCAACAAGTGCCTTTCCAGCATCAGTATCGGTGAATTTCTCGAAATTATCGACAAACAGACCACCTAGATGGCGGGCGCGCTTTTCCCATTCAGCCGGGTTATCATAGCTTGACCGCGGATCCAGAACCGAACTGTCCAGTCCGGCCAAGGCTTTTGGCATTTGCAAATTAAAGATTGGCAAGGTTTCGGTTTCGGCATCATCCAATTCGCCATCAAAAATGGCATTGATCAATGCCCGCGTATTAGCCAGCGAGATGCGCTTTCCCTGACCGTTCCAGCCTGTATTGATCAAATAGGCTTTGGCACCTGCATCATGCATGCGCTTATTCAACACTTCGGCATATTTGGTTGGGTGAAGCGTTAGGAAGGCCGCGCCAAAACAGGCCGAAAAGGTTGGTTGATGTTCGGTCATGCCGCGTTCCATTCCGGCCATTTTAGCGGTGAAACCAGACAGGAAATGATATTGCGTTGCGGCATCGTCAAGAATCGAAACAGGCGGCAAAACGCCAAAGGCATCGGCTGTCAAAAACAGCACATGTTTTGCATGACCAGCCTTAGAGACCGGACGAACAATATTGTCAATGTGATAGATTGGATAGGAAACGCGGGTGTTAAGGGTCAGGCTGGTATCGCTGAAATCGATTTTGCCATCAGCATCCACCATCACATTTTCCAACAGCGCATCGCGGCGGATTGCCCGATAGATTTCTGGCTCGCTGGCCTCGCTCAGATCACTTGTCTTGGCGTAACAACCACCTTCAAAATTGAAAATGCCATCATCATCCCAGCCATGTTCATCATCACCAATCAGGCTGCGGTTTGACGAGGCCGACAGGGTGGTTTTGCCGGTTCCTGACAAGCCAAAGAAAAGTGCCACATCGCCATTCGCACCAGAATTTGCTGAACAATGCATTGAGGCAATGCCTTTTTGCGGCAAAAGGTAATTCATCACCGAGAAAAGTCCTTTTTTCATTTCGCCGCCATACCAGCTGCCGCCAATAAGCTGCATACGCTCGGTTAGGTTAAAGGCAACAAAGGTTGGCGAATTCATGCCGTGACGTTCCCAATCTGGATTGGTTGTCATCGAGGCATTTACCACGGTGAAATCAGGGGTAAAATCGGCAAGCTCTTCGTCGCTTGGCCTAATAAACATATTTTTCACAAAATGCGCCTGCCATGCCACTTCCATGACAAAGCGCACTTTCATGCATGTGTCTTTATTGGCACCGCAAAACCCGTCAACAATATACAGTTTTTTACCGCTTAGCTGTTTGGCAGCAAGTGCTTTCAGATCATTCCAGACAGCCGTATCAATGGGTTTATTGTCATTTTTGGTGCCATTCCCATTCCACCAATAGCTGTCGCGAGTGGTGTCATCCATGACGATAAATTTATCTTTTGGTGATCGGCCAGTATATTCGCCAGTTAACACATTAACGGCACCAAGTTCGGTTAGATAGCCGCGGGCAAAGCCTTCAAGTCCGGGCTGAAGCTCGTCTTCATAAAGCTGATCATACGACGGGTTGTGAACAATGGTTTGAACGTCAGAAATACCGATAGATGACAGGAATTTTTCCACGAGAACAGCACTCTCAAAGTTGGTGAATGGGGGTGTGGCCGCGGTGGCCTTGCAGGGTTAAGCCCGTCCGGGCGGGCGAAAACGAACAACATTATTAAGGTTGCGCGAAAGGCTTGTCAATCAGGAAGGCGGGACAGCTGAGCGCAGTTTCTGCCGATGGTAAAAATTGTTCTAATCCATCAACACCATGACAATTGACAGCGCCAAAAGCGCCATTGCCGCAAGCTCTAGGCGGCTGACACGTTCTTTGAAATAAAGCACCGAAAAACCGATGCTGAACAGCAGTTCGACCTGCCCGACAGCGCGAACCGGCGCAACTTCATGGTTCAAAAAAGCGGCAAACCAGCAAATGCTGCAAATGGCAGCCCAAACCCCAGCCATCGCCCCGCCGCGCCATTCGACAAAGCTGGCGATAAATTCACGGCGTTTGGCGACATACAGATAGGCACCAAAACATACTGCCTGAATTGTTACCCCAATCGCGGCGGCATAGATTGCATTGCTAAGTAGGCTGCCGCCAATCATCGCCTGCATCGCGGCGCCATAGGAAACGGTGCAAAATCCAAGGAAAGCACCTGCCGCAAGGCCGATTGCCATTTGGCGGCTCATAATGCTTTGGCGGATATTGCCAAAGGATAAATTGGATTTGACAAGTGCCAGCATCACTGTTGCAAACACACCAAGCGCAATGGCAAAACCGGTTTGGACGGTCACAACAACGCCCAAAATCAGCGCCTCAAAAATCGCTGTTTGCAAAACTTCAGTTTTTGAAAAGGCAACGGCTGCAGCAAAAGACCTATGGCTAAAAAGTTGAACCAGAAGAATCGTGAAAATAACCTGCGTCAGCGCGGCGATATTGATCCAGGCCCAAAAAGCAAATGGAAGTCCGGCAAGCTTTGCGCCAGTCATGCTGATGAAGGAAAAAACACAAAGCCATGCGATTGGACAGGCATAGGAAAACCGGATATAGGCGGCGCCATAGCTGCCAAGCGGCGCAACCATGCGTCGTTGTACCGCCGTACGAAGTGCCTGTGTTGCGGCAGCGGCGACGGCAAATAATACCCAAATCTCCATAACTTCTTATACAATCAATCTTGCCAAGGCCAAGCTTTGTTTTTCAAAAACCGAAAAATCCCTTACCTTTGATCGGTGGTGATATTCGGCCTAAACCAGTGTTGGCCTGTCTTGCCTTTGTGCAAAAAAGGCGTAGTCTAGGGCTGATATTTTCAAACAAACATCAATAAAGAGCCATCTGCGCAAGCAGGGGCTAAACGAGGCAGCAATGACGGATATGCATTTTATCAAAGGCGCAACATCGGCGGGTACAAGTGGCCGGTCGCAGAATGTCTACAATCCAGCAACAGGCGCGGTTACGTCATCAGTGCCGTTGGCCAGTGCTGCCGAAATTGACGCGGCGGTTGCTGTCGCCAAGGCGGCCTTGCCCGGTTGGGCCAATACACCGCCGGCAAAACGCGCCCAAGTCATGTTCAAATTCCGTGAATTGATCATTAAAAATCTTGACCGGATCGCCGAGCTGATTTCAACCCAGCATGGCAAGACATTAGATGATGCCAAAGGTGAGGTATCGCGCGGTCTTGAAGTGATTGAATTTGCCTGTGGTATTCCGCATTTGCTGAAAGGTGAATATTCAGCACAGGTCGCCGGTGCGGTTGACAGCTATTCGCTTCGCCAGCCGGTTGGTGTTGTGGCGGGAATCACGCCATTTAATTTTCCTGCAATGGTGCCGATGTGGATGTTCCCAATGGCGCTTGCCTGCGGCAACACATTTATTTTAAAGCCTTCCGAACGCGACCCAGCCGCACCGCTTTATCTGGCGCAGTTGCTTAGTGAAGCTGGATTGCCCGATGGCTGTATGAACGTCGTCAATGGCGATAAGGAAGCGGTTGATGCGCTTCTTGATAATCCTGATGTGGCGGCAATCAGCTTTGTTGGTTCAACCGCGATTGGCAAATATATCTATGGTCGTGGATGCGCGAATGGCAAACGCGTTCAGGCGCTTTGCGGTGCCAAAAACCATATGATCATCATGCCTGATGCTGATATGGGTCAGGCGGTTGATGCGGCAATGGGTGCGGCCTATGGGTCGGCAGGCGAACGCTGCATGGCGATATCGGCTGTGCTTGCGGTTGGTGATGATACGGCTGACCGGTTTGTTTCAGCCTTGGCACCAAAAGTGCGCGCTTTGAAAATTGGCCAATATGACGAACCCGGTGTTGAAATGGGGCCTGTGATTACGCGCGAGTCAAAAGAGCGCGTGACCGATTATATCAATCAGGGCGAGGCTGATGGTGCCACGGTGGTTGTTGATGGTCGTGGCTTGTCATTGCAAGGCTATGAAGACGGCTTTTTCGTTGGTGGTACGCTTCTTGACCATGTAACTGCGGATATGTCGGTTTATCGCGATGAAATTTTTGGGCCGGTTCTTTCGGTTCTGCGGCCAAAAACCTATGAAGAAGCGGTCAATCTGGTGATGACACATGAATATGGAAATGGAACGGCGATTTTCACCCGTGATGGTGATGCAGCGCGTGAATTTGCCAATAATGTGAATGTTGGCATGGTTGGCGTGAATGTGCCAATTCCGGTGCCGGTTGCCTATCATAGCTTTGGTGGATGGAAAGCCTCGATGTTTGGCGATCATTCGATCCATGGCATGGAAGGCGTGCGTTTCTATACCAAGCTGAAAAC
>JAFMNI010000009.1:19071-25880 GCA_017859295.1 Candidatus Puniceispirillum sp. | reverse complement strand
TGATCAACATGGCCCATGCAAACAATGGCATTTTGTGCAACGTCATGCCCGGGGTACGCATGTTAAAGATCGTGGTGATAAAGTTAGCAGCACCAAGGATTGATGAAACACCAGCAAGGTGAAGCGAGAAGATCGCCAGATCCATCGACATGCCGGGCGTACCAGCTGTTGATGACAATGGCGGGTAGATTGTCCAGCCAACACCGGCACCACCATCCATCACCGCTGACAAAAGCAGCAGGATAAAGGCTGGTGGCAATAACCAGAAGCTGATGTTGTTCATCCGCGGAAAGGCCATATCGGGTGCGCCAATCATAATCGGCACAAACCAGTTACCAAATCCGCCAATAAGACCCGGCATCACCACAAAAAACACCATGATCAAACCATGGGCGGTGGTGAATACGTTCCAAACATGACCGCTATCCATATATTGAACGCCAGGATTCATAAGTTCCATACGCATATAGATAGACAGACCACCGCCGATAAAGGCCGCCAGAATGGCGAAGACCAAATACATGGTACCAATATCTTTGTGGTTCGTTGAATAGAGCCAGCGACGCACAAAACTTGAAGGGGCGCCGTGATCAGCGTGGGCTTGAGCACTCATTGTAAAATCCTCTTCGCTTAATTATTTGGCTGACGCCAAAGTAACTTCTGGTTGCACGGGAACGATGTCGTTCGATGCAAATTCTTCTTTCGCCTGAGCCAGCCAAGCTGCATATTCAGCTTTTGGCAATGCTTTGACCTCGATTGGCATATAGGCGTGGTTTACGCCGCAAATCTGGTTGCACTGGCCATAATAGGTCTGACCGCCAACAGGCACGTCAATCCATGCCTCATTGGTGCGGCCAATAAAGGCATAAATCTGCACAGCAAGTGATGGCACAAAGAATGAATGCATCACGTCATTACCGGTGATCAGCAATTTGATGCGCGTGCCTTCAGGCACAACCATTGGGTAATCCACGGTCAACAAACGTGGCTGGCCCGGCTTTAGTTCGGCCTCATCAACCATATAGCTGTCAAAGCTGATGCCTTCATCAGGGTAGGTGTAGTTCCAATACCACTGATTGCCGGTAACCTTGATCACCATGTCGGTTTCGTTGGTGCGATCCATGTAATACAGAAGACGGAATGACGGAACCGCAATGCCAACAAGAATCAGCACCGGAATAACCGTCCACAAAATTTCAATCACTGTATGATGCGATGTCTTCGACGGATTCGGGTTGCGGCTTGCACGGAACCGGACACCAACATAAATCAGCAATCCAAGAACGAAAAGCGAGATCAGCGTAATCACAACCAACAGCAAATTATGCAGATCGGTTGCCATTTCGGCTAGTGATCCAGCTGGCGGTTGTAGATCCATCTGCCACGGCACAGGCGCAGCGGCGTGCGCTGCCCCTGTTGCGGTCAGCGCCAGAACAACACTACCAAACAAAACACCGGCGAGGTTGGCTGCCTTGCGTCCCGAAAGAAACTGCGCGAAATGCGCATTGAATTTGGCCAAGATTGGCATGGATTCCTCTCCCAAAATTCGTCATCTGCCGTTCAAAATAATCTCTTTAGGTGGCATAGGCGACAGACCATCCCACCAAACCGAATTTGTTTAGACTGTTTGGGCTGAATAGAAAAGCCCCATGCGGCAGCCTGTCGCTATATTTTTTACTTTTTTCTTTTTTTTGGATGGAAAATACGGCTTGGTGCCGATCTCCCCCCAAATGAGCGCGGCCACAAGCCTTGAATTTCATGGCAAACACGCCCATCATCATAGAGTCGTCAGATTGGATACATGTGGCGCATTTTTAATTTTAACCTGTCTTGTCAGGATGGATCATGGATCTGCTTCAGCAAACCGACGAACTTTTTTTCACCCGTACCAATCTCGATCTCGAGCGCACCAGCAAAATCGTGCGCGACGCGCTTGCCGGCGGCGATGATGGTGAGTTATTTCTTGAAATGCGCCATGCCGAAATGCTGGCCTTTGACGATGGTCGTCTAAAAACAGCAAGTTACGACCAATCAAGCGGGTTTGGCCTTCGTGCTGTCGCTGGCGAGGCGCATGGTTATGCCCATGCTGGTGAATTATCCGAAGCGGCATTGCAACGCGCGGCCGACAGCGTGTCGGCAGTAACCAAGGGCTATAGCGGCAATGCTGCATTGGCCCCAAGCGCGGGGGCGAACAGCCCGCTTTATTCGGATCAAAATCCATTAAACGCCACCTCATTCGATACCAAGATCAAACTTTTGCAGGAAATGGACGCTTATGCTCGCGATTTGGATTCGCGGGTGAAACAGGTTAGCGCCAGTCTGACCGGATCATGGCAGGCGGTGCAGATCATGCGTGCCGATGGCATTCGCGTTGCCGATATTCGGCCTTTGGTGCGAATCAATATCTGGGTTGCTGTTGAACAGAATGGACGTATGGAATCGGGCGGTGCTGGAGCTGGCGGCCGGGTGATGCTTGATCAGTGGCTTAGCCCGGAAAGCTGGCAGTCACAGGTCGATGAGGCGCTGCGGATTGCCATTTTGAATTTGCAATCAGTGCCAACACCCGCTGGCGAAATGGAAGTCGTTCTTGGTGCTGGCTGGCCCGGTGTCATGCTCCATGAGGCAGTTGGTCATGGGCTTGAAGGCGATTTCAACCGGAAAGGCACATCCGTGTTTAGTGGCCGTGTTGGCCAGCAAGTGGCGGCCAAAGGCGTTACCGTCATTGACGATGGCACGATTGCCGATCGCCGCGGCTCGATTACGGTTGATGATGAAGGCACACCAAGCCGCCGGAATGTCTTGATCGAAGATGGCATTTTGAAAGGCTATATGCAGGATCGGCAGAATGCGCGGTTAATGGGCGTTGACGCCACCGGCAATGGACGGCGCGAATCCTATGCCCATGCCCCAATGCCACGCATGACCAATACCTATATGGAAAATGGCGATGCCGACCCGCAAGAGATTGTTGCCTCGATGAAAAAAGGCATTTATGCGGTGAATTTTGGTGGCGGTCAGGTGGATATCACATCTGGCAAATTCGTCTTTTCGGCGGCCGAAGCCTATCTTGTTGAAAATGGCAAGATTGGCGCACCGGTAAAAGGCGCAACGCTGATTGGCAATGGCCCTGACGCCATGTCGAAAATCACCATGATTGGCAATGATACCAAGCTTGATAGCGGTATCGGCACCTGCGGCAAGGCTGGACAAAGCGTTCCGGTTGGCGTCGGCCAGCCGACCGTCAAAATGGGCGGGGTCACGGTTGGCGGCACCGAAGCGGCCTAGCCATTAGCACGCAAGGCTTTCACGTTTCCTGAAGACCGTAACCTATCAACAAGCTTTGGCTAGGCGGCCTTTATGGTTGGACGTCGTTTCAGCACGATCACAACAATCAGCAAAATAAATGTGATACAGGCACCAAAGCCAAAAGGATAATGCGATCCGCCAAGCTGGTATAAGGGGCCGGCCAGAACCAGTCCAGCCACCTGCCCAAGCGAGGCAAAGCCCTGAACCGTGCCAAGCGCACCGCCCATTGTTGTTTTGCCAGCCGCATTGCTTGCCGCTGCCGACAATGCCGGATTGCTAAAGCCAAAACCAAAACAAACAGCGGTTGTCGTTAAAACGATTTGTGCCAGCGGATAGGCATCACCAATCAAAAACCCGACCGACAATAACGCCGTGATGATCTGTCCAAATACCAGCATGCTGGCACCAAACCCAACCGTGCCAACCTCGCCAAACCATTTTACCGCAATATTGATCAATCCGGCCTGCACCAGAACGATACAGACGCCGATATAGGTAAATAGCCAGCCAGTTTGCGTTGCACCAAAGCCAAGGTAATCACGAAGCAGCAAGATATAGCTTGCCTCGACCTGCGCGAAGGACAGGTTCAAACAGAAAAAGGCCAGCGCATAAAGCGCAAGCTCGCTTCGCAAAACCGTCATGATGCGGACGCCCAATGGCGCTGGCGGTGCTTTTTCAGCAGGTGCCTTTGCCGCGCTTTCACGCAGCCGCATCGACAAAACCAAGGCGATGATGCCAAAACCGGCAGCCAGCAAAAACGGTGCCTGATGAAGCGGGCCATCACCAAGGCCACTAAACAAGCCGCCAAGCGCTGGTCCGGCCACGAATCCGGTTCCAATCGCCGCGCCAAAAAGCCCCATATAGCGCGCCCGATCCTTGGCCGCGACACGATCGGCAATCATCGCCTGAATCACGCCCGTATTGCCCGCCGCAAGACCCGCCAGAATCCGCGCGGCAAACATCTGCACAATATCGCTGGAAAAGGCAAACCAGATATGCGCCAACACATTGACCCCAAGGCTGACAATCAGCACTGGCCGCCTGCCAATATAATCGGACAAACGACCAAGAAGCGGGTTTGATAAAAACATCGCAAAGGCGAATGACGCCAGCAGCAGCGTCATCACCGTTGCCGATAGGCCAAGCGTTTCAATCACCGTATAGGGCAGTACCGGGATCAGCGCGCCAATGCCGACAAAATTTATAAACACCACAAGCAGCAAGACAGGCATAATTCAACAATCCTTATGGCGCGGCACAGCCAAATCTGGCGGCAATGCCAATGCTGTTAATATTGGTTTGACGTGAAAACCTGATCAATATCTTCTGCCCAATCACCATGATAGAGATCGAGCATCACTTCGGCTGGTGTCTTTTGCGTTGCAATCACTTTGCGCAATGGCTGCAAGAACCCGCTTTCATCATCACCGCCATCATCAAAAATGCCGCGATTACGAAGCCCCTTTGAGGCAATATCAATGGTCTTTTTGGCAAGGGTGGCAACATCATGCGCCCCAAGCTTGCCCCGAAGCCCGTCTTTCGCCACCGATAGCCGCGCCGCCATAACATCATCAGCGTTGATATCACGAACAAGATCTTCGGCCTCAGCCAGCGCCTCATCACAATATAACAGCCCAACCCAATAGGCCGGAAGCGCGCAAATATTGGCCCAAGACCCGCTATCAGCACCGCGCATTTCAAGATATTGCTTTAACCGCACTTCGGGAAAGGCAGTGGTAATATGATCTTCAAAATCGGCCATTTGCGGCGGCTCGCCCTCAAAACCGGCAAGCGTTCCCGCCAGATAATCGCGGAAAGATTTTCCGGCAACATCGACATAATCTTCGCCGCGATGCAGAAAATACATCGGCACATCAAGAATATAATCAATCCATTGTTCATAGCCAAAATGCGGGTCAAAAACACATGCCGGCACGCCGCATCTTGCATTATCCGTATCGGTCCAAACATGCGCACGCCCCGATAACCAGCCAGACGGCTTGCCATCTTTAAAAGGCGAATTGGCAAAAAGGGCTGTTGCGATTGGTTGCAGGGCAAGCGATGTGCGGAATTTCCGCCGCATGTCGGCTTCGTCAGCATAATCAAGATTTACCTGAACTGTACAAGAGCGCAGCATCATATCAAGCCCCATTGTGCCGACCTTTGGCATATGGTTTCGCATGATCCGATAGCGGCCTTTTGGCATCCATGAAATATCGTCACGGCGCCATTTTGGCTGAAAGCCAATGCCAAGCATCCCGACCCCAAGCGCCGATGACACTGCCCGCATATGGCGCAAATGGCGGCCGGTTTCGGCACAGGTCTGATGCAGGTTCAACAAAGGCGCACCCGATAATTCCAATTGCCCACCAGGTTCAAGCGATACCGACCCGCCATCACCATCTTTCAGGCCAATGATTTTGCCTTTTTCAATGATCGGTGTTGCCTTGTCGCCAATCACCTTGCAAAGCGCATGGAGCATTGCCTCAACGCCGCTATCGCCGTCATAGGCAACAGGCCGCAAACTATCACGATGAAACAGAAATTTTTCATGTTCGGTTCCAATGCGCCAATCAACAGCCGGTTTTTCACCTTTGGCTAGCCATTCCACAAGCTGTCCGACATCTTTGATGATCGTGCTATGATTACCCATGCGGTTTGCCCTTTGCATTCAGGCCATGATGACACAAATCACCCAAGCCGGTTTCAGCCAGATTAAATGGCTAGCTTTGCCAATCTCCGCAAATTGACTGGTAACAGGAAAGTGCCGAAATGGCGGCGGTATCAGCGCGCAATATGCGCGGCCCTAGGGAAATTTTCAAACAATTAATTCTTGTCTGCAAATAGTGTCTCTCAGCCGGTGAAAACCCGCCTTCTGGCCCGATTAAAATAGCCGCCTTGTCATGCGGTGGCGCGGCGGCAAGCGCGGTGGTGATATTCAAGGCTGGATGCCCGGCACTCGCCTCATCACACCAAATCAAAAGACGATCATCGTCACAGGCGGCAAGAACGTCATGTAATGGATCAAAAGATCTGATTTCGGCAATATCCAGACGTTCGGTCTGTTCGGCAGCTTCAATCGCATTCGCCGCCAGCCGGTCATCATTGACCCGGCTAATTTGGCAATAATCGGTTTTGACCGGCCAGATCACCCGCACGCCCAATTCGCTGGCTTTTTGTGCAATGAAATCAAGGCGGGCTTTTTTCACCGGCGCGAATAGCAACCATAAATCACGGCAATATATCTGCTGGCGACGCTGATCGGCGATGGTGATCGAACATTGTTTTTTCGCCATTGCAGAAATTGACGCGTTAAACTCACCATCAACACCATTAAAAACACCAATCGCCGCGCCAAGATTCAAACGAAGCACATGAAGCAAATAATGCATCTGATCGGATGGCAGCGCGATAACGGCACCTGCGGCAAGCGGCACGTCAATATAAAGACGCGCTTTGATATCTGTTTGTTCCATCTCTTGATATGTACTGTTCATTATGAA
>JAFMNI010000009.1:0-19034 GCA_017859295.1 Candidatus Puniceispirillum sp. | reverse complement strand
TGAAACATTTTTGCTTTTTACCGCTTTTTTCGCTAATGACTAACCGCATGACTATTGGCACCCCTTCACCCCATACGGATATCCAGTCGCGCGGCTGGTGGCATTGGCTACCCGCTTCATGGCATCCCTTCATTTATCTGGCACGACTTGACCGGCCAATTGGCTGGTGGTTGCTTTTGCTTCCGGGCTGGTGGTCGATTGCGCTTGGCGCACCAAGCCTTGGTGCAATGGTTTGGATCATGATGCTGTTTCTGGTTGGTGCCATTGCCACGCGCGCTGCGGGATGCATCATTAATGACATGTGGGATCGCCGGCTTGACCAGCGCGTTGCCCGCACCAGCGCGCGGCCACTTGCCGCTGGCACCATCTCGATGCTGCAGGCAGGCCTGTTCTTGTTAATGCTTGGGCTGATTGGCCTGTTTATCCTGTTTCAACTGCCGGTTCTGGCGATTTATGTTGGCCTTGCCGCCGCGCCTCTTGTGGTTTTGTATCCGCTTGCCAAGCGTGTGACTTGGTTTCCGCAATTTGTGCTTGGACTCACATTCTCATGGGGGGTATTTCTTGGCTGGGTTGCCGTGACTGGCACCCTTCCCGATCAATCAATCATGCTGATTTATGCAGGCTGTGCCGCATGGGTTTTCGGCTATGACACGATTTACGCCATTCAAGACATGCAAGATGACCGCATTGTCGGGGTCAAATCATCCGCCCTTGCCTTTGCCCATAATATCAAAGCTGGGGTCGCAAGCGCCTATTGTCTGGCAATCGGTTTGATTGCGACTGGGTTACTGGGATTTGATCATCAACCGTTTGTCGCCGCCTGGTTTGGCCTTGCTGGCATGGCTGTTCATCTTGGCCATCAAATTTGGCGGCTTCAAAGTGATGATGCCGTTTTGGCGCTGGCACTTTTCAAATCAAATCGCAATGCCGGTCTTTTGCTTGTCGCCGGATTGGTGCTTGATCGGCTGCTTGCCATCTAACCAAGCTTGTTCAGGCTGTCATAAATAGGCGTCAATGCCGTCAATCTGAACCACCTGCAATTGCCATGGCGGATTTTGCGGCTGGATGGCAAAGGGGCGCAACCGGTCAATAATCGCATCACGCGCCGCTTTATCAGCCTGCATTTCGGCGATGAATTGCGGCATTGTCCGATCGTCATCAACCTTGGCAAGCTGGCGTAATTTGGTGGCTGCCTGATCTTGGGTCAGCGTTGCAAATTGCCGCCCCTCGACCGGAATCGCCGCCAGACCGGCAGGCATGCCATCACCACAATCCAGAACACCAGCGCGCGCCGCATAGCCGAATACCGGCGCAATTGGCAATTTGAATTGATGTTCGACGGTTTGCATTTCAACAAAATCATAGGCAACACCAATGCCTTCGGTTCGGTGCATCTGGATCAATTGATCATCATCAAGCCATGCAACATTCAGCTGCACAATGGTGCCTGATGATGGAAAAGCCGTACAAGGCACCGCTGCGTAATAGCCCAAAATCGCCGCATGGACGATATCACAATCATGCAATCTTGCTGGCGTTACCGGCACTGTGGCATTCATGCCAAATTTCCGCAGCAATTGCACCGGCGCCCGATTGGACCCAACCGATAAAACCGCCGTCCGGCCAGCCAGAATCCCATCTTTATGATCATGGCTTAGAAGCGATTCATCAAGATAAAACAAATCGCCATTTGATAGAACAAAGCCGCCCGATGGGGCGTGATAGGGATATTTGCGGGCGCGATCAATTTCGCTGATTGGCGTAAGATAGGAAGCAGAATCGGCAATTTTCACAAGATCATCGCCACCATGAAACCGCATCTTGATTCGCCCTACCCTAAAATAATGAAACGCTGGCCATTCGAACAACAGCTTGGCCTGACCGGCCGCGACTGGTTAGCTGAGCCCGAAATGATCATCAAGGCCAAGGGCAATATTCATGTTCTGCACCGCAGCACCAGACGCGCCTTTGCCAAGATTATCCAGCCGTGCGGTTAACCAGAAACGCTGTTCAGTGGCATCACTAAACACGAATAATTCCATATCATTGCGCCCAGCAAGCGCATCGGCAGCAAGCATTGGCGGCACATCGGCATGGTTGGCAGCCGCCGCCCCCATACGCACCAAAGCCGATCCATCATACCAATCGGCAAGACAATCATAGATCATTGCCGCGGTGGCAGATCCTTCAATTTGATCGGCATGAAGCGGCAAATGAACAAGCATACCAGCATAGAAATCGCCAACCGACGGCATGAAAATAGGCGGCGTTTTCAAGCCGGAATAAAGTGTCATTTCGCCAAGATGCTTATGCTGTAAATTCGTGCCATAACTAAAGGCGGGATGAAGATCACCGGCATCATGCTTTGCGATCATCGCCTTACCGCCACCACTATAGCCGCTGACCGCTGGCGCACAGACAAGTGCCGTATCAGCCAATAGACCGCTGGCAATCAATGGTCGCGCCAAGGCCAGAAAGCCGGTTGGATAACAACCCGGATTGGTGATCAATTTCCCATTGGCAATGGCGTCACGTTGACCGGGCTGTAATTCGGCAAATCCGTAAACCCAATCAGGGTCGATCCGGTGCGCCGAAGATGCGTCAATCAGCCGTGTTTGTGATGCTTGCGCCAACATGACCGCCTCAATAGCGGCCTCGTCGGGAAGGCACAGAATGGTCAGATCACTTGCCGCCATCATGTCGGCACGCGCAATAGCATTTTTGCGTTCGGCTTCATCAACCCGCAAAATTTGGACATGCGGATGCGCTTGCAGACGTTCTGCGACTTTCAGGCCGGTTGTCCCCGCCTCACCATCAATAAAGACTTTAAATTCCATGACGCATTCATAAACCTAATCAAGCAGGACGACAAGCGGTTGAATTATGTGATGGCGCAGGGTATCAGATAATATATGGACACAAATCATCAAAACCTTATCGCCCAATTGCTCGACGCCGCCCAAACTGCCGGAGCCGATGGCGCCGACGCAATGCTGGCCCGCGGTCAAAGCAATAGCATCAGCCTGCGGCTTGGCAAGGTCGAAGCCAGCGAACGATCCGAAGATTTCGATATCGGATTGCGCGTCTTTATCGGCCAGCGAACCGCGTCAATCTCAACAAGCCAGCTCGATCCAGAAAATATCAAAAATCTGGCCGAACGCGCTGTGGCTATGGCCAAACTGGCACCCGAAGATCCGTATGTACGGCTTGCCACCGATGCCGAAATCGCCAAATCCATTCCCGATCTGGATATGTTTGACGAAACCATGCCAGATAGCGAACGCCTTCGCGAAAGAGCCGCACGCGCCGAAGATGCCGCCTTGTCACATAAAGGCATCAAAACATCGGATGGTGCCGATGCCGGCCATAGCATTGTCGATGTTCTGATTGGCACATCAAACGGCTTTCTTGCCGGTTACAAACGATCATCGCATGGCGTATCAACCGTGGTCATTGCCGAACAAGACGGGCATATGGAACGCGATTATGATTACAGCGCTGCCGTTTATGAAAGCGATTTGCAGCCAGCCGAAGAAGTTGGGAATAATGCGGCAAGCCGAACATTGGCAAGACTTGGTGCCCAAAAGCCCAAAACTGGCAAATTTCCAGTAATCTATGACCGGCGGGTCGCCGCATCGCTTGTTGGCACAATGGCTGGTGCAATCAATGGCGCATCAATTTCGCGCGGCACAAGCTTTCTAAAAGACAGCCTTGGCAAACAGGTTACCAGCAAAGGGCTTTGTTTTGTTGATGACCCATTGCGGTCGCGTGGGCTTGGCTCGCGCCTGTTTGATGGCGAGGGGCTGGCGGTTCAGCGGCGCGTTATGGTTGATGACGGCGTGTTAACCGGCTGGTTTCTTGACCTTGCTTCGGCGGCCAAACTGGAAATGACACCAACCGGCAATGCGCGGCGCGGGCTTGGCAGCGCCCCATCACCCGGTGCCAGTAATTTTTACATCGAAAATTCGACCATCAGCCGTGATGCGCTGATTGCCGAGATTGACGAAGGCTTTTTGATTACCGAAATGATTGGCAGTTCGGTTGATATGATCACCGGCGATTACAGCCGTGGTGCGGGTGGATTCTGGATTTCCAAAGGCCAGATCACCCATCCGATCACCGAAGCCACGATTGCCGGTAATCTGGCCGAAATGTTTATGCAGATGACCGCAGCAAATGACATTGATCTTCGCGACAGTGTCGCATCACCATCACTTCGCCTTGACAGCATGATGGTCGCCGGATCATGAAATGGGCCGCCCCGCCCGGGAAACGGCGCGGGGTCGCCGATTGGCTAGACCTGATCTTTAAGGATCATGGTTTCTTGCGTCTTTGTTGGCATAACCAGCATCTTGTGAGCGACGATCTATGGCGAAGCAATCAACCCGGACCATCGCGCATTGCCGCATTGGGTCAAAACGGCATCAAAACCATTATCAATCTGCGCGGGCCACGCCAAGATGGCGGCTGGCAGCTTGAAGCCGAGGCCTGTGCCAAGGCTGGCATTACCCTTCTTGATTTCACCGCACGGTCACGCGCCGCACCGTCAAAAGAAATGCTGTATGAAGCGCGTGATCTTTTTGCCGCGATCAAAACACCAGCATTGATGCATTGCAAATCGGGCGCTGATCGCGCTGGGTTAATGTCGGCACTTTATCTGTTGATTGCCAAAAAACAACCCGCACGCGTTGCAATGGCTCAGCTTGCGTGGAAATACGGCCATGTCAAAGCGGCAAAAACCGGTCTTCTTGATGCGTTTTTTGCGGCCTATATCCCCTATGAAGACCAAGGCATGGCGTTTTTCGACTGGGTTGAAAATGTTTATGATCCTGACGCTTTAGCAGCAAATTTTATGGCACAAGGCTGGGCTGTCAGACTTACCGACACAATTCTTCGCCGCGAATAGGCCAGTTTCGTTAGACCGCGCCAATATCGTTGGCTTGCGCCAATCTAGCCGGCCTTTTCATCATCAAAGAACTGCAATTGGCATAGCCTTGTATAAAGGCCGTTTTTGGCCATCAGCGCATCATGCGTTCCCTGTTCGGTAATGCGCCCCGATTCCATCACCAAAATCAAATCGGCATTGCGCACTGTTGCCAAACGATGCGCGACAACAAGCGTTGTGCGTCCGGCCTGCAATTTTTGAAGCGCGGTTTGAACCTGTTGTTCGGATTCGGCATCAAGCGCAGCGGTGGCCTCGTCAAGCAGCAGAATCGGCGCATCTTTTAACATCGCCCGGGCAATGGCAATGCGCTGGCGTTGCCCGCCTGAAAGCCGGTTTCCCATTGCACCAACGATTGTGTCATAGCCATCGGGAAGCGCGCGGATAAAATCATCAGCCGCCGCATCCCGCGCTGCTGCCTCGATATCTTCGCGGCTGGCCCCCTCGCGACCAAAGCCAATATTGGCCGCAATCGTATCATCAAATAACACCGATTCCTGACTAACAAGCGATATGGCACGGCGAAGGCTGGCAATCTGCACATCACTGATTGGCTGGCCATCAATGGTGATTATCCCACTGCTCGCCTCAAAAAAGCGCGGAAGCAGGTTAATCACCGTGGTTTTGCCAGCACCGCTAGGACCGACCAAGGCGATGGTCTGGCCTGCCTTGGCGGTAAAGCTGATCCCCGCAAGCGCTGCTGCACCGCCATCACCATAGGCAAATCCAACATTATCATAGGCAATCTGTCCCTGATTCACCGCCAGCACCGGCGCATTTTGCCGATCAGTAATCATGCGCGGCGTATCCAACAGCGCCAAAATACGCTCACAAGCGGCAAGCCCTTCTTGGGTGACCGCATTCAAGGTGCCAATGGCGCGCACCGGCTGCACCAGCAAAATAAGCGTTGTGATAAAGGCAATCACATCACCAACCTGCATATCGCCATTGGCAACGCGCCAACTGGCAAGCGCAACAACACCGCCAACGGCAATCCCGCCGACCACCTCCAAGATCGGATCAATCTTGGCGCGACCCGTTAATAGCCCGACAAGCCGTCCATATAGCCCATCAAAAGCCTGATGCGTTCGCAATGTTTCAGCATCTTCACGCTGATAGGCCTTGACCATTCGCGCCCCTTGCAAGGTCTCGGCAAGAAGCGCGGTCACGCCTTCCATGTGGGTTTGCAGATTTCCCGAGGCTTTGCGCTGGCGGTTGCCAATCTTGATGATCGGCCCCATTGCCAGCGGATAGACACCAATCACGACAAGCGCCATCAGCCAATCAAGCCAGATCATCGCGCCAACCAGAACCACAATGGTCAAACTGTCACGAACCAGATTATTGGCCAATCTAACCAAGGCTTCACGAACCAGATTCAAATCATTCATGATGCGCGACATGAACACCCCTGCCGGTTCACGGGTGATGGTTTGAAGGTCGGCCTCGATCAGGGTTTTTGCCATATCTTTTTGCAAATCGGTACTCACCCGAAGCGCAAGCGCATTCACCATAACCGTTTGTGCAAATAACGCCGTGCCTTTGACAAGCGCAAACAGAATAATCACCGGCGGCGCAAGCCAGATGATTTCATCCGCTCTGCCATCGGCAAGCCCATTGAAAATATATTTTGTTAAAAGCGGGTAGGCTGACGCGCTTGCCGCCACGACAATCATCAGCAAAAGCGCCGTGATAAGCCGTGGCAGATAGCCAGCAATCCAGCCCTGCCAAATCCGTCTTATGATGTCACGATTGACCTGTTTTGGGCGTTTCGTTTCGGTCAAGCCGACAATCCTATCAAAAAAAGGCCGATATCTATTTCAATGACCAATGCCCGTTTGCATCAGGCCATGACGGCGACACGGCACATTCACCGCCGGCCAACTGTAGCAATTTGCCACCCAATCCAAAAGCATTGATCGCAGTTTGGCTGGCATATTTGCAAAAAAGCGCGCCAATGCATAATTGATCAGCTATTTTTGCATCTGCCCATTCCGCAATTACCTTCTTACATGCTAGGGTTCGGATGCAGATGATTTAACTCCAAAGCAGTTTCGGGCGCATGATAAAAAAATTGATACGATCGCCATTTGGCAATGCCCTTGTTGGCTGGACAATTGGCAGCATCATCGCGCTTTTGATGGTCACTGTTCGCTGGCGGACGGTTGATCAGGGAAAATCCGATCAATTCATGGCCAGCCAGAATGGCATTATCATGGTGTTCTGGCATGAACGGGTCATGGCCATGCCGTGGCTTTGGCCCTCGGCCTATGCGCTTCACGCGCTGCAATCACCGCATCCTGATGGCCGCATGATGTCGCATGCGATTGGCTGTTTTGGAGTAAAAACGGTTTGGGGCAGTTCAAACCGCAACCCGCTGTCGGGATTACGCGGGTTAAAACGCGTACTTGATCGTGGCGAATCTGTTGCTATTACGCCTGATGGGCCGCGCGGCCCGGCCCGCAAATCGGCGCTTGGGCCTGTCGCGATTGCCCAAATGGCCGGAAAACCGATTGTGCCAATGTGCTGGTCAGTTGATCGTTACTGGCGCGCCACCGGCTGGGATCGGCTGATCATTCCAAAACCGTTTGCGCGTGGCCGGTTTATCATTGGCGATCCGATCTATCTTGATGATGTCTCAAAAGACCAGCTCGAAACCGCCCGTCAGCAGCTTGAAGATGCGCTGAATGCACAGGCTGATGCGGTTGACCGACTTTTTACCGAGCCGCCGCAATGACCTTTGGCCTATATAATCTCGTTTGGCATTTGCTGCGCCCATTTATCCCGTTGATTTTGCGTGTGCGTGCATGGCGCGGCAAGGAAATTGCCAGCCGCCTTCATGACCGGTTTGGCCAGCCCCAGCTTGACCAAAAAATAAAAGGTGCAATCTGGATTCATGCGGTCAGTGTTGGCGAAACCGTGGCCGCCATCGGCCTTGCCAAAGCGCTCGCCAGCGCCCTGCCAAAAGCCAGATTTCTGATCACCACCAACACGGTTAGTGCCGCGGCGATGGTTGAACGGGAAAGAGCCAATGGCATGGCGCTGTCACATTCGTTTCAGCCGCTTGATCACCCACATTTTGTCGATCAATTTTTACAGCACACCCGCCCGACACTGGCCATTTTCATGGAATCTGATTTCTGGCCCAATTTGATATCGAAAACCGCAGCCAAGGCAATTCCGGTCATTTTTGCCTCATCCCAATTATCCAGCACCGCCTTTCACCGCTGGACGAAACAGCCAGCAATGGCAAAGGCGGTTTTTGCAGCACCGCAAATGGTTTTGGCCGTTAATGATGCGCAGGCAGCGCAATTTCAACGCCTTGGCACGCCAGCCGATATTATCACCGTTTTAGGGTCACTCAAACTTGGCGCGATGGCAGACGCCGATCCAGCCCTTTGCCAAAGCCTGAAAACCGCCATTGGCAAACGGCAAATTTTGCTTGCCGCCTCAACGCATGATGGCGAAGATGCAAGCATGATCGCCGCTGCCAATGCGCTTGGCGATGGCTGGCTAACAATCATTGCGCCGCGCCATCCCGATCGGGGCAACCAGATTGCCGCGGCAAGCAGCAGCGCACCACAACGAAGCCTTGGTCAATTTCCGTCCAAGGATCATAACCTTTACATCATGGACAGCTTTGGCGAGATGGGCAGCCTGTTCAGCCTTGCCGATCTGGTTATTCTTGGCGGTTCCTTCATGCCGAAAGGCGGGCATAACCCGCTTGAGCCAGCGGCTTTCGGCTTGCCGATCATCACCGGCCAGCATATTTTTAAAAACAGCGCCGAATTTGCCGGCCTTCGCGATGTGGGGGTTGTGTTTGATGTGGCAGAAACCGATGATGGGCTTGATGCCACGATAACCGGTCAAAAGCTTGCCAAGCTGGTGATCGCCATTGCAAATGACAAGCCGGCACGCCGCCGCATTGCCAGCGCGGCAAAAGCCTATGCGATGGCGGCAAATGAACGCTCTAACATCGCCGCGCGAAAAATTGTGCTAGAAACAATAAAACAACCCGTCAAGACCAACAGATGATCAAGACGAAACCATGATAAAAACGCCTGATTTCTGGACAAACCGAGGATTGCTGGCCGTGCTGCTGCTGCCATTTGCAGGCTTGTGGGCAGGCGCAACATTCATTCGCAATGCGCTGGCGCATGAAACAAAGGCGGCATTACCAATCATCTGTATTGGCAATCTTAGTGCTGGCGGCACTGGCAAAACGCCAGTGACCTCGTTTTTATATGACCAATTGCAAGTCCGCGGTCACAAGCCGGCAATTCTAATTCGCGGCTATGGCGGAACGGCAAAGCGGCCTTTATGGGTTGATCCCAGTCTTCACCACGCAAATGAGGTTGGTGATGAGGCGTTAATGCTTGGCGAAAGCCGTGATGTTTTGGTGGCGCGTGATCGGGTTGCCGGTGCCGCGATGATCGCGGCTAATGGCAATCATGATGTAATTTTAATGGATGATGGTTTGCAGCATCCCTATATCGCCAAAGATTTTGCCATTGGTGTGTTTGATGGCAATGTTGGCATTGGCAATGGCTGGCTGATTCCCGCAGGCCCGCTTCGCATTGGCTTGCAAAGCGGCATCAAAACCATTCACGCTGTCATAATCAATGGTAATGATGAAACCGGTATCACATCAAAGCTACAGCCCCATATGCCTGTCTTTGCAGGTCATCTGACGGCTGATCAAAGCATTATCGACGCGCTTGACGGCGATCCGGTGATGGGTTTTGCCGGTATTGGCCGCCCAAACCGGTTTTTTACCAGCTTGAAGGCGGCGGGGGCAAATCTTGTTCGCAGCTTGGCATTTGCCGATCACCACCCCTATAGCGAGGCCGATTTGGTCAGGCTGCAAGAAGATGCAGCCCGCCTTGGTGCCGCGCTTGTCACCACAAAAAAAGACTGGGTTCGCCTGCCTGCCGAATGGCGGGAACGGATTGGGTTTTTGCCGGTATCGCTTGATCTTGACGCTGCGGATGCGCTCGTGGATGCCATCATTGCAACCATTGCCGAAAAAGGAGCCTGACCAAAATGGCATTTTCGGCGGGTCAAATTTTACAAAAATGGTTTCGGCAAATCATTCGCTGGCCGCTTGAAGCATTGTTTGGCTTTGGCCTTTTCTTTTTTGCCCGATTGCTGCCAGTGCGCTTTGCCAGCGTGGCAATGGGTGGGCTTTTGGGGATTGTGGCACCTTTGACGCCGTGGCATCGCCGCGCGCTTCGCAATCTCACCCATGCCATGCCCGATCTTGATGATGCCGAAAAAGACCGGATTTTACGCGCAATGTGGCGTAATCTTGGACGGGTCATTGGCGAATATCCGCATATCAATTCAATTGTTGATAAGGGCTGGGTTGAATTTGTCGGGCTTGAGCATCTAAAGGCGCTTGATGGTGGCGGCTTTTTGATTGGGGCGCATATCGGCAATTGGGAATTTGGTCCCTTTGCCGCTTTGACAACTGGCAAAAAAGTGGCGGCGATTTACCGGCCGTTGAATAATCCGCTTTTGTCGGGCCTTTTGCATCGACGCCAAGAAACCTATGGCGGCGATATTTATCGCAAAGGCCGCGAGGCCGCGCTTGGCATGGTTGGCGCGCTTCGCAAAGGGCAGATGATGTGTCTTCTTGTTGATCAACAGCTTCGTGAAGGCATTTCGGTTCCCTTTTTCGGGCATCCCGCCCGCACCTCGATCAGCCATATCAAAATCGCCGTCAAAAAACAGGTGCCGCTATTTTATATGCGAACCGAACGGCTTGGTACCTGCCGGTTTCGGGTGACGATTTCACCGCCAATTACCTTGCCCGACACGGCAGATGATGCGGCGGTTCTGGCCTTGGCTACCGAAATTAACCACGAAATCGAAAGCTGGATTCGCACCACCCCCGAACAATGGTTCTGGCCGCATCGCCGCTGGGGAAAAAATATCTAGCTAGAAAAGCTTGTCCTGCCGGTCGTCATCTGCTGGTTTTCGTGCCGGTTTTCGTACCGGTTTTGGCCCTGGGTTTGGGATCGCCTTGACCGGCTGCGCCATACCTCCGGCACTGGCACTGGTAGTGGCATCCAAAACCGCCCCGCGCGTGCCATCGGCAAACCGGATCATGACATTGGCCTGATCGGGGGCTGCCGCGGCGCGTTTGATGGGCGCACCAGCAGCATCAGTAACAAGCGTAAAGCCGCGATCAAGAACGCGCTCAAAGGAATTGGCGTCAAGCAATTTAGAAATATTATCAAGCCTTTGCTGACGATTTGCGAGGCTGGTGACAAAATGTTGTTCAAACCGCTGGCCGATCTGCGATAGACGCCCGCTAGCTTCGGCAAGCTTGGTTTCCGGCGACCGCAATATCAGATTATCAAGTCTTTGCTGACGATTGGCGAGGCCAGTGGCGAATTGTTGTTCAAAACGCTGGCCAATCTGCGATAAACGCCCAGCGGCTTCGGCAAGCTTGGTTTCCGGCGGCTGCAATCGTCCAGCCAGACCCGATAGCCGCAAGGCGCGCGCCGACAACCATTGATCAAGCCCGCGAAACAGCCCGCCAAGCGCATAATCAAGGCTTTGTGCCCGCCGCTGGATCAAATCTGCCGGATCAACAAGGCCGCGTGCCGCCAGCGCTGTTTGCTGGCCAGCATTTTCAAGCTTGCGCGCTGTTGCCCGCATCAAACGCGCATTCACCTCGCTTAGATAGGCGGCAAGATCGGTTTTAACCGGAACGGCAAGTTCGGCAGCCGCGGTTGGTGTCGGGGCGCGCAAATCAGCGGCAAAATCAATCAAGGTTGTATCGGTTTCATGGCCGATGGCCGAAATCACCGGAATACGGCATTCGGCAACTGCCCGCACAACGATTTCTTCGTTAAACGCCCATAAATCTTCTAATGCCCCACCACCGCGCGCGATGATCAACACATCGGGGCGCGGCAGGCTGCCATTTTCGGGCATCGCGTCGAAACCACGAATCGCAGCAGCAACCTGCGCCGCCGCATCGCGCCCTTGAACCAGCGTTCCCCAAACCAGCACATGAACGCCGAACCGGTCTTGGAGCCGGTGCAGAATATCGCGGATAACCGCGCCTGTCGGGCTGGTGACAACGCCAATGGTTGTTGGCATTTTCGGAATTTTCTTTTTGCGTTCTTGATCAAACAGGCCTTCACCCGCCAGCATCCGGCGGCGATCTTCAAGCTGTTTCAGCAATGCACCTTCACCAGCAATTTCGATCTGGCTAACAACGATCTGATATTTCGACTGACCGGCAAAGGTGGTCAGACGACCCGTGGCGATCACCTCAAGCCCTTCTTCAGGCTGGACCGCAAGATTGGCTGTCATGGTTTTCCAGCACACAGCCGCAAGGGTGGATCGATCATCTTTCAAGGTAAAATAAAGATGGCCTGACGGGGCTTTATTCGGGCGCGAAATTTCGGCGCGAACCCGCACAAACTCAAAAGCCGTCTCAACCGTTGTCTTTACGGCGCGTGAGAGCTCGCTAATTGTCAAATAGGGCGCGTTATCGCCGCTGTTTTGCTGATCGCCCTCTTCCATGATGAACCCATCTTATGCCATATTGGCCACGCCGCAACACCAAAGGATTGTTCGATGAATATTTTACTGATTGGCAGCGGGGGGCGCGAACATGCGCTTGCCTGGTCACTTGCAGATTCGCCATTAACCAGCAATTTGGTCATTGCCCCCGGTAATCCGGGCATGGCGCCCTATGGCGAGATGCGGCCAGTGGCAGCGGATGATCTTGATGGTCTATGCGCCCTTGCCGTTGAAATATCGGCTGATCTGGTGGTGATTGGCCCTGAAGTGCCGCTTGTCGATGGCTTGGCTGACCGGCTTGCCAGCCTTGGCATAGCCGCCTTTGGCCCCAGCGCCGCCGCCGCCCAGCTTGAAGGATCAAAGGAATTTGCCCGCGCCTTTTGTGCGCGTCACAATGTTCCGCAGCCAGCCTATTTTCCGGTTAGCGATTATGCCACCGCCTGCCAGCATATTGACCAGCTTGGTGGCTTTTGCGTGATCAAGGCCGATGGGCTTGCCGCTGGCAAGGGCGTGGTGGTTGCCGATGATGCCGAAACCGCCAAAGCCGCAGCAAAATCAATGCTTGATGGTCAATTTGGTGAATCGGGAAAACGGCTGGTGATCGAACAGCGCATTAGCGGCCCCGAAGCGTCACTTTTCGCGCTTCTTGATGGTGATTCGGCAATTTTGATGGCAACCGCTCAAGATCACAAACGCGCCTATGATAATGATAAAGGGCCGAATACCGGCGGCATGGGTGCCATTTCACCAGCGCCGCGGCTTGATAAGGCACTTGAAGATCAGGTGATGCAAGAGGTGGTGGGGCCCGTGGTGCGCGGCATGGCCGCCGAAGGCACGCCCTATCGCGGCGTGCTGTATGTCGGGCTTATGCTTACCAAAGACGGCCCGCAGGTCATTGAATTCAACTGTCGCTTTGGTGACCCCGAAGCCCAGGTGATCCTGCCCCGCCTGAGAACTGATCTTGTCAGCGCCATGCTGGCAACAACCAATGCCAGCCTGCATCATTTTGATATGCGCTGGGATCCCCGCGCGGCGGTGACTGTCGTAATGGCCAGCAAGGGCTATCCGGGAAGCTATGAAAAAGGCAGCGTCATCCGCGCGATTGACGCCGCTGAAACCGTGCCTGATTGCAATGTTTTTCATGCGGGAACCGCGCTTGCTGACAATGGCGATTTGATTGCTGTTGGCGGGCGGGTTTTGGCCGTTACCGCGCTTGGTGATGATGCCGAAACAGCGCGGCGCAATGCCTATGCTGGCGTTGCCAAAATTGATTGGCAAGGCGGATTCTACCGAAGTGATATCGCCAAGACCTAGCGGCGTTCGGCAAAAAACGCCTGAAGCATGGCGCGGGCGTCAGCCGCACCAATACCGCCATAAATCTCTGGCCGGTGATGGCAGGATGGATTGTCAAAAAATCGGACACCCGATTCAACCGCCCCTGCCTTTTCATCATGCGCGGCAAAATAGACCCGCCGCAATCTGGCATGCGCGATAGCACCAGCGCACATCGTACAAGGCTCAAGCGAAACCCATAGATCAAAACCATCAAGGCGCGACTGGCCAGTGGCGGCCATGGCCGCCTCAATCGCCAGAATTTCGGCATGATGAAGCGCGTTACCATCCCGAACCATGCGGTTTTCCGCAAGCGCAATCAAATCGCCCTTGGCATCAGTGATCGCGGCAGCAACCGGCACTTCGCCAGCCTTGGCCGCCGCCGCCGCCGCCGCCAGAACCTTATCCATATGACCTTTCATTTTCATGCCTTCCTTGGTGACATAGATGACCGGCTTTACCAAGCAGAAATAGCCGTCACCAGTGATTGGCATTTGCCAAGGCGCGGATTTCCGGCTACATCCAAGCAGATGACAAAACAAAGCTTTACATTAGACCAACAGGCCGAGTCCGAACGCATTGCCAAACGCATTGCCCGCGCCGGCATTTGTTCGCGCCGCGAAGCCGAGGCACGCATTCTTGATGGGCGCGTCACCGTCAATGGCGAGGTGATTTCCAGCCCCGCGCTGAATGTTGGTGCGCGTGACAAAATCACCATTGATGGCAAACCCTTGCCCGGACGTGAACCTGCCGGATTATGGCGCTATTACAAACCACGCGGTCTGGTGGTCAGTGATCGTGACGAGCAAAACCGCGAAACAATTTTTGACCATCTGCCACAAGATTTGCCCCGCCTGATGACGGTTGGCCGCCTTGATCTTGATTCCGAAGGTTTATTGTTGATGACAAATGATGGTGATCTTGCCCGCCATCTGGAACTGCCTTCAACCGGTTGGAGCCGCAAATATCGGGTTCGCGCGCAAGGCCAGATCAATGAGTCCCAGCTTGCCGCGCTTGCCGATGGTGTTACCATTGACGGCATCCGCTATGGGCAAGTGATCGCAAAGCTTGACCGGCAAATGGCAAGCAATGCGTGGCTTACGGTTGCCATCCGTGAAGGCAAGAACCGCGAGATTCGCCGCATCATGGAATATCTCGGCCATAAGGTCAGCCGCCTGATCCGCATTTCCTACGGGCCATTCCAGCTTGGCGATCTTGAAGATGGCGCGATTGAACAAGTCAAAGCACGGGTGCTTGCCGATCAGCTTGGGCTTGGCGATGGCACTTTAGAAGCAAGCGAAAAACCAACGCTTTCAATCAATAAGCCAGCGCATAAATCAGGCGCGAAACGAGGCAGACATGCGAATCATAGCGGGAAGCCGTCGCGGGGCAATCCTCACAAAACTGGACGCCGTTAAAACCCGGCCAACGGCAGATCGGGTTCGCGAATCCCTTTTCAATATTCTGCAAGCTGGCCGGTTTCAGGGGCTTTTGGCTGATAGTCAGGTGATTGATGTTTTTGCTGGCACCGGCGCGCTTGGGCTAGAAGCCATTTCGCGCGGTGCCGCCTTTGCCAGCTTTATTGAAAATGATAGGGCCGCCCTCGCGGTTTTGCGGGCGAATATTGCCAAGCTTCGGTTTCAATCCTCAGCCGCCGTTTTGGCCGCTGATGCAACAAATTTAGTGCATTGGCGGGCGGCACCAGCCAATCTTGTTTTTGCCGATGCACCCTATCAAACCGGAGGTGGCCTTTTGGCGATTAACGCTTTGGCCAAAATTGGCGCGCTTGGTGATGCGGCGGTGGTTATCATCGAAACCGCAAAAACCGAAATATTGGATAACGACGCTTTGGCCACTGGCCTGACGCCGATTGACCAGCGTAATTATGGCAAGGCGTTGCTGAATTTCCTGACCTATCAAACGCCGTAACCGCCGCCTAGCTTCGGCCAAATAACCGTTCGATATCGGCAAGTGATAATTTCACCCAAGTCGGCCGACCATGGTTACATTGCCCCGATCGCGGGGTTATCTCCATATCGCGAAGAAGCGCATTCATCTCGCTTGCGTTCAACGGGCGGCCAGCACGAACCGACCCATGGCAGGACACGGTTGCCAAAACATGATTGATCCGGTCTTCAAGACTGGTGCTGCCGCCAAGTTCAACAAGTTCTTCAGCAATATCAGCAACAAGCTGTTTGACATCGGGCGTACCAAGAAGCGCTGGCACTGCCCGCACAACCACCGCCCCAGCGCCAAACCCTTCGACCACCAGCCCCATTGTTTCCAGCATATCAGCCGCCTCGATAACCGCCGCAGCATGATGATCAGCAAGCGTGACCACTTCGGGCAAAAGCAGGTTTTGTGACGCAACACCGCTTTCGGCAAGCGCGGTTTTCATCCGTTCCATCACAAGACGTTCATGCGCCGCATGCTGGTCAATAATCGTCAGCCCATCTTC
Source organism: Candidatus Puniceispirillum sp. (assembly GCA_017859295.1). Lineage (GTDB taxonomy): Bacteria > Pseudomonadota > Alphaproteobacteria > Puniceispirillales > Puniceispirillaceae > UBA3439. The sequence continues at coordinate 2,760 of JAFMNI010000009.1, read as the reverse complement.
GGTTTCAGCAATGATATATGTCTTATGCAGCTGCGCCTTGGCCGCGCCAAGAAGATGATGACGCTGGTCATGCTGCTGTTCGGCCTCGCTTTCCGATGCCATTCGCGCCGCTGGTTCAGCATCATCACCAAGCAGGCTGTGTGGCGGCATTTGATCGGGCCGGTAAAAGGCATGGGCTGAGGCCATTTGCTGGCGTGATGGCGGGGCTAGATAGGGGCGTTGCGCACCGCTGGATAGCGTATTACCCGCTGGTGCAAAGTCGTTTTCTGCCAACCGATCCGGCGCGGTTGAAAATTTACCAATTGCCGCAGTGCCGCCTGCGCTGGTGGCGTGAATGCTGCCATCACGAAGCCGCGCCATTAACCCGCCAACCAAAAGACTGCGAACCGCGGCGGCATCTTTGAACCGCACTTCGGCCTTTGCCGGATGGACATTCACATCAACCGCAGATGGTGGAACCTCAAGAAACAACACTGCCATCGGGTGACGGCCACGCGGCAATGTATCGCCATAACCGGCCCTGATCGCCCCCAAAAGTGCGCGATCATGGATTGGACGGCCATTCACAAACAGAAAAATATTCGCCGTTGTCGGCCGGTTCATTGTCGGCACACCAACAAGCCCCGTAAGCCGGATATCATCGCGCACCGCGTCAAGCACGACCGCTTCAGCGGCAAATCCCTGTCCCATAATCGCGCCAATTCGCGCCTGCAACCCGCTTTGGCCTGGCAAACAGGCGGGTAAATCCAGTAATAGGCGATCATCTGCGGTCAGATGAAATCCAACTTCGGGCCATGCCATGCCAAGCCGCCGCACGATATCGGCGCATTGCCCCTGTTCGGTGCGCTCGGTTTTCAAAAATTTCAGACGGGCAGGAACGGCCTTGAAAAGCTGGGTAACTGAAATCATCGACCCTTTGGCAAGGGCGGCCGGTTCAGGGCCAGAGGCAACGCCGCCATCGACGACAAGCCGCCACGCATGATCAAAACCAGCAGTGATCGAGGTCAAGGATAGCCGCGAAACAGCGCCAATTGACGGCAACGCTTCGCCGCGAAATCCCAATGAATGAATATGATCAAGCGAGTCATCAGGCAATTTCGACGTGGCATGGCGTTCAATGGCAAGCGCCATATCGTCGGGCGTCATGCCGCTGCCATCATCAATAACGGTGATTTCGTCAATACCGCCGCGCCGAAGGGTGATGCTAACCTGTTGCGCCCCCGCATCAAGCGCATTTTCGACAAGTTCTTTTAGCGCACTTGCCGGTCTTTCAACGACCTCGCCAGCCGCGATCTGGTTAATCAACCGGTCGGGAAGTTGGCGGATAACGGCCATAACGGCGGTCTAATTAACGGTAAGCGGTTGATCGCTTGCTGGATCAATGGCCTTGGTGCCGCCTTCGGTTGGTGCTTGTCCGGCAAGACGCGCTTTGCGAAGCCGCAGATCTTCGGCCATTTTATCGAGAACTGGCCCTACATCAGGAACGCCGCCAAACAGCGTTTGCAATGGCAGCCGCTTTTCCAACTGAATGCCATAGGTTTCTTCATCGACCTTGGTGCGGATATCATCAGGAACGCCGGAAAAATCAAACAAACCGGCAAATTCAGACCCTTCAACTGTTTGCGAGCCAAGCAAATTTGCCGTGCTGGCCTGCGCATTCACCCCGCTGGTTTGTGACGATTTCACAATATCTTCGGGGCTATCACCAAATCCGGGCGGAAGCGACAAAGGCGCGCGCACCACAACTTGAAATTCATCGGGCGCTGATTTGCCTTCGCCAATCGCACGGCGAAAATCAGAACAGGCGGAAAGTCCGGCTGTCAACACGACGGTCATCCCAAGCATTATCACTTGTTTGGTCTTCGCTCGTCTGGTCTTCGTTTGTCTGGTCATGTCTCGTTTGTCTCCTGTCCAAACAAAATGCTGTAGGCCCAAAGCCCCGCGCCAATCGTAATCGCCGCATCAGCGACATTAAATGCAGGCCAATGCCACGCACCGATATGAAAGTCTATAAAATCAACAACCCGCCCAAAACGCAACCGATCAATTGCATTTCCAATCGCGCCACCGGCAATTGCCGCACCAGCAAGCCGCTGCAACCGGTCAAGTTTTGGCAACATCCAAACAAACCAGCCACTCACCGCAAAGGCCAGAACGGTCAAGCCAATGCGCACCGCAAGGCCGCCATCGGCAAGCATGCCAAAACTCATGCCGCTATTCCATACCGGAACAATATTTAACAGCAAGCCAATTTCGATATAGCGCGGCGGATTAAAAACCAGATCAAGCATAATCTGCTTGCTAATCTGGTCAGCGATAAGCACCGCACAAAATACCGGCAAGAACAAAGACAGTCCCGGCCATTTTTGAAACGGCGAGCCCATGGTCATGATTGCGCCGAAACCACATCTTGGCACCGGCCACAAATATCAACATCGGCGGTAACTTCAGGAGTGATTTTCCAACACCGTGCGCATTTTTCACCATCGGCAACAGCAACGACAACGGCAACATCATCAATCGCGTCAAGCCGGAAGGCACCGTCTGGTGCGGCATCGCTGCTAAGTGTCGCACTTGAGGTGATAAACAGGCTCGCCGCATCCTGACCGGCAAAGGCAGCCTGCATTTCAGCCGAGATATACACCATTGGCGTTGCCTGTAATGACGCCCCGATCTTGCCATCATTACGTGCTGTTTCAAGCGCACTCATCACCACTTGACGGGCTTTTCTGATCTGTGCCCATTTTGCGGCAACAGCGT
>JAFMNI010000111.1 GCA_017859295.1 Candidatus Puniceispirillum sp. | reverse complement strand
CGGTTTTTACCGTCATATCACGAATGATAAAAGGCGCGTCATCAACCGTAATCCGCCCCTTTTCGGCAGGCGTTGCCAACCAGTAATCACCGTCGTCATCAAGAACCAGAATTGAGGCAAATAATTTGACCAGCTCAAAACGGCGAATTTCATCACCTTCATGGAACCAGCGGCCATCACTGGCAATCCGAATGTCAAATTGCTGCGCGGCAACATGGCGCAAACGCTCAAGGCTGATTTTAGGTGAAATTGGTGTTTTCATGGCCACAGTCTAGCAACTCTTGGTCTCATACCAACAAGATTTTGCAAAAAGCACATCACAGAAGCGCATGATGCGCCGAACCCGTCATTAACAGAATTTTGGCGCAAATTTATCTAATCTGTTTTTTAACAAAGCAACATAATGCAATGAACCGATAGCTTTGTTGTTGCTTCATTGACCCTTGCCTCACTAGCTTTTGCGCCCTTGCTTGGCCAAATTAATGGCACGGATTAACCTGCAATCAGCCTATTTCGGCACAAGCGAGACGCAGACCAAAGAGGCGGATTGCCCTTGCATCGAACGGCACTCTATGCGACACCGGACTCGCAAATCGGTTTCATTTTTTTTTGGGTTTTCCCCGACCCGCCCTTTTGCGTCAAATTCACATTCCTGATGCTGGCATCAATGTATATTTATTTACCTATTGCTGAAATTTCGATGCATATCGGCATCATCATCGGTCTTGGCGGTGGTGTTGGGTTCCTATCCGGGCTTTTTGGCGTTGGTGGCGGCTTCTTGATGACGCCCTTATTGATCTTTTTTGGCATTCCGCCAGCGGTTGCTGTTGCGACCGAGGCCAATCAGATTGTGGCATCATCCGTATCGGGCGTTTTGGCACATATGCGGCGCGGCAATGTCGATTTCAAAATGGGCGGTATTTTGCTGCTTGGCGGTGTTATCGGATCTTCGCTTGGTGTGATGCTTTTCACCACACTTCGTGAAATGGGGCAGATTGATCTTGTGATCAAGCTGTCTTATGTCGTGTTTCTTGGCATCATCGGGTTTTTGATGCTTCTGGAAAGCGTGCGAACCATTTTGCGCACGCGCCGGCCGGGCGGCCGCAAAACCAAATTGCATCAGCATAATTGGCTTCACGGTTTGCCGTTAAAAATGCGGTTCCGCCGGTCAAAGCTATATATCAGCGCACTTTTGCCACTTGCCATTGGCGCCTTTGTTGGCGTTTTGGCGGCGATCATGGGTGTTGGTGGCGGCTTTATCATGGTGCCAGCGATGATCTATCTTCTTGGCATGCCAACCTCGGTTGTTGTCGGCACATCTTTGTTCCAGATTATTTTTGTGACAGCAAACGTCACTTTCTTGCAATCGGTACAAACCCAGACGGTTGATTTTATGCTTGCCGGATTGCTGTTGTTTGGCGCGGTTATTGGCGCGCAGTTCGGCACAAGGGCAAGCGCATTATTGCGCGGCGAACAGCTTCGCGGGCTATTGGCGCTGATGGTGCTAGCAGTCTGTATCAAGCTTGGTTTTGATCTCGCCCTTCGGCCTGATGACCTGTTTAGCGTGGAGCTGTTGAAATGATCCGCGCCCGTCAATTCATTCTTGGCTTTATTCTGCTGCTTGGCATGACAAGTCTTGCCGCGGCAAATTCCAGCCGTTTGGTTGCTGATCTGTCAAAATCAAATATCGCGATTACCAGCGGATTCCACGGTACCGATTTATTGTTATTCGGTGCAGTTGATGGCGCGGTTGGTGATGATATTCTGGTTGTGATTAGTGGTCCGCCAACCGATATCGCCCAGCGGCGAAAAGCAAATCGTGCTGGCATCTGGATTAATGTCGAAACCAATATTTGGCAAAAGGTGCCAAGCCTTTACACCATTCTTGCTACCAGCCCAATCGACAAGATTACCAGCCCCGAAACACTTACCTCGCTTGCGATTGGCACAAATAATATTGGGTTGAAAATCGCAGCCGAGACGCCTGTTGCTGGCCAGCCAAAACCAACGGCAAGTGAGTTTATCACGGCGCTTCAGGCCAATATGGCAAGCATTAATTTATGGCCAGATCAAACTGGCAATGTCACCTTGACCGAAAACGCGCTGTTCCGTGCTGAGGTAAAATTGCCAGCAAATATTCTGTCTGGCACATATATTGTTCGGGTTCTGCAATTCCGCAACGGTGTTGCAATCGGTGAAGACATCACCAATCTTTATATCAATAAAGGGGGGTTGAGTGCTGGCATTTACAATTTTGCGCATGACTATTCAGCATTATATGGAATATTTGCGATCCTATTCGCGGTTGCTGCTGGCTGGTTGGCCGCAGCTGCGTTCCGGCGCAACTAAGCTTTCATACCCCCGATGATAGTGGAGGTCTAGATAGTATGACAAAATCAACGGCGAAACCAAAACAACCGGTCTTTCTTGTTGTTGTTGATGATAGCGAGGAAATGCATCAGGCATTGCAATTCGCCTGTGGACGCGCCCGATCTGTCGGTGGCCGCGTGGCTTTGATGTATTGTATTGTTCCTGCCGACTTTGAATATTGGGCGGGTGTCGGTGAATTGATGCGCGCAGAAGCGCGTGAAGAAGCCGAAGCCAAAATGGCCATTCATGCCGATTATGTTAAAAAGCTGACCAACGGAACACCAATCCTCTATGTTCGCGAAGGCGATGTCCGTGATGAATTGCTGGAGTTGATTGATCAGGAACATGAGATTAGCCTTCTTGTTCTTGGTGCCGATACGCAGTCAGAAACGGCTGGCCCTTTGATTACATTCCTGATGGCACGCGGCGCATCGCGTTGCCGTGTTCCCATTACCGTTGTTCCCGGGAATTTGACAGACGAACAGCTTGACGCGCTGTTCTAGTCACATTGCCTTTTTTGTAAGGATTTTGGTATGAAGTCTTTTCTATTACGCATGCTAGGAGTTGGATTTTTAATTATGAGTGAAACAAGCGTGGCCGCGACCGGCTCAAATCTTCTACTTGAAACAAGTCAGGGACAGATTGAAATCAAACTACTTCCCGACATTGCCCCAAACCATGTTGCCCGCATTTCCGAACTGGCGGCGTCTGGATTTTATGACGGCATTATTTTCCATCGTGTAATCCCTGGATTTATGGCGCAAACAGGCGATCCAACAGGCACCGGAATGGGTGGATCAGGAACCAAATTAACAGCCGAATTTAGTGATTATGAATATCGTAATGGCACTGTTGGCATGGCACGTTCGATGAGCCCTGATAGCGGTGATAGCCAGTTCTTTATCTGCTTTGACGGCTGCGGCCACCTAACCGGTCAATATACCGTTTGGGGACAGGTTGAAAATGGCATGGATGCCGTTCAAAAGCTGGCAATTGGTGAGCCGCCTGCCGAACCCGACCAGATCATTTCAGCAAAATTAATTGATTAGTCAAATGCCAATCGCATGATCGCAAAACCAAAGCCGGACTTTTGTCCGGCTTTTTTGCAACCCGCGTCAAAGCACCCGTATCAAGACCCCGATTATCAAGATACCCAAGCATTACGGTGCTGGAACCGCAAGCCGCGCCACCCGCGCCCGTGTTGTGAAATAAACTGCAATCCCGATCCATATCAGCCCAAAGGCCACTAAATCACGAAGCATAAATTCTTCGGAAAAAACCATCACGCCAAGCAAAAGCTGCATGGTGGGGTTGCTGTAAAACAATAGGCTTGCCATCGTCATGTTCAGCGCACTATTGCCCTTCAAAAACAGCACAAGCGGCAAAACCGTAATGCCGCCAGCCAGCAGCGCCAGCGCAACATTAACGGCACCACCGCCGAAAAATGGCACTTGCCCATTTGCCGCCATCCAGAATAGAAAGCCAATGGCAAAGGGCAGTAAAAACAGCGTTTCAATAAACAGCCCTTGCAACGGATCCATATCCATCCGTTTACGAATAACGGCATAAAGCGAAAAGCTGCCTGCTAGTGCCAAAGAAATCCATGGCACATCCATAATCATCATCGCCTTTGCCATCACGCCAAGACAAACAAGCCCAATGGCAAGCCACGCCCATTTATCAAGCCGTTCGCCAAGCACAAGAATGCCAAGCAACACTGTGCAAAGCGGATAAATGAAATAACCAAGCGCTGCCGACACCACCTGTCCGGTCTGCACGGCATAGACATAAATCCCCCAATTCAGCGACAAAAAGAACGTTGTGATAAAAAAATTTAATAAATTCTTGGGTTGTTTGATCGTGACCCAAATCTCGCCAAGCTGACCCGCAATCCAGCAAATGATAAACAGCAACACAGCCGACCATAGCGACCGATGCGCGACAATTTCATAAGGATCGTCAGCATCAATGAATTTGATGTAAACAGGAACAATTCCCCATAAAATTCCGGCACTTAGCGAGAAGCAAATGCCCGCCAGACTGTTTTTTTTGGGATTTTCCATAAATCGGCATCCACCACCAAATTGCGACATATAATGGTCATTTAGATTGACATCGCGCCATCACTGTAGGCCTTGCCACCCCTTCATTTTTACGCAGAAAAATAGCCCCGACGCCAGCACTCAAGCCATCGACGATCATTTATTGTTTGACTTTATATATTGCTGTTCCCATATGTATTTTGCCGAAAGGGCTTTATGAGACTAGAATCCAACAAAGGTTCGATGCCGCATAGAAGTCGTGTTAAAAAGATAATGGGCTGCGATCACCGGCAGATCAAGGCTGAAGTTGGAGACTAGATAATATGGCACAGGGTACTGTGAAATGGTTTAACACCCAAAAAGGTTATGGCTTTATCAATCCGGATGATGACGGCAATGATGTATTTGTACATATCACTGCTGTCCAGAATTCAGGCCTGAATGGTTTGAACGAAGGTCAGAAGGTATCTTACGAACTCGAAGAACAGCGTAACGGCAAAATGGCCGCTGTTGGTCTTTCAGTCGTCGAATAAGCCATCGCGTTTTGCGATAAAACAAATTGTACGTTGGCCATGTTAATCATGGACTAGATACAAGTGGGTCGCCCAAAGTTTTGGGGCGGCCTTTTTTTCTATTCACGCTCGGCTGGGTTGGACGGCAGCGCAACAGGACCATGAATCCGATAGCGAATCACCAGATAATGAAGCATCCCACTCCATAAGGGTGATAAAAACAGGCTTGCGGCGATCACCGCCAGCAGGAAGTCTGCTTCAAAACTCATAAAGATGCCCGATGCGACCCCGCTTGTTGTCAGAACAAAGCTGAATTCGCCGATTTGTGGGGTGACAAGCGATGACACAAACGCCCGTCCCGCCGGCTCGCCGCCAATGGTTAAAAGCGCCCATCCAAGAAGGGTTTTGATAAACAGAACACCAAAGGTCACACCAACAATCACCCCCCAATGGCTTTTGACATATTCCAGATCTACAAGCAGCCCAATCGAGACGAAAAACACCACAAGCAATAGCGATTGCACCGGCTGAATTGCATCCAAAACGGCTTTGCGTAAATTTGTGTGGGCAAGCGCCAATCCGGCGCAAAATGCGCCAAATACAGGCGACAATCCAATATAGCCAGTCAGGCTTGCCGCCAGAAAACAAATGCCAAGGCTGAACAGAATTGCCAGCTCGACATTGCCTTCCAGCAGTACTGCCATTGGCAATCTTTGGTGGGCGGTTTTACCAATCCATACCAGCAACGCCGCCAATATCACTAATGCAATCACCACCCGCACCAGCAATAATGGCCATTGCTGCAACACATCGATGCCCGATTGTGCAAAAACCAGCATCGGCACAACCGCGATATCCTGCGCCACCAGCACGCCAACGGTCAGCTGGCCTGCATGGGTGCGGCTCTGGCCAAGCCCCGCAGGCCCCAAGGCCAGACCAGCCAGAATATAACCAACCAATGGTGGCTGTTTG
>JAFMNI010000110.1 GCA_017859295.1 Candidatus Puniceispirillum sp. | reverse complement strand
GATGCAGGCCGAAATCACGCATGTTGAATCGCTGATTGCTGAAAAAAACAAGGTTCAGTCGGCAGCCAATGCCCTGTTTGGCGGTGGTGATTAGGCCTTTTATAACTAAGGCTTTTTATGATTTGGTTCGGCGCGGCAATGGCTGCATCCAATCAGCTAGCGCCAATCTTGCGGCATGACCATTGATCATTAGATCATTCATCGTTGAGTCATCACCATCGGCAGATGTATCAAGAATATCATGAAGGTCACTTAGTTTCAAAAGTGCCAAACAAATTGATTTTGCGTCCGTCTGCCCATGCGTGCCGGTGATCGGGGCTATTAATGCGGCTGCAGTTTTGCTTTTTCCAATGACGCTGCCCTGCCAAGAGATATCACTATCAATGGCTGGTGGAGCACCAGCGATGGTTAACGGCACAAGGCGGCGTTTGACTAATCCGCGATAATGCGTGCGTGCGGTCACTTCCTGACCAACATAACAGCCTTTTTCAAAATCAACCGCACCAAGCCGGTCAAGGCCTGCCTCAAGCATCAAGGCGCGTTCAGGGGTCAGATCAACCGACCCTTCGGGAACGCCGGCGGCAATGCGGTTTGCATGCCAGCGATCAATTTCGCCCATTTGCGCTGGCAGATGAATTGCCTCGACCAGACAATGGCTGCCAAGTTGTGGGCTTCGCGGGTCATGGCAGGACATAATCATCGGGGTGACGCTTGTTTCAGCATCCTGCTTGCCAAGCAACAGAACAAGCCTGATATCAGCTTCAACCGCCAGATCAATGGGTCGCCGCAACCGATAGCGGCGAAGACGGGTAAACAGATCATCACGCCGTGCTGCATCGCTTCGCAGCAAAAACCGATCCAATGCGGGCCGGTAAACCATCATATCGATTAGCACACGGCCTTGCGGGGTTAACAGCGCCGCTGGGCGACACGCGCCAATTGGCAATGTTTCAACATTTGCCGTGATGATTGATTGCAAAAAAGCACAAGCCTCATCGCCAGCAACCGAAATAAAGCCGGTATCAGGATGGCAAATCGGCAATTCATCAGATGTCAGTGTCATTGATTGGGCTCATATGGCTAAAGGCGGTAACGCATCTAATCGATGATGGTTACGTTACCTTGGTAAGGGGCAATGTAAAAGCGGCGCTTGCTGGCCCAAAAGCAACGTTTCTTGTCAGGCCATATTTCGCGGTAAGTCGGCGTGTCGGCAAAATAGTAAATCTGTGTGCAGCCAAAATAGCGAACCTTGAATTGCTTGTCACCAAGGCTTAGCTTGCCGCGATCAGTTCGTGAAATGCGAATTTTTGGTATGTTTGCCGAAAAGCACTGACCCTTTTTATTGCCGCGGCAGGCGGTTTCGGTCGAGCCAAGCATGCGGATATAGCGAAGCCGGCCTTCGGCAAGTTGAAACCCCTCATCATCAAACATCTTGCAGCCATCATCAGGTGCGCGCTGGCGTTGGGAAAATTCACAAACAAACCAGAACCCTGGCCATTCTTCGCCATCAACGGCAAATCCCGTGCTTGACGCCGCGCTTGGATTTGGCACGGCAAAGCTAATGACAAGGGCAAATATGAGGGTCAAAAAGCGGTGATTCATAAGGCTATCATTCACAAAGCTTTCCGAAAATGCAAGACAAGCATGGCCATAATCTGCGCGCCAAAAGCAAGCGCGATATTCATCCCAAGCAAGGCGTCCAAACCCAAACCAGCATCAATCATCCACCCCATTAACATTGGTGACAAGGCCGATGCAAAAACCCCGACCGGCATGAACAGCGCTTTGATTTCGCCCATATAGCGGGTGCCATAAACCTCGGCGACCAAGGCAGCATTGGTGGCGTGCGGCATGCCAATGGCCAAACCAAAAAGAATAAAAAACAACGGCACGCCAATTTCGGCTGATCCAAGCCAGAGCGCAAGGCAGGCCAATGTGTTTGGCAAAAGCGTATGCGCGGCAACGCGGCGCGCCGAAAACCGGTCAATCAGCTGGCCGATGGTCAGGCTGCCAATCACCGCAAAAACGGCATAAAGAACATAGCTTGCTGTCCATGTTGACAGGGCAACACCCTTGGCTTCGGCCAAATAGATTTGATGAAATAACAGGCCGGTCAAAACAAAAGATGGCACTGCGGCAAGCCAGATGAAGCCAAGCCAGAAGGCCGGATCGCGCAAAACCTCTTTGCGCCGCCATTGTTTTTGACCGCCATAGGCATGATCGGGCATTGGCTGATTTGCACCAAGGCCATCAAGCCCTTCGCCATCTTGTAATCGGGTGCGCTGTGTCAAAAGCCGCAGAAAAGGTGCCAGCGTTAAAAAGGCAATCAATGGCAGGCCAATCCATAGGCTTCGCCAGTCAAAAACGGCCTGAAGCGCAACAATGCTTGCCGGTCCAATGGATTCGCTAAGCGTGTGGCCAAGTTGGGCAATTGAAATGGCGCGGCCACGCGTCACAATATAGCGCCGTGCCATGGCGGTTGTGTAGACATGCGTCATCATGCCTTGACCAAACATCCGCAGCAAATATAGCCCGCCAACAAGCATCCATAATGATGAAATCTGACTGAATAAAATGGCCGCCACACATAGGCTGCCAAGAATGAAAATGGCCAGCTTTTCCAGCCGCATCATATCGGCAAGCTTGCCAAGCCAGATCAGGCTGATGGCGCTGGCGGTTGTGGCAAGCGCGTAATAGGTGCCAAAGTCACCATGGCTAAGATCAAGCGCGGCACGAATTTGCCCTGAAAAAAGCGAAATGAAAAAAGTCTGACCAAGCGATGACCAAAACGCCATTAACAGCCCAAACAGCAAAAACCGCCATTCGGTCAAAACAAATTCGCGATTGCCAATAAAGCCGGTGGGGGTGATTGGTGGCAGGGGTGATGGGTTGGTTGTCATGCCGCAGTTCAGCATGATGGCATGACGCTGACAAGCGGCAAGATCAAACCGGCGAATGACAGGCAATTATTTTTGCCAAAAAACTTGAAATGGCATCTCGTCATGCCCACATGATTTTTATACCAATGATCCTGATACACAGCGACAAATGGGCCGGCTTTCCGGTGCGTTACTGGCTGCGCAATGACAATGTTTTCTCGCAATGAAAGCTGGTTTTGTTGCCATAGCCCAAAAACAGCTAGCCCGAAAATAGCTGGCCCGAAAAGGTCTGGGATGCAGGATCAAGGTGATTTATGTGATTTGGTAGATGGCCAAATGGGGGAGTAGTGTGATGCAAAGTGATAAATTTACGGCCTTGGTACGCAATGCCATTGGTGCCGCACAATCGGCAGCATTGGCGGCAAATCATCAGAAATTGACCGCCGAACATGTTTTGGCAGCATTGCTAAAAGACGATAATATGACGGTTAAAATGCTGCTGGCAAAGGCGGGCGCTGATAGTGCCTCATTGTCGGCACTGCTAAAGGCCGGTCTTGATAAATTTCCGCAAGTCACCGGAAGCGGCGCAGGCCAGTTGCAGCTTGATGCTGATCTGGCGCGGATTTTTGCGTCTGTTGAAGCCGAGGCCAAAGCCCGCCATGACCAGTTTATCGCGGTTGATCTTTTGCTTCTTGCCATGACGAAATCAACAGGGTCAGTTGGCAGAATTCTGAAAAAGGCCGGTGTTGAAGCCGCCCCGCTTGGTGCGGCGATTGACGAGATGCGCAAAGGCCGCACCGCCGATAGTGACGCTGCCGAAGATAGTTATTATGCCTTGTCACGCTATACAAGCGACCTGACCGAAGCGGCGCGTAATGGCAAGCTTGATCCGGTTATTGGACGCGATGCCGAAGTGCGCCGGACAATCCAGATTCTGGCACGCCGGACAAAGAATAACCCAGTTTTGATTGGCCAACCCGGGGTTGGCAAAACGGCAATTGCCGAAGGGCTGGCGCAACGTATTATCAATTCTGATGTGCCAGAGGCGCTTGCCAATAAAACCCTGCTTTCGCTTGATATGGGAGCGCTTGTTGCCGGGGCGAAATATCGTGGCGAATTTGAAGAGCGGCTGAAATCTGTGCTGAAAGAGGTGCAGGACCGCGATGGCGAGATTATCCTTTTCATTGATGAAATGCACCAGCTTGTTGGCGCTGGCAAAACCGATGGTGCGATGGATGCGTCAAATTTGCTGAAACCCGCTTTGGCGCGTGGTGAGTTGCGCTGTATCGGTGCCACAACCCTTGATGAATATCGGCAATATGTTGAAAAAGACGCGGCGCTAACACGCCGGTTCCAGCCGGTATTTGTTGATGAACCATCGGTTGAGGACACGATTTTCGTGCTTCGCGGCCTCAAGGAAAAATATGAACTTCACCATGGTGTGCGGATCACGGATGATGCGCTCGTGGCAGCGGCGCGCCTGTCGCAACGCTATATCAATGAGCGGTTTTTACCTGATAAAGCCATTGATGTGATGGATGAGGCGGCAAGCCATTTGCGGATCGAGGCCGATAGCAAACCGGCTGATCTTGACCGTACCGACCGCCAGATCCTGCAGTTGAAAATTGAACAGGCGGCGTTGCAAAAAGAGTCGCGTAAACCCGATGAAAAGCGGCTTGATGCGATCGCGGCCGAGCTTGCCAATCTTGAAAAACAATCCCAAACGCTGGGCGCGGCATGGAATGCGATCAAGGCCAAAACGGCTGAAGTTGTCAGCCTGCAACAGGCGATCGAAGATGCGCGCCATGCGCTCGATGTGGCGCAGCGTGAAGGCAATCTTGAAGCGGCAGCCGAACTGACCTACGGCAAATTACCAGCCTTGGCGCAGGATCTTGCCGCCGCCAAGGCCGCTGTTGCCGAATCCGAATTGTTGAATGAAGAAGTGACCAGCCAGCATATCGCCAGCGTGATTAGCAATTGGACAGGTATTCCGGTTGATAAGATGCTGGAAGGCGAGCGTGACAAATTATTGGCAATGGAAGATTACATTGGCAAACGGATCATTGGGCAGGCCGATGCGGTCAAGGCGGTTGCCAATGCCACAAGACGTGCGCGCGCCGGCCTTGCTGACCCTAACCAGCCAATGGGAAGTTTTTTGATGCTTGGCCCAACCGGTGTTGGCAAAACCGAACTTGCCAAGGCGCTTGCCGAATTTCTGTTTGATGATGATTCGGCCATATTGCGGATTGATATGTCCGAATATATGGAAAAACACGCAGTCGCACGGCTGATTGGCGCGCCTCCTGGTTATGTTGGTTATGAAGAAGGCGGCGCATTAACCGAGGCGGTACGTCGCCGGCCCTATCAAATTGTACTGTTTGACGAAATTGAAAAGGCGCATCCCGATTTATTCAATATCCTGCTTCAGGTGCTTGATGAAGGCCGGTTGACCGATGGCAAGGGGCGGCATGTCGATTTCCGCAATACGATGATTTTACTGACCTCAAATATTGGTGCAGATCATCTTTTGGCGCTTGATGATGACGCGCCTGCCGAGGCCGCCCGCGATGAAATCATGACCGAAATGCATCAGATGTTCCGGCCTGAATTTTTAAACCGGCTTGATGAAACCTTGCTGTTCCGGCGGTTGTCACGAAATGATATGGGGGCCATTGTCACCATCCAGATGGCGCGGTTGCAATCACGGCTTGCCGAACGTGGAATAAGCCTTAGCCTTGATGAGGCGGCGCAAAACTGGCTGGCGGCACAAGGCTATGATCCGCAATTCGGCGCACGACCATTACAACGGGTAATCCAGAATAAGGTGCAGAACCCGCTTGCCGAAGCCTTGCTTGATGGCCGGTTTCAAGATGGCGATGTGATTGCGGTTGGGCTGGATCAGGCGGCTGATCGGCTGACCTTCAATGCGGTTGCGCCGCTTGCCGATGCCGTATAACCATTCGCCGATACTGTCGTTCAAGCTTAATTTCTGGCCATAGATTTGCCTTACTCAGGCGATAATCAGTTACCCAATATAACATGTCTAAAGGCTATTGAACGGCATCAGGCTTGTTTAAATCCCCACGAAATAGGAACAAAGGCCTCGCCTTTAAAGATGGCGGTCAATCAAGGGTTATCAAATGAATAGGATATTTT
>JAFMNI010000008.1:15351-26371 GCA_017859295.1 Candidatus Puniceispirillum sp. | reverse complement strand
CCGGCTTTACGAATTTCATCAAGATAAACCGCATCAGCCGCCCGCAGAATATCCAGCTTTTCAACCGTGATACCGCCCGGAATACGAATGGCAAGCCCCGGCCCCGGAAATGGGTGGCGCCCAACAAGGCTTTCAGGAAGGCCAAGTTCGCGGCCAAGTTCGCGCACCTCATCCTTAAATAGCTCGCGAAGTGGTTCGACAAGATCAAGCGCCATATCATCAGGCAAGCCGCCAACATTATGATGCGACTTAATGGTCACGGCGCTGCCACCAGCGGCTGAAATGCTTTCGATCACATCCGGATAGAGCGTGCCCTGTGCCAAAAACCGTACATCTTTGATTTTGCTGGCTTCGCCGTCAAAGACTTCGATAAAGCTGGCACCAATGATTTTGCGCTTTTCTTCTGGATCGCTAACCCGTTGCAAACGACCCAAAAACAAATCTGAGGCGTCTTTATGGATAAGCGGAATATTGTAATGATCACCAAACAGGCGAACCACCTCTTCGGCCTCACCGGCGCGAAGCAAGCCATGATCGACAAAAACACAGGTCAATTGCGCACCGATCGCCTCATGGATCAACACCGCCGCAACTGATGAATCAACCCCGCCAGACAGGCCACAAATCACCTTCGCATCGCCAACCTGCTGGCGGATTGCGGCAATGGCGCGGCTGCGATAGGCCGCCATTGACCAACTGCCAGTACAGCCACAAATGCCAAGCGCAAATCGTGCCAATAAATCGGCACCATTCTGGGTATGCACAACCTCGGGGTGAAACTGCACCCCGTAATAATGCCGCGATTCATCGGCCACTGCGGCAAAAGGCGCACCGGCTGATGTGGCAACAACGCTAAATCCATCGGGCAATTTGGCAACATGATCACCATGGCTCATCCACACCGTATGCTGGCCACCAACCTGCCAAAACCCCTCAAACAGCGAACAGGGCGCGGCGATATCAAGTGCCGCCCGCCCAAATTCGCGGCTTGTTCCCGGTTCAACCCGCCCGCCAAGCTGGGCGCACATGGTTTGCTGGCCATAGCAAATGCCAAGAACCGGAACACCAAGATCAAAAACAATTTGCGGCGCGCGCGGTGTATCGGCAAGCGCAACCGAATTTGGCCCACCCGATAAAATGATGCCATTTGGCGCGGCGGCGCTGATTTTTTCAACATCGGTGGTGCAAGGCAGAATTTCGGTATAGACACCAGCTTCACGAAGGCGGCGCGCAATCAATTGCGTAACCTGCGAGCCAAAATCAATAATTAGAATTGAGTCAGACATTGTTTATTCCTTTACCACCAGCCGCATGATGCGACCCTATTCGATCATTATAATAGATTGCTGTTAACGCAATCTTGCCTGAAGAACCGCAATGAAAAATCCGTCGGTGCCATCACGTCCGGGCAAAAGCTGCAACAGCCCATTATTTGTTGGCGGGCAAGCCCCACCCCCAATTTTGCCAATCGTATCACCCCAGATATCGGTGATATCGGCAAGTTCAATTTCGGGTGCGTTGGCCAAAAATTGTTTGATCAGGTCAGCGCCTTCACTGGCAAGAACCGAACAGGTGATATAGATGATGCGCCCACCTGGAACCACCATCGCCCGCGCTTTTTCCAGTAAAATTGCCTGTGTGTCTTTGATCTTGTCCAGCTTTTCCGGCGTAAGCTGCCATCGGGCATCAACCTGACGGCGCCATGTGCCCGACCCCGAACAGGGCGCATCGATCACAACACGGTCAAATTTACCGCGCCATGAGCGGTTTGACCATTTTTCGGCAACCAGCTTGCGCTCGACATTATGAATGGCAGCGCGGCGCAGTCTCTCTCCACTTTTTTCCAACCGTTCGGCATCTGGGTCAAGCGCCAGAATTCGGCCCCTATTTTCCATTTTTGCGGCCATCACAAGTGATTTACCACCAGCACCAGCGCAGATATCGGCAACCTGCATCCCCGGCCGCGCATCGCAAAGCAGCGCCGCAAGCTGTGAGCCTTCATCCTGAACGTCAAAAAGACCGGCTTTCCATTCTTGCAGATCTTCAAGCCTTGTCCGCTTTTCCAGCCGAACACCAAGTGGCGACAGGCGCGTTGGATGCCCTTTAATACCACGACCGGCAAGCTGGTCACGAAGGCGGCGGCGATCGGGCTGTTTCAGCGGGTTAATTCGCACATCGGTTGGTGCCTCGCTCATCAATGCCGCCAATTCACGCGCCATCCCATTACCAAGACCAGCCTTGGCATCAGCCATCAACCATTCAGGCCATTCAAGCGCAATATGCTTGGGCATAGCAGGATCGGTAAAATCGCGCGTTTCAAGCATGGCAACAAGCGCCGC
The DNA here is from genome assembly GCA_017859295.1 of Candidatus Puniceispirillum sp. Lineage (GTDB taxonomy): Bacteria > Pseudomonadota > Alphaproteobacteria > Puniceispirillales > Puniceispirillaceae > UBA3439. The sequence continues at coordinate 24,032 of JAFMNI010000008.1, read as the reverse complement.
TTCGCGTTCATCAAGCGGTGCTGGTGCATGCGCTATTTCGGCAGAAAATAATTGGGGCAGAACAGCCGATTTCTGTTCCATTAACACCAAAGCTGCAAGCGTGATATTGCGCGGATTTTCTGGCGCATCAATCGATGCTAAATGCCACCCAAGCCGCGCCCGTCCACGTTGAATTTTCCAGAACAGATCACCAACCGCCGCGCGGTCGCCTGATCCGGCGTAACGACGGCGCTGCAATCCAGCCCGAAGCCATTGTCCGGCCTGCCTGCCAAGCAAGGTTCCGGCCGCGTTGGCCGCCTGCATTTCGGCAAGGATTTCAATCACGGCAGCAATTCTAGCGGCTGGCGTCATGATGAATTTTTCCACATCTGGCCCATTGCAGGCCGCAAACAAGATAACAAAACAAAACAGCCGCCCCGATAAGGCAAGGCCATCCTGCGCCTACATGCCGGGTCGGTAATTCGGTGCCTCGCGCGTGATCGTGACATCATGCACATGCGACTCCGCCAATCCGGCACCGGTAATCCGCAAGAATTTGGCATTGGCCTGTAATTTGGCAATTGATTCATTGCCGGTATAGCCCATTGCCGCGCGCAAACCGCCAAGCAGTTGATGCAAAACATTTTCCACCGGCCCCTTATAGGGAACCTGACCTTCAATCCCTTCGGGAACAAGCTTTAGCGGCTGCGAAATTTCCGCCTGAAAATAGCGGTCAGCCGACCCGCGCGCCATTGCACCGGTTGATCCCATACCGCGATAGGCCTTATAAGAACGTCCCTGATAAAGATACACCTCACCCGGGGTTTCATCAGTTCCGGCAAGCAATGAACCGATCATCGCCACATCGCCACCAGCGGCAATCGCCTTGGCAAGGTCGCCTGAATATTTGATACCGCCATCGGCAATCACTGGAATATTTTGTTTGTGACACACATCAGCCGCATCCATGATCGCGGTCAATTGTGGCACGCCAACACCGGCAACCATGCGCGTCGTGCAGATTGATCCCGGCCCAATCCCCACTTTGACAGCATCAGCACCAGAATCGATCAACGCCTTGGCACCATCTGCCGTGGCAACATTACCGCCAATGATCTGCACATGATTGGCAAGCTTACGAACCGCGGTTACTGATTCCAAAACACCTTCGGAATGGCCATGCGCCGTATCAACAACAATCACATCAGCACCCGCCGCAATCAAGGCTTCGGCACGGCGAATGCCATCTGGCCCTGCCCCGGTTGCTGCCGCCACCAAAAGCCGCCCACGGTCATCTTTTGATGCCAGCGGGTGATTTTGCGCCTTTTCCATATCCTTGACCGTAATCAGTCCGATACAGGCACCAGAATCATCGATAACGACCAGCTTTTCAATGCGATGTTCATGCAACAACCGCCGCGCCTCGTCAGACGCGGTGCCATCACGAACCGTTACAACATTGCGGGTCATCAAATCGGCAACACTTTGGCCCGGATCAGTGGCAAATCGCACATCACGATTGGTTAGAATACCAACAAGCCGCTGATTGCCCTCAACCACCGGAATGCCGCTGATGCGGTTCTGTTCCATCATTTCAAGCGCTTCACGAAGCGGCTGATTCGGCGCAATGGTCAGCGGATTAACAACCATACCGGCTTCGAATTTTTTCACCATGGCAATTTCAAGTGCCTGTTCTTCGATGGTGAAATTCTTATGCACAACACCAATACCACCAGCCTGTGCCATGGCAATGGCCAGTCTATGCTCAGTAACCGTATCCATTGCCGCCGACATCAGCGGAACACGAAGATTGATTTTCTGGGTTAGACGCGTGCTGATATCCGTATTGGCTGGCAATACGGCCGAGCGCGCAGGCTCTAAAAGCACATCGTCAAAGGTAAAAGCGTCGCGAATTTTCATAGGGTGCCTTCCGTTCATTCGGTGGCACCGGACTATATGCAAAACGACCGCATATTGATAGTGCAAAACCGCACATGATTACATGATTAATGCACCATCAGCATCACGTCTTCCGGCTGCAATATCGGCGGCAATATCCTCGGCGTGCCCGCTGCCATGAAAGCCCGTGGCAAGAACATAGCTTTCAACCGATTCAGCGCGGCTAGCGGCTGGTTTGACATGCCGAACCGTCTTGAAATTACGCTGCATCACATCAAGCAAGCTTCTTTCGGCACCACCACGAAAACATTTCGCCAGAAAAAACCCATCTTTATTCAAAACATCAATGGCAAAATCCAACGCTGCCTCAAGCAAAGCCGTTGTTCGCAAATGATCGGTTGCACGATGACCGGTTGTATCTGCCGCCATATCACTCAAAACGCCATCTGCCGCCCCGCCAGTGGCAAGCCGCACTTTTTCCAGCATTTCGGGATCGGTCATATCGCCGGTAAAAATATCGGCGCCAACAACGCCTTCGGTTTCCAGCAGGTCAATTCCAACAAGCCGCGCCTTGCCATGACCAAGCTTGGTGCGGATTGATGACACTTGCAACCAGCCACCTGGCGCACAGCCAAGATCAACAATGGCCATGCCCGGCTGTAAAAGATGATAGCGATCATCCATCTGTTCCAGCTTTAACGCTGCGCGCGAGCGAAAGCCGCGCGATTTGGCCTCGGCCACAAAGGGATCATTCAGCTGGCGCGTCAACCAACGCTGCGACGAGACTTTGCGTCCGCGCATCTTTTTGGGCTGGCGCGTCAAGCCTGTCGCATTGCGATAGCTGCGCCCCGATGGGCCTTTTTTGCCCGCTTTACCGTTACCTGATTGATCTGCCATGTCTGCTTATCGCCAAACTTGCCGGATTTTACAACCGCCAATTCACAAAGCCGGGTTTCTGTCACTTGCGAAAATGGTCAAAACCGCACCAATCTGGCATTGCAAAAAGGGCTTTTTTATCGTGATGATTTGGGCTAGCCGTACTGACCATTTCGGATAGACTAACGCTTATGACAAACCCGATCTATTTTGACCAAATCTGCCCGAATTTGCCAATCGCTGATCCAGCCAATAAGGCGGTTCGCGACGATTTTGCCGCGACATTCACGCAGAAATGGCCAGAAAATACGCTTTTGCAAAGCGGCTATGGCGCAGATGATCTGGCGGCAATGCTGGTGACAAGTCAATATCTCCAAAGGCTTGCTTTGCGTCATGGCGAAGATGTCGGTCCTTGCCTGAACGGCCAAGCGGCAAGCCAGATCAATATTGCAAAAACCCATTTTATCGCGTCAATGCAATCGGCTGGCGACGAAAAAACCGCTTTACGGGCAATCCGCATCTGGCGGGAAAGAACCGCGCTGATGGTGGCGCTATCCGATCTTGCTGGACGCGAAGACATGCCACAGCAAATGCAATGGCTAAGCGAGGCGGCACAAACGGTCTTGTCAGCAACAATCCAATATCTGTTCCGCCAAGCCGCGCAACGCGGCAAGATCAAGAATTTTGATGCCGATTTATCGAGATGTGGCTGGACCGTTCTGGCGCTTGGCAAATTGGGCGCTGGTGAACTTAATTTCTCATCCGATATTGATTTGATAATGCTTCATGACACGCATCACGCCCCTTTTGACAACCGCGATGCCGTTCAGCCCTTTTTTGTCGCCATGACGCGTGATCTGATCCGCCTTCTTGGCAGCGCCACAAGTGATGGCATTGGCTGGCGTGTTGATTTGCGGCTTCGACCCGACCCGGGGGCAACCGCGGTAAGCATCGATCTGACAGCAGCGATCAGCTATTATGAATCAATTGCCCGCACATGGGAACGCGCCGCCTTTATTCGCGCACGACCCGTGGCAGGCGATCTTGCGCTTGGCAACAGCTTTCTTGAGCAAATTCAGCCTTTTATTTGGCGTAAAACGCTTGATTATACGGTGATGGAAGATATGAAAACCATGCTTCGCCGTCCACCACAAGGTAATGGCTGGCGTGGCTATAACCTGAAGACCGGTAAAAATGGCATTCGGCAAATCGAGTTTTTCACGCATGTATTACAGCTTGTGGCGGGTGGACGCGATAAAAAGCTGCGGCACCGCAACAGCCTTGCTGCGCTTGATGCGCTTGCCGCCGCCACATGGATTTCCAATGAACAGGCGGCCGCGCTTGGCACCGCCTATCACCAGCTACGCCGGATCGAACATAGGCTGCAAATGATTGCCGATAATCAGACCCACAGCCTGCCGCGCGGCGAAGAAGATTTGGAAAAATTCGCGCATTTCATGGGGCATCGAACCGCCGCTGATTTCTGCAATGAATTGGACAATTTGCTCGATCAGGTTGGCGCGAACGCCAAGCATGATTTGCTGAACCCCGCCGACGGCACCATATCGACAGCAGATGGTATGAAAGATATCCTGCTTGATGATTATGATGCGCTTGTTGGATGGCTTGGCAATCATGGTTTTGAACGGCCGAAAATCATTGCTGATACGCTGTCCGGCTGGATGGCAGGGCGCATTTCGGCAACGCGAAGTGAACGGGCGCGCGCCCTGTTAAACCGGTTAATGCCTGAAATTTTGGTGTCTTTTACCGCCGCAGATGCGCCTGATGACAAATTTGCCGCGCTTGCGCAGTTCATCGAAGGTCTGCCAGCAAGCGTGCAGATTTTCTCACTTCTTGATTATAACCGGCATCTGACCCGCCTTTTATGCGATATTCTGTTGCTATCGCCGCAGCTTGGCAATCATTTACGCCAATATCCAACTTTGTTTGATCTATTGCTTTATCAAAGCTTTTTCAGACCATTACCCGATGCAAATATAATGACCGCGCAATTGCATCAAATTTGTGATGGACGCAATATCGAGGACGCGCTTGACCAGATCAAGATAAAGGCCCGCGAATGGAAATTTCAGGTTGAAATCCAAGCCCTGAGCCAAACCATTGACAGCCCGACCCTTGCCACCGGCCTTAGCGCGATTGCCACAGCGACAGTTAGGCTGATCCTTGATCTGGCGCGCGCCGATATGACCCGCCGCCATGGCCAAATTGATGGCAGCGTGACGATCCTTGCGCTTGGCAGGCTTGGCACTAGGCAAATGACGGTCAGTTCCGACCTTGATCTTTTGTTTGTTTATGACGCGCCTGAGGATGCGCTATCTGACGGCAAACGCCCTATCAATGCGCCAACCTATTTTGCCCGCCTTGCGCAAACAATGGTCAGCTGGCTTAGCACTGCAACCGCCGAAGGCGTGCTTTATCCGGTTGATTTACGGTTGCGTCCCGAAGGCGAAGCTGGTGCCATCGCCACATCGCTTGATCGGCTGAAAACCTATTTTGCGGCTGATGCATGGATTTGGGAAAAGCTGGCACTTGCCAAAGCGCGGCCAATTGCCGGTAATGCTGATTTAACCGAAAAACTGCATCTGGCGATTCACGCGATTGTCAATCAGCCGCATGATCATAGCCTGATCGGGCCAGCCATTGACAACATGTTGGTGCGCATCCGCAAAGTCCGCAAAGGCAAATCAAAATGGCATTTACGTGCGCGCGATGGTGGCCTTGTCGAGCTTGATCTTTTGATCCAAGGCATGCGGCTTCAACATGGCGACCTGTTTGACCAGACCGGACAATCAATTGCGGCCATTCTGGCACAATTGGAAATCAGCGGTAAGATCAATGCCAACCATGCCGAAGCGCTGCAAGATGCTGACCGGCTGTTGAGCGAAATCCACCAATGTCTGCGCCTGACCTTTGGTAATGCCGCTTTGGTTCCTGATCAGCTGCCATTGCCATTGCAACAATTCATGCTTGCCCGTATGGATCTTGCAGACGAACAGCAACTCACCCTGCAATTGGAAACAACATTAGAAACGGTCTTTGCGATTTTGACTCAATATCTGGCAAATGACCCAGCCATTTCGGCATAACGCGTCAACAATGTTGTTAAAACGACTGTCAAACAACGCTTTTGGAACAGACTTCATATGCTTGTAAGACTTATCAAACCCCATGCAGTAGCGCGTTATGTGACGCCGTGCCCTGCGACTGCGAGCAGGGTTTTGCCATATGCTCTATTCAAGTGAAGCAACGTCATATTACGTTTGAAAGGCGTGCCTTATGCTAAAGGCCATCATATCAACATGGACTCTGTTTTTTGGACTTTTGCTCATTTCTGCGGGCAATGGCTTGCAGGTGGTTTTGCTAGGCACGCGCGCGCCCGAGGCCGGTTTTAGCAATATTGCGACCGGTATTGTCATGTCGGGCTATTTTGCCGGTATCTTTGCCGGTTCAATCATTGTTCCGCATATTTTAGCGCGCGTTGGCCATGTTCGGGTTTTTGGTGCCATGTCTGCTATTGCATCGGCAGCGGTGTTGCTACATGTGGTGTTTCTTGATCCGTTCGTCTGGACCGGCATGCGCTTTGCCAGTGGCTTTAGTTTTGCTGGCATGTATATCGTTTGCGAAAGCTGGCTGAATGAAAAAGCCACAAATGAAACCCGCGGCCAGCTTTTATCGCTTTATATGATTACCAATATGGCTGGCATGGCCGCCGGACAATTGATGATTTCACTTGGCGAGGATGGCAGCGCGGGATTGTTTCTGCTGGCATCGGTTATGGTGTCGATTGCGGTTGTGCCGATTTTGATTACCGCCAGCGCGGCTCCTAGCTTTGAGGCCCCCGAGCGTATTAGTTTTCGCAGGCTGGTTCAGGTTTCGCCCTTGGCCGTTGTCGGCATGGTATTTGTTGGGATCGTGATCTCGATGGTGTTTGGTATGGGCGCTGTTTATGGGCGCAATATCGGATTGGACAATACCCAAGTCGGCTATTTCATGACTTCAATCACGCTTGGCACCTTGGCGCTTCAATATCCGGTTGGTCGCCTTTCCGATAAATTTGACCGACGGGTTGTTATTTTTGGCGTGACGGTGATTGCCAGCATTGCAATTGGCATCGCCAGCCTTTTTGGTGCCGATCAATTTGGTTTGCTTTTGATCATGATGCTGATTTTTGGCGGGCTTGTCTTTTCCCTTTATTCACTGTTCATCGCGCATGCCAATGACTATCTGGCGCCAAGCCAGATGGTGGCCATGTCGTCAGGTCTGTTAATGGTCAATGGCGCTGGCGCGGTGATGGGGTCGCCACTTGCCGCATCGGTTATCGAAATTGTTGGCACTCGCGGATTCATGCCAACAATTGCCGGTATTCTATTCTTACTGGCGGGGTTTGTCCTGTACCGGATGAGAATGCGCAGCGCGGTTCCCGCCGAGGCGCAAGGTGCGTTTGTTGCCATTCCTGATGCATCATCCGGCGTTGCGGTGAATTTGAGCCCTGAGGTGGAATGGGTGATGGATCAGGACGAAGATGACGACGAAAATGATCCGTTCAAAAACAACCCTTATGTCAATTAGGTCTAACCCTTTTTATTACCCCTGACCAATTTGAAACATCTGGCATAGAAAATGATTTGATTTTGGTTTTTTGAACCGTGTTTTCATCAGCTGCGGTTTTGCCAGCCTCGCTCGACGGGCTTCGCCTGCCGCGTTCTACAGCCTTTGCACGCCAAACGGGTCAATGACGGTTCTTCTTTGTTTTAAAGATGAATAATATTATTATATCTAATGAAAATTTTTCTGAGGTTTTTCCATTACGCAATTTTCCTGTCTATCCTTGGATTTGGCAGCATCCACGCCCCAAAAGCCACCGCAAATGACAGCCAGTTGCCCGAAAATTTTGCCATTTCGGGAAGTGTTACCATCACCCGCATTAGCGATGGTGACTCGCTTCGAAGTGGCAAATTACGGATTAGGCTTTTTGGCATTGATGCCCCTGAAAAGAAACAGCAATGCACCGATGCCGATGGTACGAAATGGGATTGTGGCATGGCAGCTCAAAAGGCGCTTACTGCATTGGTGGCAAGCGCGCCTCAATTGCAATGTGATTTGATTGATGTTGATCGTTATGGCCGCGTTGTGATGCGGTGCTTTGCCGGAAAAACCGATTTAGGCGCGGCGCTTGTTCAGGCTGGGCTGGCGCTGGCTTATCGGCAATATTCATCCATCTACAGCGCCGATGAAGAGAGTGCCAAAACCGCCAAATTGGGCATGTGGGCAGGCGCCTTTACCGCGCCATGGGCATGGCGCCGTTCACGATAGCCCCTAAAAAGCTTGAGGCCACCCAAAAGCCTAAGATTCCAAAAGGTTTGGGAACCAATCGCATAATCGCCCTCACCCGCCATGATTGCCAAAAAATCAACCAAACCACATGGCACAAATTGGGGTTGGCACAAATTGAGGCTGGCACGCATTGTCAATAGCAAGGATTAGGGATTAGAAAATACCAAGATCGCGCAATTCGGCAGCCAGTTCAGCAGGCATATCACCCGTATCATCCGCGCCAATATCAGGCGGCGCATCTTTTACTTCAAGATAACGCCAGCCCTGAAAAATACGCATTTTGGTTGGCGCAACTTGAATGATTTCAGGTGACAGCACAATGCCGCAGGCCGGTGTTCCATCGGCGCGTTGCGCCTCGGCAAGGTCAATAATAGCCTGACGCGCCGTGACCACCCCCTTGATGATCCAATAGATCGACCCCCCATCAAGCAATTCGTCGGCACGGCGCGGCCGATTGCGCGTGACATGAACCAATCTGCCGCCTTGCGCCAGACGAAGCGCCTGCCAATCCCGAAGATTATCAAGCGATTGCGAGCCAACTGATAATTTTTTTAAATGAACCGTCATGAAAA
>JAFMNI010000008.1:7847-15249 GCA_017859295.1 Candidatus Puniceispirillum sp. | reverse complement strand
GGCAAGCCCAAGGAATACAAAAAACCCAACAACATCCGTTATCGTTGTCACAAAAACGCTTGATGCCACCGCCGGATCGACCCCCGCACGAAGCAGCCCAATCGGCACCAAGGTTCCGCTAAGACCGGCAATCAACAAATTCGCAAACATAGCAACCGCCATCACCGTGGCAATTTCCGGATCACCAAACCACACAAAAGACACAGCGGCGGCCAAAACCGCAAAAAGCAATCCATTCAGCAATGCCACCAAACCTTCGCGAATAACGAAATTGCGCGTCGAAACCGCATCTAATTGACGCAAGGCAATCGCCCGCACCGCAACGGTCACTGTTTGGGTGCCAGCATTGCCGCCCATTGACGCAACAATCGGCATCAGCACCGCCAAGGCAACCAATTGTTCGATGGTCGCATCAAACACCCCGATCACAACCGATGCCAAAATCGCGGTCAGCAAATTGACCAAAAGCCAGGTTGTCCGCCCCTGCAAAGTCTCGCGGATACTCGATCGCAAACTGGCCTCGCCAACACCGGCAAGCGCCATCAAATCTTCTTCGGCTTCTTCATCAATCACATCAATTACATCATCAATGGTGATCATGCCGACAAGCCGCTCGCCAAGATCAACAACACCAGCACTGACCATGCCATAGCGCCGAAACAGAACCGCCACTTCTTCTTGATCCATATCAACCGGAATCGAACGGAAGTCAGATTCCATGATTTCGGAAATTCGGCGGGGACGCTGCGCGCATAAAAGTTTACTCAGCGGCACTTCGCCAAGCGGCTTGCGCGCCGGATCGACAACAAAAATCAGATAGAAATCATCTGTTGCCGATTTGCCGCCCCGCAAATAGTCAATTGTCTGGCCAACCGTCCAGAAAGACGGCACCGTGACAATCTCACGCTGCATAAGACGACCCGCTGAGTCCTCAGGGAAAGACAGGCCTTCTTCGACAAGAACCCGATCTTCGGCCGAAAGCGCCGCCAACACATCGGCAAGCGCATCATCTTCAAGCTCTTCAATAATATCAATGGCATCATCGGTTGACAGATCATGAAGCTGGCGCGCCAAAGCCTTTGCGCCCATCACTTCGACAATGGCTTCACGCGTGTTTTCATCAAGATAAGTCAGCGTCTCAGCGTCAAGATGATCGCCAAGAAACCGCACAAGTGACGCGGCTGTCCGCGCTGGCATACGCTCTAAAAGATCGGCTTGATCGGCCGGGTGAAGCGGTGCAACAAGCGTGCGAAGACGGCGAACGGCACCCGCCTGAACAGCCTCGATGATTGCCGTCTCAACCTTTGGCGTCAGGCCGTAAAGCGCCGCAAGCCGGTCACTGCCGTCATCCTTGCGTTCAATCTGTTCATTATCTTGCATCATTGCCTATACGCCATTTTGGAGACCGTTAGATCAGATTTTATCGCATCGATGCCCGCGCTAGCCTGCTTTAAATCTCGTGTCACAGGTTAGCAGATCACGGCTGGTTTTAAAACAACGCATGGCAATAAACCAAGGCAAATTTGGCTTTGTAATTTTATTTCAAAAAGCTGGAATCACCATTTTTGTAATAATATTTCAAAATTTGGCACAAGCTTGCCACTGGCAAAAACCGCCGCACCGACACGCCAAACCAATAGTGTTTTGCCAAAAAAATTGTTGCAGGTTATTTGCTGTTAGTGCCTTTGGTGCCAAGGTCATAAAGACCAATCCGGCGCATCGGCCCGTCAAAGCGCAATTCATGGCCAATCGGCGGGTGCGCTCTTTGGGTGCAATCCATGCGCTCGCAAACCGAACAGCCAACGCCAATCTGGTCAAGCCGCGCCGATTTTGAAATATCAATTTGATCGGCATAGATCATATCGCGGGCATGATGCAATTCACACCCAAGCGTAACAGCAAATTCCGGTGATTGCGCCAAGGTTGGCGACCATAATGGCGGTGCGGTGCGGGCAAGCATGAAATATTTCTGTCCATTCGGCAATTCGGCCGCCTGTGCCAAAATCTTTTCCGGTGTCCGAAAGGCCTTATGCATCGTCCATTTTGGACAGGTGCCACCATGCGTGGCAAATTGCATACCGGCGGCGGCAAGCCGCTTGGAAATATTGCCAGCATCATCGACCCGAATGAAGAAAAACGGAATCCCACGCGCATTTGGTGCATTTAATGTTGTCAGGCGGTGACAGACCTGTTCAAAGCTGCACCCAAACCGGCGCCCCAAAAGATCGAGATCATACCGAAGGCTTTTCGCCGAATCCAGAAAGGCCGAATAGGGCATCATCACCGCACCGGCAAAGTAACCGGCAAGCGTGATTTTCAACAGCGATTGCGCCTGCGTATCCTGAACCGCCTGATCTTGGCAGATTTTGTCCAAGGCCGCCTGCTGGCTAAGAAGCGCGATTTGAATCAAAAGATGAAACTGCCGTTGTGGGCGGCGTAATGCCTCACTTAGCAAAATTTCGCGGCGATGCAGATCATAACGGCGAAGCTGGTTCTGCATCACCTCTACCGGCATGATTCTGACCCGAAGGCCAAGCGTGTCTTTCACATGGGCGGCAAGGCTGGCAAGCGTATTATCGCCCGTCAGACCGAAATCACTGATCGCTTCAATTTTGGCCGCGCGGCGCAATTCATCTGCCGCGTCTTCAAGGGTCGGAAAGTAATTATTCGACTGCTGCAATGTGGCGCGCACTTTTTCAACAGGATTACTCATCTGCCGGACGCCGCCATCCCCAGCGGTTGCTTCTAATTCGTCACGCACTTTGCGATAGGCCTGAAACAGCGTCACCAAGCCGCGTGCCGCTCCCGGCGCGGCGGTAATCATGTCCTGAATTTCACGGCGTGGCACCTGCTCATCGGCAAGTAATGGATCGGCAAAAATTTCAGACATGCCCGTTGACAGGCTTGCCGCGTCATCTTCGGCAAAGTCCTTGAGATCAATATCAAAGCTATTGCCAAGGCGAAGAAGCAACCCAACGGTCAAAGGACGCTGATTATGTTCTAGAAGATTCAGATAAGATGGGCTGATTTCCAGCGCTTCCGCCATCGCTGTTTGTGACAGGCCAATGGATTTGCGAAACCGCCGCAATTTATGCCCAACAAGAATTTTCTCCTGCATCGCGCCCTCTCCCTGATCGTGGCTGCTGTTTCGCTTTGCTTACAAATTCAGCATAGCCTGTAAATGGAAAATGTAAATCTTTTACAATTTTCAAATTTGCTTTTTTTTCCTTGCCTGCAACCCCGCAAAAAAGGCACAAGGAAAGGGTAGATCAAACGTATCAATCGCAGATGATCTGCACGAATTTAGCCGGCGATTTTAGACGGCAATTATAGAGCTTTGCGATATAGGTTGCGGCAGACAAAGCCAGCTTGGGGGAGTTTGTTTGGTTTGCCAATCCTATCCGCAAATCAGGGTCGGTCAGGACTTTATGTCTTGTCCGACCCTTTTCTTATGCGGCTTATTTCTTATCCAGCTCATAACTGGGGAAAATCATTCTGGACGGCATTTCGCCCTTGGCAAAAACATCAATCTTGCGCAATGATCAAAACCAGATCGGCAAGGTTGGTACCTGTTGCCCCGACCATCAAAAGCTGATCATGCGCTTTTAGATAATCATAGCTGTTATGCGATAACAGCGCGGCACGCGCCGCCGTTTGATCAAAATTTTGTGACGCGGCGATCATGCCGCCAGCCGCATCGGTTGGCCCATCACGGCCATCGGTGCCGCCAGCCAAAATCACCCAGTTTTTGGGGGCGCTTGATCCGGCTGCTGTCATTGCCGCTGCAAAGGCAAGCGCCAGTTCCTGCGACCGCCCACCCTTGCCGGGATTAGCCATATCAAGGGTTACGGTTGTTTCGCCACCAGCCACCAACGCATAAGGCTTGCCAGCATGGCGCTGTTCGAAGATCTGCGCCGCCAAATGCGCTGCCATCTGACTAGCCTCGCCATCAAGGGGTGGCGCATCAAGAAACTGCATTTCGGGCATCGCTTGGCGGATATAGGCTGTGGCCGCATCACGGCATTGTGCATTGCTTGCCAAGATTTTGCTTTGCACCTTATCAAGAACCGGATCACCCGATCGCACTGGCCCATCGGCGGTTCCGTTCTGGATTGCCTGCAAATGCGGCATGACAAAATCCAGCCGATCAAGACCGTGTTTTTGAATGAGCTGAAGCGCATCATCAAACGGCACCGGGTCGGCAACAGCAGGGCCGCTGGCGATTGATTCAGGCAAATCACCCGGCACATCAGATAACAGAAATTGCGTCACCGCGGCGGGTGCTGCCAACCGCGCCAATCGTCCGCCTTTCAGCCGCGAAAATAACCGCCGAACCACATTCATCGCGTGAATATCAAGACCACTTGCCAGCAACGCATCATTCAGCGCAATTTTCTGGGCGAGGCTGATGCCATTTGAGGGTGCTGGCAACAAGGCCGAGCCGCCACCGCTGATCAGCAACAGCAAATGATCTGCCTGACCAAGGGATTTGACCCGATTTTCGACCGCAATTGCGGCGGCAAGACCGCGTTCATCGGGAACCGGATGCGCACTGGCAAAACAATCAAAACCATCAATCTGGCGGTGATTTTCATCGGTGGTAATCACAAGACCCGAACCATCATAGCCGCCATTGCGAACCGCCGCTGCCATCGCCCCAGCCGCCTTGCCAAGCGCAATCACCGCTGTTGGTTGCTGGTCAAGCGCCGCATAGGCTAATCGGGTAATGTGATCTGGCTGGCCGGCGGCAAGCGCCGCGGCAAAACTGTTGCGAACCAACGCTTCGAATGAAGCATCAAAATGCATGCGATCTACCTCAAACCGGATCAATCAAAGGCTGGCCAGCAAAAAAGGCGCGCGCATTTTCAACGACCTTTAGCCCCATCGCGGTTCGCGTTTCGATTGTTGCCGATCCCAGATGCGGCAATAAAACGGTATTTGGCGCCGCCAGCAATGCCAGATCAATCACCGGCTCACCCTGAAACACATCAAGCCCCGCCCCGCCAACCTTTTTGGCCGAAAGCGCCGCCGCCAATGCGGTTTCATCAATAACATCACCGCGCGCCGTATTGATAATATAGGCATCGGGTTTCATCATCGCCAACCGCTCAGCATTCAAAATATGGAATGTATCGGCACTTGCCGCGCAATGAAGCGACAGACAGTCAGCGATTTGGCAAACGCTCTCAACATCATCAAGCTGGCGTGCCGGATAGGCCGATATTTCGTCAATCCTTGACCGGTTATAAAACACAATCTTCATGCCAAAGCCCAATGCCGCCCGCTGCGCCACCGCTTTGCCAATACGCCCCATTCCGATAATGCCAAGCGTTTTGCCCTGCAAGGCACGCCCCATCAAATGGGTTGGCCGCCAGCCTTGCCATTCACCGGCGCGCAATTCACGCTCACCTTCGCCAGCACGGCGCGACAGCATCAAAATCAGCGTCAAGGCCAGATCAGCCGTGGCATCGGTTAACACACCGGGCGTGTTGCTAACCGCGATACCAGCCGCAGCAGCGGCACCGAGGTCAATATGATTTACACCAACGCCAAAATTGGCAATCAGCCGCCCCTTTCCATTGGCACCGGCCGTAATGACATCAGCGCCAATCTTGTCAGATACGGTTGGCGCAATGGCATCATGGCTGGCAAAACCAACGGCCATTTCAGCGGCAGAAAGCGGCCGATCATCCAAATTAAAGGTTGGAATAAAATATTGAGAAAGCGCAGCTTCAGCATCGGCTGGCCAGCGGCGCGTCACGAAAATACTGGGCTTGCCAGCACTGGATTGATCTGTATTTGTCATGGCCATAGTCTGCGCAGAAACAGCCGGAAAATACAGCCTTTTTTGACCGCGCATATACTGTTTAAAGGATTTTTAATATAGCGGTAGAAAACAGCATCAAAAAAGGGACATCCAGTTTGAGACATCCCTTTTCCTGTTTTTCAATCGTCAGGCTAGCGCATTAGCCCGGGATTTTGCCCGAAATACCATCGACGTAATAATCAAGCGTTTGGAACAGCTCACCGTCATTCAAGGTCTTGCCAGCAGGAACACGAATCTTGCCAGAATTGTCTTTGATTGGACCAGTGAAGATCTTGTTTTTGCCTGATTTGATATCGGCAGCAGCCTTGGCCGCAGCGGCGGCAACATCCGAAGGCATGTTCTCAAATGGTGACAACACCAGATAATCATCTGCCATACCAACCCACGTGTTACCAGCCCAGTGATCAGGGCCCTCGCCAGTTGACCATTTTCCATCCATCATCTGTTGAATTTTTGAAATATAATAGGGTCCCCAGTTATTCACAGAGCTAAACAATTGTGCCTTTGGCGCAAAAGCTTTCATATCACTTGACTGGCCAAAGCCATGAACACCAGCTTTTTGTGCAGTCTGCAGCATAGCAGGGCTGTCTGTGTGCTGAGCAAGAATGTCCGCACCTTCGGCAATATGAACTTTAGCTGCATCAGCTTCTTTAACCGGATCATACCAAGAGTTCACCCAGATAACTGAAACTTCGGCCTTTGGGTTCACCGAGCGAAGACCAATGCCAAATGCATTTATACCCTGAATTACCTCGGGGATTGGGAAAGATGCCAAATAACCAATTTTGTTTGATTTGGTCATCAGACCAGCAACAACACCTTGGACATAACGGCCTTCGTAAAACCGGATATTACCGGTAGCCACATTTGGAGAACGCTTATAGCCAGTTATATGCTCAAATTTCACGTTTGGAAATTCTTTAGCGACCTTGATCGTATGATCCATGTAGCCAAAAGAGGTGGTGAAAATGATTTCATTTCCTTGTTTTGCCAATTCGCGGATGACGCGTGCTGAGTCAGGGCCCTCTGGCACATTTTCAACAAAGGTTGTTTCAACCTTATCGCCAAAATGCTTTTCAACATCCTGACGAGCAACTTCATGCGCATAAGTCCAGCCATGGTCACCCGGTGTTGTCAGATAGACAAAGCCAACCTTGACTTTATCAGCTGCATTCGCCGTAGTCACCGTTGTCAAACCAACCAAAGCCGACAAGGCCAAGCTGGCAACAGCAACAACTGCACCAAATGAAAGGGTATTTTTTGTTTTCATTGTTTCCTCCTGAAACATTAAATGCCTAATGCCATAAAAGATTTGATGCCTGATGACATCTATTTGTTACCGATAAACAAACGCCCCAAACAGGCTGGGGAATTTGCCAAAGCGAAATCACGATTACGCGCAATCACCACCAAAACAATGATTGTCGCAATATAGGGCAGCATCGACAGCATCTGTGAAGGCACGGTCCATCCCCGCGCCTGTCCTGCCAGCTGCATAATCGTAATTCCGCCGAATAATAACGCGCCAACAAGAATACGCGAAGGAATCCAAGATGCAAAGACCACAAGCGCAAG
>JAFMNI010000008.1:0-7504 GCA_017859295.1 Candidatus Puniceispirillum sp. | reverse complement strand
ACAAAGGGCGCGCCAACAAGCCCTGACAAGCCTGTTCCAAAAATGGTCAGGGCAAGACCTGTTGCAACCTGATTGGTGGCAAGGCCTAAGGCAAATAGCGAAAATACTGCCGCGGTCATCGCCCCAGCAACCGCACCAGCCAGAATGCCCATATAAGGATTTCCAAGGATTGATGTTGCCGCAAAGGCCGATACAGCCCCCATTAGCATCATGCCTTCAACCCCCAGATTCAACACCCCGCTTCGTTCGGCAACCAATTCACCCGTTGCCGCAAAAATCAACGGTACCGACGTCAATAGAACGGTTAGGATCAAAGCTTCCATTCTATCGCTCCTTTGAAACCGGCAATACGGCCGGACGCCGCCAGGTGATGTGATAACGGTTAAATGTCTCACCTGCCAACAGCATGAACAGCAAGATCCCCTTGAAAACACCTGTCACCACCTTTGGCATGCCAAGCGCGATCTGCGCATAATCACCCCCAAGTTCGGCAAGGGCGACAATCAGGCCGGCAAAAATCACCCCAATCGGGTTTAACCGCGCCAGAAATGCAACAATGATGGCGGTAAACCCATAACCAAAAGACACATTCGGCTGCAGCTGACCCATGCTGGCAGACACTTCAACCATTCCGGCAAGCCCGGCTGCACCCCCAGCAATTGCCATAACGCCAATCGTCACCAGATGCGGCTTAAAGCCAGCAAACCGGCCTGCTCGCGGCGCATCGCCCATGACCTTGATCTGAAATCCTAAAATCGTGCGCGACAGCACGAAACTGCCAGCAATCGCCAATAGCAACGCGCCAACAACCCCCCAGTGCAATTGCCCCAAACTGCCAACAAACGGCACATCAATCCGGTGGATCAGACCAGCATCGCTATACATTTTCGTCAGCGGAAACCCGAATGACATCGGATCACGCCACGGGCCGCGCACCAGCCAGTCGATAAACAGCGCCGCAACATAAGTCAGCATCAACGACACCAAAATTTCATTAGTGTTAAACCTGACTTTTAATAACGCCGGTATCATCGCCCAGCATATGCCGCCAATAATGCTTGCCAAGACCATTGCCGGCATCAGGATTATTGCTGGCCAATCGGGAAAACTCAGCGCCACCCAACCCGAAAAGATGGCGCCAAAAACCAACTGGCCTTCAGCGCCGATATTCCACACATTCGCCCGAAAACAAAATACCAGCCCAGTGGCGGTAATGATCAGCGGACAGGCCTTTACAAAAAGGTCACCAATTTGATCAGGGCGCGAAATTGGCGCGACAAAAAAAGTATAAAGTGACCCAAGCGGGCTAAAGCCAAGAAGACCAAAAATACCGGCACCAACAGCCAAGGTCAGGACAATGGCAACCGCTGGCGTCAGTAGCGTCAGCGACAGCGGAATATGTTTGCGCGGAGTCATGCTGATCATGCGCTTGCTCCTTGAACTGCACCTTGTGCCGCATCTTTTGGGGCATCACTGCCGCCCATTAGAAGCCCAACCTTTTCAGCCGTCAATTTTGTGGCCGATTCAGCCGTCGATAAAACACCATCATGCAATACGGCAATGCGATGCGAAATCGCAAAAATTTCTTCGAGATCCTGCGATATCATTACCACTGCCGATCCTTTGGCCACAAGATCAAGCATTGCCGCACGGATAAACACCGCCGCCCCGATATCAACACCCCATGTTGGTTGCGATACGATAAGCACGCGCGGCACTTTGATAATTTCGCGCCCAACGACAAATTTCTGCAAATTACCACCCGATAAGGATGATGCCAGCGGGTTAGGCTCGGGAAGGCGAACATCAAAAGCCGCTGCAATTGCAGCGGCTTTGGCACGCATGCCGGCCAGATCAAGCACCCCACCGCGCACCACACCGGCAAGCGAATGATTGGTTAGCAACGCATTGTCGGCGAGGCTCATTGACGGCACTGCCGCATGACCATTGCGCTCTTCTGGAATAAATCCCATGCCCGCAAGGCGGCGTTCGGCTGGCCCTTGCGATGAAATATCACCGCCATCAAGCGTGATGACCCCCGATTGATTGCCAAGCCATTCACCCGTTAGCGCCGCCATTAATTCATCTTGGCCGTTACCAGCGATCCCGGCGATCCCGAAAATTTCGCCGGCGCGCGCCTCAATCGTAATATCGCGAAGCGTCACCGAAAACGCATTTTGCTTTGGCCGGTTTAACTTGGTCACGGCAAATAATATTTTGCTTTTGGCTGGTGCTTTTTGGCGCGCCACATCCTTGACTTTGGTGCCAATCATCAATTCGGCAAGCTGGCGGTTTGATTGGCCTTTGGTATTTACCGAGCCAACATTCTGTCCGCGCCGTAATACGGTTGCACGGCTTGTCAAAGCCCGAATTTCATCCAGCTTGTGCGAAATAAACAACACCGCCAGCCCATTTTTAGCAAACCGGCGAAGAACTTCAAAAAGCTGTTCGGTTTCCTGCGGGGTTAAAACCGATGTTGGCTCATCCATGATCAACAATTTCGGGTCTTGCAACAAACAGCGAACAATCTCAACACGCTGCTGCTGACCAACGGACAGATTGTGAATACGCGCCGCCGGATCAACCTCGATACCATATTCTTTTGAAATGCTGGCAATGCGATCCGATAGGGACGCAATCGTTTCACCGGGAGGCATTGCCAATTGAATATTTTCGGCAACGGTCAATGCGTCAAACAGCGAAAAATGCTGAAACACCATGCCAATGCCGCGCTGGCGTGCCTGTTGGGGGCCGGGAATGGAAATTGGCTCGCCATTCCAAAATAGCTGGCCAGCATCAGGCTGTAATAGCCCATAAGCAATTTTTACAAAGGTCGATTTGCCAGCGCCATTTTCACCTAAAAGCGCGTGAATTTCGCCAGCATGAATTCGAAAAGACACATCGTCATTAGCGATGAAATCGCCAAAGCTCTTGGTCACGCCAACAGCTTCAAAAAGTGGTTTGGTGCTCGAACGGCCTTCGTTTAATGTTTGCGACATTACTCTCTCAGCTCTATTGCACACCGCTATTTTTCGACAAAAATCATCGGGGATAATAAGATGCTAGAATAGGAGAAAAAAACCGCTGCTGTAAAGCTTCTAAAATTCAGTAAAAACAATGCTCTTTCAGATTTTATTGTTCTTGTTTTTCCTAATGAATAGCCAGCCCCGATAAAACCGGCGCTGGCTAAATTTGTTTTGCTGCAACTTTGACGTTGCGAATTATCTAGCGTGAGAACTCGGGATAGGCATCCATACCAAGTTCAGCACTGTCCAAACCTGCAATCTCGTCTTCCTCACTGACCCGAATACCCATGATTTTATCAATGGCAAACCAGACAATTAATGAGACCACAAAGGTGAACACTCCGACAATGAGAATTGAAGTTATCTGCGTCACAAAGCTGGCATCACCATTGGTCAAAGGCACGGCAAGCGTTCCCCAGATACCGGCCATCAGGTGAACCGGAATGGCACCGACAACATCGTCAATTTTGATCTTGTCGAGGAACGGCACCGCAAAGACCACGATCGCGCCGCCAACGCCGCCAATTAAGGTCGCTGCGCCCAAAGTCGGGGTCAGCGGTTCTGCTGTAATCGACACAAGCCCTGCAAGCGCGCCGTTCAACACCATTGTCAAATCGACCTTGCCATAGAAAATCTGGGTCAGTGCCAGCGCGACAAGCGCACCACCAGCCGCAGCGGCATTCGTATTGGCAAAGATACGCGAGATATCAGCAACATCGCCAATGCTTCCCATCGCCAATTGCGATCCGCCGTTAAAACCAAACCAGCCCATCCATAAAATGAAGGTTCCAAGTGTTGCCAGCGGCAAATTCGCACCAGGCATCGGCACAACACGGCCGTCTTTATATTTTCCAATTCTAGGGCCAAGGATCAACACGCCAGCAAGCGCCGCCCAACCACCGACTGAATGGACAACAGTCGAACCGGCAAAATCAAGAAAGCCCATGCTGTCAAGAAATCCACCGCCCCATTTCCAGCTTGCCTGCAACGGGTAAATCACCGCAGTTAGGATAAAGGTGAAAAGCAGAAACGGCCATAGCTTGATACGCTCGGCAAGCACGCCCGATACAATCGAAGCTGTTGCCGCACAGAACATCAACTGAAAGAAGAAATCTGATCCGGTTGACGCATAAGAGATATCATCGACCTTATCAGGTGCCACGCCAACCGCCTCAAGAACGGCAGCGACTGGCAATAGACCCGACAAAACGCCTTCAACCGACCATGTCCCAAGCGGATACATCAAATTATAACCGACAAGATAATAGCCAATTGCCGCCAGCGAGAACAACGCCACATTTTTGGTCAATTGCATTGTTGTGTTTTTCGCCCGCACAAGACCGGCCTCAAGCATGCAAAAGCCACATGCCATGAACATCACCAAAAACCCTGACATCAAAAACAGCAATGAGTTCAGGATGAAAACGCTATGCGCCGGTGCCTCTTGCGCAAAAGCCGGACTAGCCATCAAACTAGCCGCGCCAGCAAGACACGAATATTTTAAAATTGTTTTAATCATTGGTAACTCCTACGTGATGCCTTTAAAGGGCGCTATCGCCAGTTTCGTTGGTACGAATCCGAACCGCTTCCTGAAGATCGAAAGTGAAAATCTTGCCATCGCCAATTTTGCCGCTTGAGCTGGCGGTTTTGATGACATCAATCGCCTTTGCCGCCATTTTTGCCGGCAAGGCGAGCTCAATCTTGACTTTTGGCAAGAAATGAACTGTATATTCGGCACCGCGATAAATCTCGCTTTTGCCCTTTTGCCGTCCATAGCCCTGCACTTCGGTTACAGTCATGCCGGTGATGCCAATTTCCAGCAGCGCATCATGCACCGCTGTCAATTTTCCCGGCTGGATGATTGCGATTATATATTTCATGTCTCGTCCTTCCTTGACGTCGGTCCGGCATATTTGATGCCGTCCTGAGTAAGCCCGATGTCAGCCCCGTTCTGGGTCGCCGATATTAGGGCGGTAATTCGTGACGGTCTTTTGGAGGAATAGGGCGCCGTCAGTCCCGCGGTTATGAGCCGATGGCGTAGTGGTAACAGCTGTTTGATGAAAAAAATTCTGCTAGTTTTGCATAATTGTGATGCGTTTTTTGCATCACATAGCTAAGCTGGCCTCATAAATCTTGTGTTTTAGCCAGTTTTTGGGATGTTTTTTGATATGCGCTTTATGACGTCATTACGCTTTATCGACGCGGTTGCCCGCGAAAAATCAATTCGCAAAGCCGCCGAAAAGCTAGCCATCACCTCAACCGCGCTTAATCGGCGAATTCTGCAAATTGAAGATGAGATCGGCCAACCCCTGTTCGAACGTTTGGCATCGGGGGTCAGGCTGAACACCGCGGGTGAATTATTTGTCCAGCATATCCGCACCCAAACCGCCGAATTGGCGCGGGTGCAATCGCAAATTGCCGATTTATCAGGAATCCGGCGTGGCCATGTCCGCATTGCCAGCGGCGCTGATACGATGCGCTATTTTCTGCCTGAAACCGTTGCCCGCTATCGCGGCGAACATCCGGCGGTTACTTTTGATCTGGTTCGCCAATCGGGTGATGCGGCCGAACAGGCGCTTCGCACGTTAGAGGCTGATCTGGCTTTGATTTTTGAACCGATCAAAAGCGCTGATTTCCAGACAATGGCCACCGCCCGTCAACAGCTTTACTGTATGATGTCAGCCAATCACCCTTTGGCCAAAAAACCGATGATTCGGCTTCGCGATTGCGTTGGGCAACCCGCCATTCTACCGCGTGCCGATGCCGGATTACGGCAATTGCTCAATGTTGGCCTGATCCGGCGCAGTGTCGAACTTGGAACGGTAATCGAATCAAACAGTCAGGAATTTCTGCAAAATTATCTGACCCATGAAATGGTCATTTCCTTTCAAATTCCAATCGCCATGCCAAGCGACCTGATCACCGCCCCCTTAAAAACCAGCGCGATAGTGGCAAGACCGGTTGATCTTGCCGACGTGCCAGCCGGTATTTTGCATATTGGCCAGCTAAAAGGACGCGTTCTACCTGTTGCAGCGGCCAAATTTCTGGACAGTATCATCACCGAACTTGGCGCACGCTATGGCGATGATATCGATCAGTAAAACAATCTGTTATGCCGCAATAAACTAGATTTCAGCGATCAGATCCGTTATTCTCCCGCCTAGGCTTGACAATCTTTGTCAGACAAATGGCAAAACCTGATCGGAGCAGACTGACATGGCGGCAACGCAACTTCCCACATATCTGGCACAACGTTATCTTGGCTGGAAAGCGACAAAATTTCAGGAAAATAAAGCCTGGTTCCGGCATCTTGCCGATATGGGCCAGCATCCGCGTGCCATGGTGATTTCCTGTTGTGATAGCCGCGTTCATGTCACTGCAATTTTTGGCTCGGATACAGGTGAATTTTTCATCCACCGTAATATTGCCAATCTGGTGCCACCCTATCAGCCCGATGGTGACCATCACGGCACCTCAGCCGCGGTTGAATATGCGGTTACAACGCTTAAAGTCGCGCATATTGTCGTTCTTGGCCATTCCAATTGCGGCGGGGTGAATGGCTGTTATGAAATGTGCTCGGGTGCAGCGCCTGAACTTGAACAATCCTCTAGCTTCGTTGGCCGCTGGATGGATATCCTTCGCCCCGGCTATGAACGCGTCAAGAATCTCGGCTCACGCGAAGAACAGCTTGTCGCCCTTGAACGTGAAGGGGTGCTGGTGTCGTTGGAAAATCTGATGAGCTTTCCTTTTGTCCGCGAAGCCGTCGAGGGCGAAACCATGTCAATTCACGGACTTTGGAACGATATTGGCGATGGCAGCCTGCTCTATTTTGACCCCGAGCATGCCGATTGGCGGCCGGTCGAATAGCGATTAGTGAATCGTCATTATGGCATGGCCATTATGAACGGTGGCGATTAAACGGTTCCTGTCACAAAGCCGCCTGTTATATGGCCATTCTGGGGCTAGGCATTTTGTCCGGCAACAAAGCCCGATGACCACGCCCATTGGAAATTATAGCCACCCAAATGGCCAGTTACATCAACCACCTCGCCAATGAAATACAGGCCAGACACGGTTTTGGCCTCCATCGTCTTGGATGACAGGCCATTTGTATCAACCCCGCCAAGTGTCACTTCGGCGGTGCGATAGCCTTCGGTGCCGTTCGGGATCAATTGCCAATCATTCACCATCTTGCCCAAATGACGAAGATGCTTGTCACTGCGGTCGGCAAGCCGCCCAACCACGCCAACAAGATCGCATATTTCCGCGGCCAGCCGTTTTGGCAGTAAATCAGCAAGGCAATTTGCCACATCCGCCTTTGGCTGTCTGGCCTTGCCACCAAGAAGATGCGCCGCCGCGTCATGCTGCGGTGCCAAATTTACCGAAACCGGCATTGCCTCCTGCCAATAGGATGAAATTTGCAGAATTGACGGGCCGCTTAGGCCGCGATGCGTGAATAACAGCCCTTCGGCAAAAGC
>JAFMNI010000109.1 GCA_017859295.1 Candidatus Puniceispirillum sp. | reverse complement strand
GAAAATTGATGCGGATATCGTTCAAGCGTATCTGGATCAAGCCCGACCCGTTGCAGCATTTCAATGGCAAAGGCGCGCTTTTCCGATGGCGCAATTAATTTGTGATGGATTGGCGCTTCGGTAATGATGTCAATGACACGTTTTCGCGGATTCAGCGATGAAAACGGATCCTGAAAAATCATCTGTGTCCGCAAAGCATCCGGAATATCCGTGTTTTTGGCCTGCGTCACGTCAAAGAAAACCTGCCCGTTTGTTGGAGGTAAAATACCAGCAATCATGCGACCAAGGGTTGATTTGCCGCATCCTGATTCGCCAACAACGCCAACAATTTCACCTTTGAAGACGGAGAAGGATACATCATCAACAGCATGCACCACTTCTTCACGATAATTCTGCCCAAGCCGGTTTAGCAGCTTGGCCACCATATCAAGTGACTTGGTAAAATCGCGTGATAGATTTGATACGGTCAAAAGCGGCGTCATGCCCTGTCTCCTGCAGCGATATTGTGGCATCGAACCAGCCGACCATCTTTGGTGCTTGTGGCATCTGGATTGGTGCTGGTGCAGATATCGCTAACCAGATTACATCGGTTCTGAAACGCGCAACCCTTTGGCAGATTCATCATTGATGGCACCATGCCTTCGATCTGCTGCAAGGGTTGGCCGCGCCGGTTTTGCCCTGGCACACTGCCAAGCAGGCCCTTAGTATATGGGTGCATTGGTGCGGCAATTATATTGGCATTTGCCCCTTGTTCAACTACACGGCCAGCATACATAACACATATGCGCTCGGCGATCCCGGCAACAACCGCAAGGTCATGAGTAATCCAGAGCAAAGCGGTTTTTGTTTCTTGGCACAAACGCTGCATTTCATGGATCACCTGTCCCTGAATGGTAACGTCAAGCGCGGTTGTCGGTTCATCGGCGATGATAAGATCAGGTCGGTTTAACATTGCAATGGCAATTGAAACGCGTTGGCGCATGCCGCCAGAAAATTGGTGCGGATAGGCACGAAGCCGTTCATCTGGTGATGAAATGCCAACCAACCCTAACGCATCGCGGGCGCGGGCGTGGGCGTCAACCTTGCTGACGCTACTGTCATGCGAGAGAATGGTTTCAACCATCTGTGTTTCAATGCGCAAAACCGGATTTAGCGTCATCATCGGATCTTGAAAAATCATTGCGATTCGGTTGCCGCGATAGGCCTGCATTTCGGCTGGTGATAATTTTGCAAGATCCTGCCCTTTGAACAGGATCTGCCCACCAACAATTTGCCCAGGCGCATCAACAAGTCCCATGATCGAAAAGCCGGTGATTGATTTTCCCGAGCCAGACTCGCCAACAAGCCCAACAATTTCTCCAGATTTAATCTCGAGGCTAACGCCATCCACAGCTTTCAGAACGCCAGCTTTCGTGAAAAAATGCGTTTGTAAATCTTTGATCTGTAGAATTGGATCCACGGTGCACCTCATCGTTGCAAACGTGGGTTAAAGATGTCGCGGAGTTGATCGCCAACAAGGTTTATTGACACGATTGTGATTAGCAATGCAATGCCCGGAAAGATACTGATCCAGTAATCACCAGAATACATGAATTCAAATCCATTACCAATCAAGAGACCAAGCGATGGTTCAGTGATTGGCAGGCCAAGACCAAGAAAGCTGAGGGTCGCTTCGAGCGAGATTGCATGCGCAGTTTGTAATGTGCCTACTACAATCAAAGGTGCCAGACAGTTTGGCATGATGTGATGTAAAATGATCCTTCGGTCGCCAAGAGCCAGACATTGCGCTGCTTCGACATACTCTTTGTTCTTCTCAACAAGAGCGCTGGCACGTGCGGCACGGGCGTAATAAGCCCATTGCACTAGCACCAGCGCGATAATGGTTTTCTCTACCCCTTTGCCAAAAACGGCGAGAATAATCAGTGCCATCAGAATTGATGGGAAGCTTAGCTGAATGTCAACAATCCGCATTGTTAGGGTTTCAAACCGGCCGCCGAAGTAAGCTGCTGACAGCCCAACTGCTGCGCCGATCACTAGCGCAACTACTCCCGAAAATGCCCCGACACCGAGGCTCACTCGAAGCCCATAAAAAATCGCCGAGAGCATATCGCGCCCTGCGCCATCCGTGCCTAGCCAATACACGTTACCTTCAAAATCTTCTGATCCAGGCTCGAGGCGGCTGTTCATTATATCAACGCTTGCCAAGTCATAAGGGTTTGTTGGCGATACAAATGGCGCAAAAACCGCAATAAATAAAATTACCAAAAATACAAAAAGTGCACCAACAGCGGTTGGGCTTTCGCAAAAGTCAGACCAGAATTTTTGCCATCCTGACGCTGGTATGGCGCCTGTGGTGGTTGCAGCTTTACCTGCCATTAGCTTACCCCTTTAATGCGAACCCTGGGATCAAGGACTGAATAAAGAATATCCACGATCAGATTCAAGGTGACAAAAATCAAGACGATGATCATCAGATAGGCGACTACAATTGGCCTATCTAGGTTATAGATTGCATCAATAATTAGCTTGCCCATGCCCGGCCAGGCAAAAACCGTTTCGGTTACTGTTGAAAAGGCAATCAGAGATCCGAATTCAAGTCCAATGACCGTGACAATGGGGATCATGATATTTTTCAGCAGATGTACCCGGATAATTTTTGTTTCGCTGAGGCCCTTGGCGCGTGCAAATTTGATGTAATCCTGCAAGATTACTTCGCGGGTACCAGCGCGCGCCAGCCGGATCACCGATGATAGTTTGAATAAGGCGAGATTGAAGGCCGGCAGGAATATGTGCGACAGCCCGTCAAGGGTAAAGATGGAGCTGGTAATGCCAAAATAGGTAGCAACATCGCCCCTGCCAGTTGAGGGTAGCCAGCCCAGATGTACGGAAAAGAACATAATCAAAATAATGCCAACCCAAAATGTTGGCATTGAAAATCCTAAAATTGAACCAGCCATAATAGTGCGGCTAATTTTGCTATGCGGTTTTAAACCTGCGTAAACACCAAGTGGAATTCCAAAGGAGATAGCAATCAACAATGAAAATAGCGCTAACTCCATTGTGGCTGGCATACGCTGGATAATTAATTTTAATGCTGGTTCGCCGAATACGAATGATCGCCCCAGATCACCTTGAAAGGCGTTGACCATAAAATACCAATATTGTTCAGCCACAGGACGGTCTAGTCCAAGATCACGAATTACACGCTCAATCTCAAGTTGATCGGCTTCAGGGTTGATCAACATATCAACCGGATCGCCAACAAGGTTAACGCCAACAAATACGATCAATGACATCACAAGTAATACAATGATGCTTTGCAAAGACCGTCTTAAAATAAAGGCTGTCATTTAGTCACCGAGCGTGTCAAAGGCAACCTCACCTATCCAGACTATAAATAAAAGGTAGGTGAGGTCGCTTGTTTAAGAAGAATTAGGTGCTGTCCCTAATTTGCGCTAAGCCCCATTACGATTGTGCGTTCATCTGTGCGTGGCTGATATTTGAAGCCGGCTTTTGCTGCCCAGGTATTCACCTGATAATGCATTGGAATCACACCGTAATTTTCACCAACAGCCTTTTCTGTTGCGGCGGCAAGCAATTTACCCCGCGAATCAGCGTCAACTGTTGCTAGTGCTTTTTGAACAAGTGTATCAACCGCAGGGTCCGAATGACGACCTCGGTTTGCCGCACCCATTCCCTTTGACTTGTCATAGGTATGAAGCAGAGCTTTTAGTGGTGATGATGCTTCACCAGATCCAGCACCCCATCCAAGCAGCATGAAGCTAAATTCAGGTGATTTGTCTGGTCCACCACGCGATGCGCGACCAAAGTAAACTGCCTTTGTCATGGTCTCAACACTGGCCTCAATACCAACACGGTTTAACATCTGTGCCAAAGCTTCGGCTATTTTGGCGTCGTTGATGTAACGGTCATTTGGTCCATGAATGACCATCTTAAAGCCATCTGCATAACCAGCTTCAGCCATCAGCTTTTTTGCCATTTTTGGATCATACGGATCAGGTTTCATATTCGGTGAAACACCATGAAACCCTGCTGGCAATAATTGTCCTGCCGGTACGGCAATACCTTCCATGACGCGCTCAACAATGGCATCACGGTTGATTGACAAGGAAATGGCCTTACGAACTCGAGCATCCATCAACGGGTTTTTGATTGGGCCACCATCTTTTGCTTTGATGTGAGGAGAGTCTTCGCGGAACTGATCCATATGCAAATAGATAACCCGGTTTGATGGGCCGCTGCTGAGCTGAACAGATTTATCCTTTTTCAGCCTGGCCACATCTAGGGGCGGCACATTATCAATAAAATCGACATCGCCGGCTAATAGAGCGGAAATTCGCGCGGGACCGGATTTGATTGGCTTGAAAGTCACTTTGTCAAATGCCGCTTTTGTGCCGTGATAATCGTCATAACGCTGAAGAACAATACGGTCGCCCGGCACCCATTCAACAAATTTGTAAGGACCGGTGCCAATGGTTGCTTTGCCGCTATTATAATCTTCGGTTTTGGCACCCTTGCCCGCCTTTGCTGAGATTATTTTTACCGTAGTCATGTCATTTGGCATCAACGGATACGGTTTTGCCGTTTTGATATGAATTGTGTGGTCATCAATTTTTGAGAAGGTCTTGCCCTTGAGATAGGTCACAAAGCTTGATGGAGAGTTTGGCACATTCTGCGCCCGCTCAGCAGTAAACAGAACATCATCGGCGGTAAACGGGCTGCCATCATGCCATTTGACGCCCTGGCGGAGCTTAAATTCCCAAGTTGTTTCATCAACTGGTTTCCAAGAAACTGCTAGATCTGGAAAATGTTGTTGGTTCTCGTCACTACCAACTAAAGCTCCAAAAACATGCGTTGCAAATCCGTTATTTGGACCAAGGTTGTGGTAATGCGGGTCAATCGAGCTTGGCTCTGACTGCAAGCCAACGCGTAGGTCAGCTGCATTTGCCGCAAACGACAAACCGATCGCTGCAATGCCAATAGTAATCATACGTGTAAGTTTCATGCATCCCTCCCATTTTGATAATTTTTACGGCGTAAATTCAGTGCCGATGAAAATTAGTCTGTTACATTGTTGAATATTTGTCTACATATGAAATGCGAGTTTATTTTAAATGTGGGCTTAAAAAATATGAATAAAAATCAACAGCTTATGGATTTTTTGCCACCATTGTCTAACTTTTGGAATGAAAAAAGTGGTACGTTTACATCATACCGAATCAATCAATCACAGGTTGAAAGCACCGAACGTCCTGCTTTGGTCTTTCTGCATGGATTTAATGGCAGCAGCAAGAGTTGGGCCTGCCAATTTGGCCATTTTACCAGTCAAACGGTCATTGCCATTGATGCCCCTGGTTTTGGTGAGTCACAATCTATTGACGGCGGTATGGTTGCAATCGCTGATGAGGTTGCCGCACTGATTACCAGCCTTGTCACTGGTAAGGTCGTTATCATTGGTCACTCAATGGGCGGTATGCTGGCGCAGGTTTTGGGCGCAACCCATCCAGACATATGCCAAGCGATCATTCTGTCCTGCACGCATAAAGGACGGGCGCAGCCGGTTGGCTCACCACTTGGAGCGGCGGTGCAGGAGCGAATCCAGCAACGCGAAGTGATGGATGATGCGTCTTATGGCGCGCTTCGGGTTGGCAAGATGCTGTCGGGAAAAATTGATCCGCAAATGATGGCGTTTCTGGCGGCTATCGCTGGTGAAATCCGCGTTGAGGGTATCCGTTGTGGTGGCTTTGCGATGCAATATCTCGATACAAGCCCATTTCTTGATAAAATCACTGCGCCGGTTGCTATTTTTACCGGCGGCGATGATGTGGTGGTGAAACCGGGTGCCGCCGCCGCATTAAAAGCGAGTTTGCCGCAAGCGCACCATTGGTTGCTGGCAAATGTCGGTCATGCGCCCTATTGTGAAGATGCCTCCAGCTTCAACGCCGCCATCGAAGCGTTTCTTGAAAAAGCTTTTGCTCGATAAAAGGCTCACATGGTAAGATAGATGAACGCTTTTACGTTACGGCCATTTGTCATTTATTTTTTGACA
>JAFMNI010000108.1 GCA_017859295.1 Candidatus Puniceispirillum sp. | reverse complement strand
ATTCGCTTGCTGATCTGAAAGGCAAACGTGTTGGCATGGGTCAGCCAGGCGGTGTGTCGATGCTTGATGCTGATGCTATGATGGAACAGCTTGGACTGACGCCTGGCACAGATTTCAAGGATTTTCGGGTAAAGCTCGG
This sequence comes from Candidatus Puniceispirillum sp., assembly GCA_017859295.1. Taxonomy (GTDB): domain Bacteria; phylum Pseudomonadota; class Alphaproteobacteria; order Puniceispirillales; family Puniceispirillaceae; genus UBA3439. The sequence goes on along the minus strand of JAFMNI010000108.1, from coordinate 6,007 downwards.
CAATATGGCGAATATGCTTGCGGATGGAAATCTTGACGCAGCCCTTTGGAACGGAAGTTTTCCACTGCCTCCGGTGATCAAGCTGGGCGCTAAGAAAAAAGTTAAGTTACTGCCTATTTCAGACGCATTCTTTGCTGATATTCAGAAAAAATATCCACCATATTTTCGCATTTCAATTCCAGCTGGCACCTATAAAGGGATTGACACAGCAACGCCAAGCTACGGTTTGGGGAATGCATTGGTGATCCATGCCAAAGTATCAGAAGATATCGTTTATAAGATGACGAAGGCTATTATGGAAAATCTTGACCACTTGAAAACAGTTCACCCAGCCTTTGGGCGGGTCAATAAAAACACTGTTTTGAACGGCTTTGGCGCACCTCTGCATCCGGGTGCGCTTCGCTATTACCGCGAAATCAATTTGCCGGGTATTGAAGAGTTTGTAAAACGTACTAGTAACTAGACCATTATTGAACCTGGTTAGCCATTCAAATGGCTAGCCAGGTTTGACCCCATTTTGAAAGAGTGCAGCTATATGAAAACTGTCTTTGTGCTTTTAGACTCACTCAATCGAAATGCCATGCAGCCATATGGCTCACGCACTGTTCAAACGCCAAATTTCAGTCGCTTTCAACAGCGTGCGATTACCTTTGATAATCATTATGTTGGCAGCCTTCCTTGTATGCCTGCACGCCGTGATCTTCATACCGGACGCAATCATTTTCTGCATCGCAGTTGGGGGCCGCTGGAACCGTTTGATGATTCCTTTCCCGAATTGCTGAAAGCAAACGGTTTCTATAGTCATTTGATCACTGATCATCATCATTATTTTGCCGATGGTGGCGCGACATACCATCAGCGTTTTTCGTCTTGGGAGCTGGTGAGGGGGCAGGCAATTGACCGGTGGAAAGCCGAGGTAGAGCCTGATTTAACCACTCTCAAATCGGCGTATCATCCGGTCCAACATCACCGTACAAACTATATGATCAACCGGCAGTCAATGACGAAGGAAGAGGATTACTGCGCGCCACAATTATTTAAAATGGCGGATGAGTTTTTGCAAAAGAATTATCAGGCGAATAATTGGTTATTGCAGCTAGAATGTTTCGATCCACATGAGCCCTTTCACGCGCCACCAAGGTTTCGCGAACTTTATCCGACAAGCTATGAAGGGCCAATTCTGGATTGGCCGATCTATGATAGGGTGACTGAAACGCCAGAAGAAATCGCCGAGCTTCGCGCCAATTATTCGGCGCTTGTTACCATGACGGATGAATACTTTGGGCGCTTATTAGATGTTTTTGACGCGCATGATCTTTGGTCTGATACGGCGTTGATTCTGACCACTGATCACGGGTTTTTGCTTGGCGAGCATGATTGGTGGGCAAAAAACCGGATGCCGGTATATGACGAAATCGCGCATATCCCGTTGCTTATATATCATCCTGATTTTGCTGATTCTGGCGGCACACGGCGCAAATCATTAACCCAAACTGCGGACATCATGCCAACCATCCTCGATATGGCGGGGCTGGCGACCCCTGATGATGTTACTGGAAAATCTTTGCTGCCACTATTGACCAAAGATGATGAGTGCCGTGACAGTTTAGTCTTTGGTTATTTTGGCGCTGCGGTGAATGTTTGTGACGGGCGTTATAGCTATTTTCACTATCCTGTGGTGGATGCGGCTGAACATCTGTTTGAATACACATTGATGCCAACTAGAATGACAACGCGCTTTTCGATCCGGGAATTGCTTGATGCAACATTGCATTCGTCATTTTCCTTTACCAAAGGTGTGCCGGTTCTAAAGCTGCTACCCAAAACTGATCATGGCGGCGTGCCGGTAGAGGTGCAAGGCATGCCATTTGCGGATCAACAGTCGCAGCTCTTTGATTTACAAACCGATCCTGGACAAACAACGCCGCTCGATGATCCAGAAAAGGTGGCGCAAATGTGCCAACTCATTATTGATAATATGGTTAAACTTGACGCGCCTGCCGAAGCCTATAGCCGCTTTGGTTTTGCGCGTCCAGACGGGGGTGTCAAATGAGTCATCAGCCAAATATCCTGCTAGTGATGGCTGATCAACTGGCAGCGCAAGCCCTGTCGCTCTATGGCAATGGGGTCTGCAAGACACCTAATCTTGAACGGCTTGCCGCGCAAGGCGCCGTCTTTACCAATAATTATTCGAACAATCCTTTATGTGTTCCCAGCCGGGCATCAATGCTGACGGGACGATTAAGCCCTGATATCGGGGTTTATGACAATGCAAATGAGATCGCATCATCACTGCCAACGATGGCGCATTTCATGCGTGCGCAAGGCTATCAGACCTTTTTATGTGGCAAGATGCATTTTATTGGGCCTGATCAGCTTCATGGGTTTGAAGAACGTCTGACGACTGACGTTTATCCAGCCGACTTTCAATGGATTGCAGATTGGTCGGCTGGCCCGGCCTTTGTGCCATCAGGTACGGCTCTTAATGGGGTTGTTGAGGCTGGCCCCTGTATACGAACCATGCAGGAAGATTATGACGATGACGTGGCGTTTCAGGCCTCTCGTAAAATCTATGACCTTGCCCGATCAGACGACAAGAAGCCGTTTCTTGGGGTGGTTTCGTTTACCAGCCCGCATACACCCTTTAATGTTTCGCAGCGCTACTGGGATCTCTATGATCACAAGGATATTGATTTGCCAGCCGTGTCTGAAATTCCCTTTGCCGCGCTTGATTATTTTTCGAAGGCTTTGTTCTTCGCACATGGTCGGCACCGCCATAGCATAACTAAGGATCATCTGCTAAATGCACGCCATGCCTATTATGCGATGATTTCTTATCTTGATGAAAAACTTGGGCAGATGCTGGATCAATTGGACGAAACGGGTTTGCGCGAAGATACAATTGTCATTTTCACATCAGATCATGGTGAGATGATGGGCGAGCGTGGAATGTGGTTTAAACAATGTTTTTGGGAATGGTCAGCACGTGTACCTCTAGTTATATCGGATGGGCGCGTTGCAAATAATATGCGAATTGATGCGAACAGCTCGCTTATTGACTTGCTGCCGACATTTATCGATTTTGGCGGAAAGGATACAGCGCTGCTTCGCCCGGCGATAGCCGAGTTAGCTGGGCATAGTCTCATGCCACTTCTGACAGGTAATGCGAGTATAGCGGCAGATTATGTGATCGCTGATTATTTGGCGATTGGACCGTGCGTGCCATGCCGTATGGTCAAAAAAGGTGAGTATAAATATATTTTTACCCATGGCCACCCTGATCTTTTGTTTAACCTGGAGGCTGACCCCGATGAGCGCGTTAACCTTGCCGAATATGCGTCCCATGCGCCAATTCTTGCCGTGCTTAAAAAGATTGGCATGGATGGCTATGATCCGGACATGCTGATGGCCAAAATTGTCGCAAGCCAGCGTCGCCGGAGCTTTATTGCCAAGGTGCCGGGCAAAAAACCAGATTGGGATTATGTGGCATTTCAGGGGGATGCTGAGCGCTATGTTCGGCGTGATGGCGTCGATGCGACAAAGTCACGGCTAAGATTGCCGCAGGCCTCAACGATACCACCAGACTTGCCAGAACTTTCATCAACAATGATCGACTGCATGATGCGCGGTGAAATTGACTTTCAAAAGTAACAGCGCTTCAAATCTGTTATTGGACCTTTACTATCTGCCCATGATCTCCAGTTTATCAGCAACGGCCGTCAGGCCAAAGCTAGGTAAAGGAAATTAATCCCGCCACCAAACGCCATCAAATCGACCAAGATTTCATGGTTATGGTTGGTCATTTTCTTGAGTATTACTTTGCCAAGCATATTGCCCGGTATTGTTGCTGCACCACCAATCAGCCCTAGGATTAAAACCTCCTGCCCGATCAGGCCGATGCTGCCGAATGTGGCGGCGCGTGCAACATGGGTCAGCGCAGCAATCACCGCAAGCGTGGCAACAAAGCTGGTCCGCGATAATCCATAGCCAAGCATAAAGGGAACAAGCAGCAGCCCCGGACCAGTTGATGATCCGGCCAGAAATCCAAAAACGCCACCAACCCCGCTTAACATGCCTCGCGATGTTTTGATTTCATATGATTTGGCGATGCGTCGAATGGGAATGGATGCCAGAACAACGCTTCCCAGCATCAAGGCAATCATCTTTGGTTCGAGTTGGGCATAAAAAATGCCGCCAAGTACAACCATAGGTACCGCTGGAATTGCAATGCGGCGAAATGCATCGCGATGAAAACTGGCACGATTGATCCAGGCGCGCGACACGCTACCAAATAAAAGCATGATCGCCAAGACCGGCATGACCGAGGTGATGCCAATAATTGGCGTAAGGAAAACCGCTGGTAACAGCCCGCCCGCAACACCGGTAATGCCCGTGATGCCTGCGGTAACAAAGGCAATCAGGCAAACCAGAAGAATATCCATTAGTTCCAAATCAAATACGCCTTAGATTAAAGATTGCGATGGGAAAGCTGGCAGGGTTGTTCAATTCCAGCAGCAAGACAGACTAAAAGGCGTTTGTGGCAAGCACCGCAAGAATTAATTGGTTTTGATCATTGCGGTTTTTGCTTTTGGTCAGGCAGCAGCAGGGGCGCTTTCATCTTGGATTTGCGTTCGGTGCATAAGCCGGTCTTGGGCTGGGTCAAGATCGCCGCGCATATGAAGCGTGTAACGATTATCCCAAATCACAATATCCTTTGGTTGCCATTGCTGTGCCCAATGATGCGGCCCATTTTCGATATGCTGCCAAATATCATCCAAAAGCTGGTCGCTTTCTTCATCCGATAGCCCGACAATCCATGCATTGGGGCGGCGGCCGACATAAAGCGATTCCTTGCCGGTGGCATGATGTCTGATTACCAGCGGGTGTATCGCACCCGGGCGGCTCTCATTGTCATAATTTTCGTCAAATCCGGCCCGCAATTGTCCAGCCGAATTGCGCGTTGCATCATGTTTGCATGACCGGCCTTTGATTTTTTCACGCAAGGCATTAGGCAAAGTTTCATAAGCGCGATTGAGATTGTAAAAATGCGTATCGCCGCCGGTGGCTGGGGTTGTCAGCCCGTACAGAATGCTAGCCTTAGGTGGTAAATCCTTATAGGTCATGTCCTGATGCCAAACCAATTCTGAATTGCCAAGCCCACCAATCGGAACGCCGCCTTGGACAATATTCGAAACCACGGCAATTTCTTCGCGTGTTGGATGATAGCTTCCGTTAACCGGCCGTGTTGGTGCCTTGTCGAGGCCGCCAAAATAGCGTGAAAATTGTACAAATTGATCTTCGGTTAAGTCTTGATTGCGAAAGCGCAGAACCAAGTGCTTGTCCCATGCGTCAATGACGCGATCAAAAACGGCACTATCAATGTCCTGCGTTAAATCCAGACCAACAATATCGGCACCAAGCGCGGCACCCGATGGAATTACGTCAAAACTGTCATTCGCGTTCATAATTACCTCAGTTTGATTCATTGAAGAAAAAATAGACTAAATGAAATAAATGATGATAAAAAATGAAAAATAACCATATAACTATGCGTAAAACACATAGGTAGATAAATGAAGCAACCTCCCTTTCGTTGGATCGAGACATTCCGCATCATTGCTGGCGCTGGCAGCATGACCGATGCGGCTAAAATTCTTGGCGTTGACCAATCAGCGATGAGCCGTCATATCGCATCGCTTGAAAGCCAGCTTGGCATCAGCCTGTTTGATCGAAGCAAGCGCCGATTAAGATTAACCGCTGAAGGAAAATTGCTATTGGCCGAGGCGGATTCGGCAGCCGAAGCGCTGAATCGATTTGTGCGCAAGGCAAATCAGATTCGGCGGGTTTCAGACGGTCATCTGCAAGTCTTGACCTCGGCGACATTGGCGCGTGGCCTGATGCCAAAAGCATTGCGCATTTTCAAAGCAAAGGCGGCGCGTGTTTCAGTCAATATCGAAGTCGTTAGTCGGGGCGAGTTAGAACGGCGCATCGAGGGTCAGCAATTTGA
>JAFMNI010000107.1 GCA_017859295.1 Candidatus Puniceispirillum sp. | reverse complement strand
TCGCCAGCCAATCCGAAGACGGGTCAGGGTTAATGCGGTTTGACATTGCGCGAGGAAAGGCATGGGGTGCGCTTGGTATGGGCATGTCTAGCCGTTTGATCCGTGACCGGCTGGCAAGCCGCCCTAGCTTTCAGGCGGCGCTTGCAACGGCTGCTGATGGTAAATTTGTGCCTGTGCCTGGGGGCGTGCTGGTTATGGCCGAAGATGGAACCGTCATTGGCGCGGTTGGTATAAGTGGTGATACGTCTGAAAAAGACGAATATTGCGCGATCGCCGCCATCATTGCCGCTGGTTTTCAAAGCGAGCCAGAAACCCCCGATGATCATTGGCGCGACTCGTCACTTTCAGGCGCGCCGGTAAAAGCGTGAGTTGCCGATAAATCCTCAGGAATTTGTAAACCATTGGGTGCGAAGGATATGAAGGCCAAGCACTAGCGCAACAAAGCCCGCCCCTGCCATCATGATGATTGTTGGCTGTTCGCCAACACCAAGCCATACCCAAAATGGACCAATCACCATCTCGAGTAGCATCAACAGGCTGACAATCGCCGCGCTGGTATAGCGTGGTGCCAAATTCAAGCAGGTAAAAGACACGGGAAGGATAACCAAACCCATCGTTAATACCGACCATAATGGCACATCGGTGATGCTGTTTAGATCACTTAAGAACAGCCCAACAATACCGCTGATCATCGCGCCGAGGGCGGCGGCTGGCAAAATACCAAGATCATTATATTTGCGTGCCATGGTAAAGGTGAGGGCAAGGCCAGCGGCGGTCAACACGCCAAAGATGCCACCAAGAAGAACCGACCCTTCAGGGCTGCCAATCGCATTGCCGCCATCCAGCACAACGACAACTACCCCACCCATTGCTGCGGTGATAGCCAACCAGCCAAGCCAGCCCTGACGCTCGCCAAGCATGAAATAAGATAAAATCGCTGCAAAGATGGGCATTGTTGCCACCGCCGTCAGAACCACGGTTGCCGATGTTTCAACAATGCCAAGGGTGAAAGTTGCTGAATTCATGCTAAAGGCGGTGATCACAAGCACCCCTTGCCAGCTGGCAAGACTGCGCCATTCGCGGCTGGCATTGCGCGTTAGCAGCAATCGCCACAACAGCAAAGACATCGCCCCCATTAAAATGCCGCGCCAGCCCATCAAGGCCCAGCGTTCAAGCCCCGAAAGGCGGATTACCAGAGTATCAGGGGTCAGCACTAAAACGCCGATAAGCGCTAGTAAAGTGCCAAAACGCTGTGGGCTGCGGGTAAGTAATTCCATAAAATAGCGCGGCATAAAACGACCCTAGAGATTTGAGATTTTCCCAATAAGACCATGTTGGGGTGCAGAGACAGTGCCTTGTGCAATAGGCGGTGTCAATCTGGACGCCAAGATTAGGAAATCGCACCGCTTGCCTGAATGTGGTTTGTTTTTCTTGCCGTTATAACAGCCAAAATATAGGTAGATATTAACAAAGGTAGATCACGCAAACCTCTATTTAACGCCGATTCTGTGGAATCAGCCTTCATATAAGATTAACATCATCAGCTGATGCGTCTTATATCATGCAATGCGCACTAAATTGTATACGAAAAGCCCTTGCCAAAGGGTAATAATGCTATTTTTGGGACCTTAAAAACCAAAACCCAAAAGTTTTTAGAAAATTTTTCTCTGAATGGAGTGTGGGCAGAGTTTTGTCATTGCTAAAATGAACACAAGAAATGTACAATTCTGCTCGATTTGCTACACACAACGAAAATCTAATTTAAGAGGTGACACAATGAAGAAACTTTCGTTTTTATCTGCGCTTTGCGGCGCAGCAATGGGTTTTGGTGCTGTTGCATCAGCCAATGCAGCGACCACACTTGAGGCAGTTAAAGCAAAAGGGTTTGTCCAGTGCGGGGTCTCACAGGGCCTTCCTGGTTTCTCGAATGCTGACGATAGCGGTAAGTGGACTGGTCTTGACGTTGATCTTTGCCGGGCAGTTGCAGCAGCTGTTTTTGGCGATGCTGAAAAAGTTAAGTATTCACCACTATCCGCAAAACAGCGTTTTACAGCCCTGAGTTCTGGTGAAATTGACATCTTATCGCGCAATACGACGTGGACTATGACACGTGACACGCAGCTTGGCCTAAACTTTGCTGGTGTAAATTATTACGATGGCCAGGGTATGATGGTGCCAACCGCGCTTGGTGTTAAATCAGCAACAGAATTGGACGGTGCAAATATTTGTACCAATACTGGAACCACCACAGAGCTTAACATCACAGACTATTTCCGCACGAATGGAATGAGTTTCAATCTGGTTGCTTTTGAAAAAGCTGATGAAGTTGTTGCCGCTTATGATGCTGGTCGCTGCGATGTGTATACAACTGACCGTTCAGGCCTCGCAGCCCAGCGTGGAAAGTTGACCCAGCCAGACAGCCACGTAGTTCTTCCTGAAATCATCTCAAAGGAGCCTCTTGGCCCAGTCGTTCGTCAGGGCGATGATCAGTGGTTTAATATTGTTCGCTGGTCGTTGAACGCAATGATCAACGCTGAAGAGTTAGGAATTTCTTCTTCAAACGTGAATATGAAAAAGTTTCAGTCAAAGCTTGCTCCGTCTGTCGCCCGTTTGATCGGTAAAGAGGGCAAGTTTGGTGAAGAATTAGGCCTATCAAATGATTGGGCTTACAACATCATCATGCAGGTTGGAAATTATGGTGAAAGCTACGAAAAGCACGTTGGACTGAATACGCCTTTGAAATTGGCCAGAGGAGTTAATTCGCTCTGGAGTAAAGGTGGAATTCTCTATGCAGCGCCAATCCGCTAAGGTTTAGTTTAGCGCAAAAAGAACTGTCCAGCTCATTGTTATTTTGAACAATGGGCTGGGCGGTTTTTGTTTAATTATTTAAAAAAGTTATTTTTTTATTAGGTTGAGTTTAGAATAAGGACGGCACTTATGTTTGGCAGAGACCGGTCCCTGACGAGTCTTTTGAATGACACCTTCATTAGAGGAATTTTGTTTCAGGCTTTGATTGCAATTGGCCTTTTGCTGTCTATCAATTGGCTTGCGGACAACACCCTGAGCAACTTAGCTAATCAAGGAAAAACGCTTGGTTTTGACTTCTTGACGAGGACTGCAGGGTTCCAAATTTCTCCAACATTAGGCACATGGATGCTAGACTACAAGGTTGGTAAATCAACGTATACAGATGTTTATTTAATTGGGATTATAAACACGTTTATTGTCGCTTTACTTGGGATATTAGCCGCTACAGTTATTGGTTTTACAGTCGGCATAATGCGCCTTTCAGACAATCTAGTGTTTAGGTGGTTCTCAAGTTTTTACGTTGAAGTCGTTCGCAATGTCCCACTTCTCCTCCAATTGTTTTTCTGGTATTTTGCCGTGTTACGCGCAATGCCAAGTAAGCGTGAAAAACTTGAGTTAGTTGAAGGCGTTGCTGGACTGAATATTACCGGCCTTTATTTGCCTGCTCCAATTGTCAGTGATGGGTTTATTTACAGTTTTTTATCCCTTATCGGTGCAATTGCTATTACCTTTCTGGTGCGGCGTTATGCGTTGAGGCGGCAGGCAGAAACTGGACAGATACTGCCTATGTTCTGGATAGGGCTTAGCATTATTCTTCTTCTTCCTGTTTTGGTGCATTATTTGAATGGCAGCCCGTTAGATTGGAGCTTGCCTGAATTTAAAGATACCGGCCCAAAATTGCGGCAAGGGTATCAATCTGGTGCTGGAATGGTGTTGGTGCCAGAAATGTTGGCTGTGTGGCTGGCTTTATCACTTTACACTGCAGCCTTCATTGCCGAAATTGTTCGAGCTGGCATCTTGGCTGTTAGTCGTGGTCAGACTGAGGCTGCCTATGCCCTCGGTGTTCGTCCAAATGTTACTTTGCGGCTCGTAGTTATCCCTCAAGCAATGCGGGTGATAATACCGCCCCTTACCTCGCAATATTTGAATTTAACAAAGAACTCTTCGTTAGCAGTTGCTATTGCATACCCCGAGTTGGTGTCAGTTTTTGCCGGTACGGCGTTAAATCAGGTTGGTAAAGAAGTAGAGATGATTTTCATGATGATGATGGTCTATTTGACATTCTCATTAATGACTGCGGCGTTCATGAACTGGTTTAACAGCCGTGTGAAATTGGTGGAGCGCTAGAATGACCAGAAAAGTAATCAAAGCAGCGCCCAAAAAAACAACAATGAAAAAAGCCATCCCTTCTGACATCGATACCCAGGCAGGATATGTGCGCATTGAAGATGCGCCGCTATTGCCTCCACCTCCATCTGAGGTTGGGGTAACCGGGTGGCTTTATAAGAATATCTTTGCCAGCATGTCTGATTTTGGCTCCGTTTCGGCTGCTTTGAAATCAGTTTTTGTTGCTGCTTCGACTTTGTTTATTTTGTATTTTCTCGTAACCCAGATATCAGGTTTGCTGGATTTTGCAATATTTTCTGCTGTTTGGTCTGACCCGGAGGGGTTGAAACGACAAGCTTGCTGGACTGTTGAACAAGGCGGCGCTCTTCCGAATGGTTGGCATGCTGCCTGCTGGCCCTTCATTGAGGCTAAAGCCAAATTTATTTTTTACGGTGCCTATCCAAATGATGACTTGTGGCGAGTTAATCTGACTTATGCTTTGGGTGGTTTTATGCTTGCGTGGGTTATGATTGAGCGGTTGCCCTACCGTAAAATTGTTGGGATTTTGTTGTTGACTGTCTACCCTGTCATGGCAACAGTTCTGCTGACTGGAGGGGCGTTCTCCATCTCAACGGGCACAATTGGTGGTGCCACGATTTTGGGTCTTGCGTTGATAACGATTGGGCGCCTTGGAAAGGCGGGTTATGTATCTGGAGCGTTTGGTGATCTTGCTCTGGTTGCCGGTGTTTGTGGATGGCTGGTAATCCTCTTTGCCGCTGTCTTGGCGGTATTTGCAATTGACTTTGACCTTGAAGCTATTGACACGCGTGATTGGGGTGGTTTGCTAATTACACTTGTTGTCGCCATCACCGGTATTGTGGCCTCCTTGCCTCTCGGTATTTTGCTGGCTTTGGGACGACGTTCTGAAATGCCAGTGGCACGCTTTCTTTGCACTGTTTTTATTGAGTTTTGGCGTGGTGTGCCGTTGATTACAGTGCTTTTCATGGCATCTGTGATGCTACCTTTATTTATGCCAGAAGGTGTGAACTTTGACATGTTATTGCGGGCGCTGATTGGGGTAACGCTCTTTTCGGCAGCTTACATGGCAGAGGTTGTGAGAGGTGGATTGCAGGCTATTGACAAGGGGCAATATGAAGGGGCTGATGCTGTCGGTCTTTCCTATTGGCAATCAATGAGGTTAATCATTTTGCCGCAAGCTTTGACGCATGTGATTCCGGGCATTGTTAATACATTTATTGGCCTTTTTAAGGATACGGCTCTTGTAAGTATTGTTGGAATTTTTGATTTATTGGGAGCCGCACAATCAACTCTTGCAGATGCTGCATGGTCAACACCAGTTCAGGGGTTGACTGGTTATCTTGTTGTGGCAGTTATTTTCTTTGTCTTTTGTTTTGGCATGTCGCGTTATTCGATGTTTATGGAACGAAAACTAAACCGTAGTCATAAATCGTAGTTGTTTAGAGTTAAGAGGGAGTAAGGCATGGCACAGCCACAAAACACAGCTGAGCAATCTGTAGATCAAAAAACGATTGTCTCAATGCGTAATGTGAATAAATGGTTTGGGCAGTTTCATGTTCTTCGTGACATCAACCTCGGTGTTGATAAGGGTGAACGTATCGTTGTTTGTGGGCCATCAGGTTCGGGTAAATCAACTTTGATCCGCTGTTTGAATCGGCTTGAGAAACATCAGGATGGTGACATTTTTGTTCATGGAATTGAATTAAATAATGATGTGAAAAACATCGACGAAATTCGCCGTGAAGTTGGTATGGTGTTCCAGCATTTCAATTTGTTTCCACATCTGTCGATTCTGGAAAATTGTATGTTGGCGCCAATCTGGGTTCGCAAAACCCCCCGTGCCGAAGCTGAAGAAATTGCCATGCATTTTCTGACACGGGTGAAAATTCCCGAGCAGGCCAGCAAATATCCAGGCCAGCTCTCAGGTGGCCAGCAGCAGCGTGTGGCGATTGCCCGTGCCTTGTGCATGCAGCCACAATTGATGTTGTTTGACGAGCCGACCTCAGCCCT
>JAFMNI010000106.1 GCA_017859295.1 Candidatus Puniceispirillum sp. | reverse complement strand
GGTCTTCCAAAAAGGCGTTGATCTTATGCGTTACCTCGCTGCACCGCATGCCGGGTTTTAGCAGGCTGATGCCATATTCATGGGCGGCAATATTCGCTTGCCAGATGCCAAGGCTTGTCGGGTCAACTGAACCTGCAAACATCGTTCGTTCCAGCGCGGTATAATAGCCCGAAATCATTGGAAAGCTGTTGAGCGACAGAATATCACCTTTTTGCAATTTCCGGCTCGTGACCGGATTATGCGCGCCATCGGTGTTGAGCCCAGATTGAAACCAAACCCAGCTATCGCGATATTCGGCATCGGGAAAGGCCTCGGCAATGGCAAGTTCCATCGCGTCACGTCCGGCCATGGCAATATCAATTTCGCGCCTGCCAAGCTTGACCGCATCACGAATCGCATAGCCGCCAATATCGGCAATGCGCGCCCCTTCGCGGATCAAGGCCAGCTCGGCCGGAGATTTATGCATCCGCTGCCGCATAATTGCAGTTGATAAATCGGTCTGGCTTGATGGCGACAGAAACGCCACAAGCTTGCCATGCTGGTCAAGGGTCAGATGATCGCCTTCATAGCCAATCGCGCTGTTTTCGCCAGCAACCGATCGAATGGCGCGCCAGAAATTATCGCGTTGCCAGTCGGTATAGGTGATATTGTCACCAAAGGAACGCCGCCATGGCTGGCCAGCGTCAATGCCTGCGGAAATGGTGACATTTTTGGTGGCGGTCACAACCAACCCATAGGGGCGGCCAAAGGCGCAGTAAAGAAACCCCGAATAATAGGCGATTGAATGCATCGAGGTAAAAATTGCGGCTTTCACACCGGCAGCGGCCATAATGGCACGCAAACCGGCAAGCCGTGTTTCATATTCAATTGTGGAAAATTGGGCTGTTGCTTTTTCACCGTTATGCAAACGGTATGTGTCTGGTCGCAAAGTCATTTAGACCCTCCATTGACTAGTTCAAAAGAAGGTCCCGGCGTTCAGGACTTTTTCAAAAAAGGCGCAACCGCGAAAGCGCATACGGTTGGAGCGACGCCATCGCTCATGCCTGTCAGAAAATTGTATTACGCGCGATCACAAAAGAGGCAAGTGTTTTTTTGATTGCGCATTTTACCGTGATCACTGGCCGGATATCATGCTGCTAATTGACCTCGATAATATATTGTTTTGGACAGCACAAAATTGTTGTATCAACGCTGATGATTTTGTGAAATTGCACCGCTGCGATGCGTTGTTTGGGAGAAAAATATGTCAACAATCGTGAATAGCTGGAACGAATGGGATCCTTTAAAACATGTGATCGTCGGGCGTGCCGATGATTGTCATATCCCGCCTGAAGAACCAGCCTTGGACGCGAAGGTTCCTGAAGATAGCGACATGCGTGGCCAATGGGGTCGCCGTCCGCAAGACAGCATTGATCGTGCCAATGAATTGCTTGATAATTTTGCCACCATGCTGGCATCACGCGGTATTAAGGTTGATCGCCCAACGCCGATTGATTTTTCGCTGCCGGCAATCACCCCCGATTTCCAGACCGAAAGCCAGTTTGGCTGTATGCCGCCGCGCGATGTTTTGTTGACGGTTGGCAGTGAAATTCTCGAAGCGACCATGTCTTATCGTTGCCGGTGGTTTGAATATCTTTGTTATCGTCCCTTAATGCAGAAATATTGGAATGAAGATCCCAATTTCCGCCATGAGGCCGCGCCAAAACCACGCTTGACCGATGCTGATTATCATCCCGATTATTTGTCGGAAAAAATCGGCGTTGAAAAGCGCTTGCAATGGGCGGCTGAAAAATTCTTTGTGACGACCGAAGAAGAGCCATTATTTGATGCGGCCGATGTTTTGCGTTTTGGCAAAGACCTTGTCGTTCAGCATGGATTTACCACTAATCTAAAAGGCATTGAATGGATCCGGCGGCATTTTCCAGATCACCGTGTTCATGCTGTCAATTTCCCCGGCGATCCTTATCCGATCCATATTGACGCAACATTCACCCCGCTTCGCCCGGGTTTGATTCTGAATAACCCGCAACGCCGCCTGCCCGAAGAACAGCGCCGTATGTTTAATGACAATGGTTGGGAAATTGTCGATGCCGCCCAGCCAGCGCACAACACACCGCCAGCCCTTTGCTATTCGTCGGTTTGGCTTAGCATGAATGTTCTGGTTCTTGATCCAAAGACGGTTTGTGTTGAAAAGTCAGAAGTCTATCAAGCCGAACAGATGGACAAGCTTGGCATGAATGTTATCGAGGTCGAATTGCGTGACGCTTATGCCTTTGGTGGCGGGTTGCATTGCTGTACGGCTGATGTTTATCGTGAAGGTGGTCTTGAGGATTATTTTCCGAAACTGGCCGGTTAGGCGCTGCCAAGCAATCAATAGATTAGCAAGTGAGCGCCCCTAGGCGGAGGTATCAAGCAATGACAAAGCCGGTTTTCAGCAAACCATTCACACAGCAAGAAGCGATTCCCGAGGCGGGTATTGCGCGGGCTGTTGAAATCATGAAAACCGGCAGGCTTCACCGCTATAATCTATTGCCTGATGAAGCTGGCGAAGCCGCCACTTTGGAAATGGAATATGCAAAATGGCAGGGGGCGGATTATTGCATCGCCTGTACATCAGGCGGCTATGCCATCCAATTGGGGTTGCGTGTTTGCGGCGTTAAGCCTGGCGATAAAGTGCTTGCCAATGCCTATACATTGGCGCCGGTACCAGGGGCCATTCACAATGTTGGCGGCGTTCCGGTTCTGGTTGATATTGATGAATCCTATCATATTGATTGCGATGATCTGGATGCCAAGGCGGCGGCAAGTGGGGCAAAATATTTGCTGCTATCTTATATGCGGGGTCATATTCCCGACATGGACAAGCTGCTGGCGGTCTGTGCCAAATATGATCTCTGCCTGATCGAGGATTGCGCCCATACGATGGGGGCAAAATGGCGCGGTGTCCGGTCGGGGAATTTCGGCAAGGTGGCCGCCTTTTCGACGCAGACTTATAAACATATGAATTCAGGCGAAGGTGGGTTTTTGACCACCAATGATGCCGAGCTTGCGGCGCGCGCCGTGGTCTCCTCCGGCTCATACATGCTTTATGGACGGCATGGCGCCATTCCGGCTGAAGATGTGTTTCAAAAAGTGCGGCTTCATGCGCCAAATTATTCAGGCCGGATGGATCATATGCGCGCTGCGATTTTACGGTCGCAATTGCCCGTTCTTGAAAATAATCTGGAACGCTGGAATCAGCTTTATGACCGGCTTCATGCAGCATTTTCAGCCATGGCAGGGGTCGTCATTCCAGCGCGCAAACAAGAAGAGTTCTATGTTGGCTCGTCAATCCAGTTTCGGGCTGAGGGGCTTGCCACCAAGGCTGTTCCGCAATTTGTTGCGGCCTGCGCAAAACGCGGGGTTGAACTGAAATGGTTTGGTGATGAAGAACCAAAGGCCTTTACCAGCCGCTATGACAGCTGGCGTTATATTGACGATATTCCGGTTCTGCCAACAACCTTGCGTGTTCTGGAAAAAACCCTCGATATGCGGGTGCCGCTTACCTTTACCATTGATGATTGCGATATGATCGCCAGCATCATTGAAGATGAAATTCAGGCTTTTTTACCAGCCTAATCATTTGGTGAAAATGAGGGCTGCAACCATCGTCGCAGCCCATATTAGGGCAAGGAACCATCAATGGTCA
This sequence comes from Candidatus Puniceispirillum sp., assembly GCA_017859295.1. Classification (GTDB taxonomy): domain Bacteria; phylum Pseudomonadota; class Alphaproteobacteria; order Puniceispirillales; family Puniceispirillaceae; genus UBA3439. The sequence goes on along the minus strand of JAFMNI010000106.1, from coordinate 2,518 downwards.
GGCATTTGCCGCGGCCAATGCCTGTTCGATATCGGCAATGATATCGTCAAAATGTTCAATACCAACAGCAAGTCGAACATAGCCCGGGGTCACGCCGGTCTTTAGCTGGTCTTCGGCAGATAATTGGGAATGCGTTGTTGACGCTGGGTGAATTGCCAAACTGCGGGCATCGCCAATATTGGCAACATGATAAATCATTTTCAGATTATCAATGAATTTCCGGCCAGCCGCTTCGCCGCCTTTCAATTCAATGCCGACAATTGGCCCATAGCCACGGGTCATATATTTATCAGCCTTTGCCTTTTGCGCACCGTCAAACAGGCTTGGGTAAATAACCGCCTCAATGGCGTCATGCTTGACCAGATGCTCGGCAACGCGGCGTGCATTATCCTGATGCACGCGAAACCGCAATGGCAAGGTTTCCAGACCTTGGATCAGCTGGAAAGAATTGGTTGGCGAAATCGCCGCGCCTAGATCACGCAACAGCACAACACGCGCCCGAATGGCATAGGCAATGGGCGCTCCAAGCGCTTCGGGAACAAGACTTCCCCATACCGCGCCGTGATAGCTTGGGTCGGGGGTGTTGAATAGGGGGTGCCTGTTCGGATTTTTGGTCCAGTCGAATTGCCCGCTATCAATGATGATGCCGCCAATCGATGTGCCATGACCACCAATATATTTGGTTAGCGAATGAACCACGATGCTGGCGCCATGATCGATTGGCCGACAGGTAATTGGCGCGGCTGTATTATCGACAATCAGCGGGATATCAAGGCTCTTGCCAATTGCGGCAACTTCGGCAATCGGGAAAATATTCAATTTTGGATTGGGCAGCGTTTCGGCAAAATAGGCGCGGGTTTTGTCGTCGGTTAAATCGCGAAAGCTTTCCGGATTCTCAGCATCGGCAAAGCGCACTTCGATGCCAAGCTGTTTAAAGGTATTGGCAAACAGATTCCATGTGCCGCCATAAAGATGTGGCGATGACACAATATTGTCGCCAGCGCTGCATAGATTTTGCAGGCTAAGCGCAACAGCGGCTGACCCTGATGCAACCGCAAGCGCCACCATGCCACCCTCAAGCGCGGCAACACGTTCTTCAAGAACCGCATTGGTGGGGTTCATGATGCGGGTATAGATATTGCCCAATTCACGAAGGCCAAACAAATTGCCAGCATGTTCGGTGCTGTCAAACTGATAGCTTGTCGTTTGATAAATGGGAACAGCAACAGCATTTGTTGCGCTGTCGCTTCGGTAATTGCCTGCATGTAATACAAGCGTTTCTGGATGAAGAGAGGTCGTTGACATAATTTTTGCCTTTTTGAAAACAGAATGACAAAATTAAACTATAGAAAAATGTTGCATTAACTAGAGTCAAATTAGCGAATATTAAAATAAATTTCTAAAAGCTGTCAAAACAGGTACGGGTTTCTAACCCCACGACAAAATCGAGTAATTTATTGCGTAATGTCGGTTAGACATTGACTGGCAAGGCGTCTTAAAGCCTGTGTCGGCGGTGTTTTTTCACGGCTGGCGGCTAGGTCATGGATTTTTTTACTGATTGGCCTGTGGTGACATGTTAAATAATGAATATAGAGCGTCACATGCGCTTTGACATTTAATGCCGCGCCGGTCTGCCGTTGGCAATTTACCAAGATTTTACATGGGGAATTTGAATGAAAACTTATAAAATCGCCTCAATTCCGGGTGACGGAATTGGTGTTGAAGTGATTGATGCTGGCCTCCATGTTTTAGAGGCTCTTGCCGAGCGTGATGGCGGCTTCAAGCTTGATGTCACCAGTTTTGACTGGGGCAGCGATCGTTATAAGCGTGAAGGGACATTAATGCCTGCTGATGGCGCTGAAGATCTGCGCGATTTTGATGCGATTTTCTTTGGCGCGGTTGGTGCGCCTGATATTCCCGATCATCTGACGCTATGGGGTTTGCGGTTGAATATCTGCCAGCCGCTTGATCAATATGCCAATGTGCGGCCAACGCGTATCTTGCCCGGAATCAAAAGCCCGCTTGCCGGTGTAACGGCAAAGGACCTTGATTGGGTGATTGTTCGCGAAAATTCCGAAGGTGAATATGCAGGTCAAGGTGGCCGCAGTCATCGTGGACAGCCGCATGAAATGGCAACGGATTTGGCTGTTTTTACGCGTGTTGGTGTGCAGCGTGTGATGCGCTATGCCTTTGAGTTGGCGCGCTCGCGGCCGCGTAAATTGCTGACCGTTGTGACCAAGTCAAATGCCCAGCGTTATGGCATGGTGATGTGGGATGAAATCGCCGCTGAAGTCGCAGCCGAATTTCCTGATGTGACATGGGATAAAATTCTTGTTGATGCGATGACGGTTCGAATGACAATGAAGCCGGAAAGTCTCGATACGATTGTGGCAACCAATCTTCATGCCGATATCCTGTCTGATCTGGCGGCGGCACTTGCTGGTTCAATCGGCGTTGCACCAACGGCCAATCTGAATCCGGAACGCACCAGCCCGTCAATGTTTGAGCCGATTCACGG
>JAFMNI010000007.1 GCA_017859295.1 Candidatus Puniceispirillum sp. | reverse complement strand
GGTCAAAATGAGCGGTCACCGGCCAAATGTCAATAATGCCTTGGCTTGGAGGGGTATTTCGTGCTTTCTATAGGGCGTTAAAAGCTGCGCTTAACATCGCAGCAAAAGACAGGAAATCAAGTGATTTTTCCCTGTTGACCTTGCCTATATTCGGTATTTTGACCGATTTCACCGGCATAGCAGGAAAATCAAAACCGGCAGGCCTGCAGGGTCATTTTGACCTTAGATGCACGCCCGTTTGTAACAAGGAAGTTAAGATGTCGCCCAAAGATCAAAGCTCTTTTACCTATGATGAATTAATCAGCTGCGCCAAAGGCCAGATGTTCGGGCCAGGAAACCCGCAATTGCCATTGCCGCCAATGCTGATGTGTGACCGCATTACCCGCATTGATGATAATGGTGGTGAATTTGGCAAAGGCCAGATTGATGCTGAGTTTGATTTGAACCCCGATCTTTGGTTCTTTCCTTGCCATTTTGAGGGCGATCCGGTGATGCCGGGCTGTCTTGGCATGGATGCGCTATGGCAGCTTGTTGGCTTTTTTCTGGGCTGGTCAGGCGGGCTTGGACGGGGGCGCGCCCTGTCGGTTGGTGAGGTGAAATTCACCGGCCAGATTCTGCCAAGCAACAAACTTGTGACGTTTCGTCTTGATATGAAGCGGGTCATCATGCGCCGCCTTGTGATGGGCATTGCCGATGGCAAAGTGCTTTGCGATGGCGAGGTTGTTTTTGAAGCCAATGATATCCGCGTTGGCCTGTTTACCCCTGAAGGAGCTTAAAGATCATGCGCCGTGTTGCCATTACCGGAATCGGAATCGTTTCCTCGATTGGAAATAATGTCAGCGAAGTCACCAATTCGTTGCGTAACGGAACCTCGGGCATTGTTGCCGCACCGGAATATACCGAGCTTGGATTCCGCAGTCAGGTGCATGGCACCGTCAAGCTTGATGTTGCCGATCATGTTGATCGCAAACAGCTTCGCTTTATGGGCGAAGGGGCTGCCTATGCGGTTCTGGCCATGGAACAGGCCATTGCCGATGCTGGGCTTGAAGATCATCAAGTATCAAATGAGCGAAGCGGTCTTGTCGCCGGTTCAGGCGGGCCATCAACAGCTAACCTTCTTGCCGCCTTTGATATCACCCGCGAAAAAGGCCCAAAACGGATTGGACCATATATGGTGCCACGCTGCATGTCGTCGACGGTTTCGGCCTGTATCGCCACTTTTTTCAAAATTCGCGGCATCAATTATTCGATTTCTTCGGCTTGTTCAACCTCGGCACATTGTATTACCTCTGGTGCTGATGCCATTCGTAGTGGCAGCCAAGATATTGTCTTTGCCGGCGGCGGCGAAGAACTGCATTGGACCTTGTCCGTTCTGTTTGACGCGATGGGGGCAATGTCTTCGAAATATAACGACACGCCAGAAATGGCCTCACGCCCCTATGATGCCGACCGCGATGGATTTGTGATTGCTGGCGGCGGCGGCATGGTTGTTCTTGAAGATATGGATCATGCGGTGGCACGCGGGGCAAAAATCTATGCTGAACTGGTTGGCTATGGTGCCAATTCAGATGGCGCGGATATGGTTGCACCATCCGGCGAAGGCGCAGTGCGCTGCATGGAGCTGGCACTTGCCGGTTTTGATGGCAACAAGCTTACCGACAAGGTGGATTACATCAATGCGCATGGCACCTCAACGCCAGTTGGCGATGTTAAGGAACTTGACGCGGTTCGCACTGTCTTTGGCCCGCGCGGTCATCTTCCAGTTGTCACCTCAACCAAATCATTGACCGGCCATTCGCTGGGTGCGACAGGGGTTCAAGAAGCCATCTATACGATCATCATGATGCAGAATAAATTCATTGCCGCATCCGCCAATATCCACACGCCCGATCCGGCCATTGGTGATATTCCGGTGGCGCAAACCCGCATGGATGATTTTTCAATCAATCTGGCATTGTCCAACTCATTTGGCTTTGGCGGCACCAACGCCACATTGGCCTTGCGAAAGGTATAATATGCAGCCCGGAACTTTACTGGCTGGCAAACGCGGCCTTGTGATGGGTGTTGCGAATGACAAATCCATCGCATGGGGCATTGCCGAAGCCGCTGCCAAACAGGGTGCCAAAATTGCCTTTTCCTATCAAATGGAAGGGTTTGGCAAAAGGCTGGCACCCTTGGCCGAATCAATTGGGTCAAACATCATGATCGAATGTGATGTTGCCAAAGAAGGCGCGGTTGACCGCTGTTTTGCCGAATTGGCAACGCATTGGCCAACAATCGATTTTGTCGTTCATGCCTTGGCATTTTCCGACAAGAACGAATTAAAAGGCGCCTATATGGATACGAGCCGCCAGAATTTCGCAAATACCATGATAGTATCGGCCTATTCCTTTACCGAAGTCGCGCGCGCCGCCCGTGACATGATGCCCGATGGCGGTGCATTGGTAACGCTTAGCTTTCTTGGCGCACAACGAAGCACGCCAAATTATAATGTCATGGGGGTTGCCAAAGCTGCCCTAGAAGCCTCGGTTCGCTATCTTGCCGTCGATCTTGGTGGTCAGAATATTCGGGTCAATGCGTTGTCGGCCGGACCAATGCGCACGCTTGCTGGCGCGGCGATCACTGGTGCGCGGCATATTTTCCGCCATGCCGAACATCATGCGCCACTTAAACGCAATCCCGGGCTTGATGAGGTTGGGCGTACCGGTCTTTATCTGGTTTCAGATTTATCGTCAGGCGTAACCGGCGAAGTGCATTTTGTTGATGGTGGCTATAATGGCGTTGGCATTCCGAGCGAATCCTAAGCTTAAAAAATAATAGATAAGCAAAAGGCGGTGCCAATGGCACCGCCTTTTTTCGTCTTGTTCGATTCTTGTTGCGGTCTATTCAGCGGTTTCAGCAGCAGCAGCCTCAAGATCGGCACCGGTTTCCTGATCAACACGCTTCATTGACAGCTTTACCTTACCACGGTCATCAAAGCCGATGACTTTGACCTTAACCGCATCACCATCCTTACAGATATCGGTGGTTTTTTCGGTACGGCCATTTTGCAGCTCGGAAATATGAACCAGCCCGTCTTTTGCCCCAAGGAAATTGACGAACGCCCCGAAATCAACGGTTTTGACAACGGTACCGTTATAGATCACACCAAGCTCTGGCTCGGCAACGATATCACGAATCCGCGCAACAGCGGCTTCGCCTGATGGGCCTGAAACGGCTGCAACCTTGACGGTGCCATCATCTTCGATATCAATCTTGGCACCTGTTTCTTCACAGATTTCACGGATGATCTTGCCACCCGGGCCAATGATGTCGCGGATTTTATCAACCGGAATTTTCAAGGTGGTGATCTTTGGCGCGCTATCGGCCAAATCATCACGCGCCGAGGTCAATGCCTTGGCCATTTCATCAAGAATATGAATCCGGCCATCGCGTGCCTGATCAAGTGCAATCTGCATGATCTCAGGTGTGATTGATGTGATTTTGATATCCATCTGCAATGAGGTCACACCATTTTGTGAACCAGCAACTTTGAAATCCATATCGCCAAGATGATCTTCATCACCAAGAATATCGGACAGAACGGCAAAATCATCGCCTTCTTTGATCAATCCCATCGCGATACCAGCAACTGGACGTTTCAATGGCACGCCAGCATCCATCATCGCCAATGAACCACCACAAACGGTCGCCATTGAAGATGATCCGTTTGATTCGGTGATTTCAGAAACAAGCCGGATCGTGTATGGAAATTCGTCTTTGGTTGGCAGCAACGGACGAAGCGCACGCCATGCCAATTTTCCATGACCAATTTCACGACGACCAGGCGAACCAACACGGCCAGCCTCGCCAACTGAATATGGCGGGAAATTATAATGAAGCATGAAGCTAGACCGGCTTTCACCAACCAACGCGTCAATGATTTGCTCATCCTGACCCGTGCCAAGCGTGGCAACAACCATCGCCTGTGTTTCACCGCGGGTGAACAAAGATGATCCATGCGCCCGCGGCAGGAATCCAGCCTCGGCAACAATCTGGCGAACGGTCTTTGTGTCACGACCATCAATTCGAACACCGGTTTTCAAGATCGCACCACGAACAACATCGGCTTCCATGCCTTTGATCAGACCACCAACAAGAACGGCATCATAATCATCGCCAATTGCGGCTTTTGCTTCGGCGCGAACCTCATTCAAAGCTGCCTGACGATCGGTTTTATCAGCAATTTTATAAGCGGCTTCAAAACCCTTGGCAAAATCCTTAAGAACCTTGTTGATATCAGCAATTTCTGCTGGCTCTTCGGGAAGCGCGCGCGGCTCTTTAGCACATGATTCGGCCAGTTCGATAATGGCATCAATCACCGGCTTGACTGACTGGTGACCAAAATTCACCGCGCCAAGCATGATTTCTTCTGACAGTTCCTTGGCTTCTGATTCAACCATCAAAACGCCTTCATGCGTTCCGGCCATGATCAGATCAAGTTCACTTTCATCCATCTGATCGACGGTTGGGTTCAGAACATAGGCTCCATCAATCCAGCCAATGCGCGCAGCGGCAATCGGGCCAAAGAACGGCACACCTGAAAGGGTCAAAGCTGCCGAGGCACCAATCATCGCAGCGATATCAGGATTATTTTCCATATCATGCGCCAGAACGGTACAGATAACCTGTGTTTCACATTTGAATGATTTCGGGAATAGCGGACGGATCGGACGGTCAATCAACCGGCAAACAAGGGTTTCATTTTCCGAAGGACGACCTTCACGCTTGAAAAAGCCGCCGGGGATTTTACCCGCTGCAAAGGCTTTTTCCTGATAATTGACGGTCAATGGGAAAAAATCCTGACCAGGCTTTGGGCTTTGCGCCGCAACAGCTGTACATAATACTTTTGTCTCACCAAGGCTGACCATAACGGCGCCATCGGCTTGACGGGCAACTTTACCGGTTTCAAGAACCAGCTTTGTACCGCCCCATTCCAATTCTTTGCGGAATAACTTGAACATCTATTTCATCTCTTTCATTTCATCTCAACGCCAGCAATCCAGCGAGAGAACAGCAAAAATACAACGCACATCCTCATGATGAACATTGCTGTGACAAAGGAATTAAAATGTTTTGAAGGTTGTCTCGTCGTGCCAGCGCTCTGTCTGCATCTGGTTGTCGGGGGCACCCTCAATCGGCCTTGTTCGTGCCCTGTTAATTCATAATCCCTTTGATTCCCGCTTTTCTCGCACGCAATCTTGAAAAAAGCAAATAAAATGCGCCACATGCAAAAACCGCCCTACCAATGGCAGGACGGTTTTACAGGCTTTTTGTCAACAGGGCTTAGCGGCGCAAGCCCAGCTTTTCAATCAATGCCTTATAGGTCGCAACATCACCCGACTTGATATAGTCAAGAAGGCTGCGACGCTGGCCAACCATGGCCAAAAGGCCACGGCGTGACCCAAAATCTTTTTTATGGTCTTTTAGATGCTCGGTCAGGTTGCGAATGCGCTCAGACAAAATAGCCACCTGAACTGATGCAGATCCTGAATCCTTGTCGTTTTTGCCAAACTCAGCAATTAGCTCGGCTTTACGTTCCTGTGTAATCGACATCGAAACCTCCTATATGGGTTTAAGTTAAATATTCAGCACACGAACAGGACAGACCGCGCCAGCCTTGACCACCACCAAAGCCACCGGACGGTCTCCCTCCATGGCGATTGCGGTTGCACCGGTCAAAAGCGCCTGAAAACGATCCTGTGCTGATGCACTGATCGCCGGAAGCGTCTGACCATGGCGAAGCTTGGTTGCCTCATTCCCTGAAATGGGTAGCGCCGGGATGTCGTCCAGCGCACTCACAACAGGATGCAAATGCTCTAAAGCGGCGGCACTATGCGGCAGCTTCTCTAAAAAATCCAGTGAAATCGCATGATCGGCATGAAATTGTCCGACCGAAAGCCGCCGAAGCGCGGTGACATGCGCTGCCGTACCAAGATCGCGCCCAAGGTCGCGCGCCAATGCCCGAATATAGGCGCCTTTACCACAAGCAACATAGAATCGGGCATGGTTCTGATCTGACGCAATCCGGCGAAAGGATTCGATATAAATCTGCCGTGATTCCAACGTGATCGCTGCCTCATCATCGCCTGCCTTTCGCGCCAAATCATAGGCGCGTTTGCCATCAACCTTAATCGCCGAATAAACCGGCGGCACTTGTTGGATGTGACCTTGATAATGCGTTAGCGCCGCATCAATCGCGGCCGCATCCGGACGGTGATCCGACTGGCGGGTAACACTGCCTTCGCCATCATCGGTGCTGGTTTCGCTTCCCCAGGCCAATTCAAATTCATAGGATTTCTGCTGGCCCATCGCAAAAGATACGGTTTTGGTGGCCTCGCCAAGGGCAATAGGAAGAATACCGCTTGCCAACGGGTCAAGCGTGCCACCATGACCCGCCTTTGCAGCATCAAAAACCCGGCGCACAATCGCCACGGCCTTGGCCGAACTTATGCCCTTTGGTTTATCAAGGTTAACCCAGCCATGAATTGGCTGTCCGCGTTTGCGTGCCATCGCACAATCAGCCTTGGCGGATGGCGGCAAAAAGCTCGTTCATCCGCGCTGCATTTTCAAAGCTTTCATCGAGCAGAAACCGCAGGCGTGGGGTGCGCCGCAAATGCACTTTTTTAGCAACCAGTGACTGGATCAGAGGTGCCAACCGGTTCAAGGCTGGCAAAACAACCTCGATATTGACCCCACCAAGCGGCATTGTATAAACTCGCGCATTGGCCAGATCTGGGCTGACGGTAATTTCCGAAATGGTGATCGATACATTGGCAAGATCAGGATCAAAGAAATCCTCGCGCATCAAAATTTCCGACAAAGCATGGCGCAATGTTTCACCAACGCGTAATTGACGCTGGCTTGGCCCTTTTGCAGATTGTGGACGACGCGATTTTGACGGCATGACCCTCATCCCTTTAACCAAATGTCAGGACAGGCCAAACCGGCGCATCCTGTCACCAACTTAGCCGGTGTTAATCGAGTGTTCGTGCAACTTCACGAAGTTCGAAACATTCGATCATATCTTTTTCCTGAAGGTCGGAATAATTTTCAAATCCCATTCCGCATTCAAAACCTTCGCGCACTTCTTTGACTTCGTCTTTAAAGCGCTTCAGGGTTTTGAGAGAGCCTTCATGAATCACCACATTATCCCGCAGCAAACGAACCTTGCAGCCACGTTTGATAACGCCTTCGGTCACCATACAACCAGCAATCTTGCCAATTTTTGATACACCAAAGACCTGACGAATTTCGGCATAACCAATGAAATCTTCTTGCGTATCGGGGCTAAGAAGGCCGCCCATTGCCGCTTTGACTTCATCGATAAGTTCATAAATGATCGAGTGATAGCGAATTTCAACACCATCACGTTTTGCCAGATCACGCGCCTGCGGAATCGCCCGAACGTTAAAACCAACCACAATGGCATTTGATGCGGCGGCAAGGCTGATATCAGATTCGCTAAGCGCACCAACACCGGCCGATAACAGACGCACCTTCACCTGTTCGGTTCCCAGTTTTTCCAGCGCAACGCGAATGGCCTCAAGCGAGCCATGAACATCGGTCTTGATCACAACCGGTAATTCTTCGGCCTCACCAGCGGCAATTGCCGACAGCATCTGCTCGACCGATCCACGCGCACCGCGCGCGGCCTCGTGATCACGGTTGCGGCGTGTCCGATATTCGGCAATTTCACGCGCACGCGCTTCGCTTTCAACAACAACACAACTATCGCCTGCCATCGGCGTGCCGTTCAGACCCAAAATCTCAACAGGTTGACCCGGACCTGCTGATTTCAGGGTTTTGCCGCGATCATCAAGCAACGCACGAACACGGCCGCTTTCGGCACCAATGACAAAAATATCGCCTTGCTTCAAGGTGCCACGCTGAACCAGCAAAGTGGCAACCGATCCCTTGCCGCGCTCGACCTTTGATTCGACAACAACACCTTCGGCCGGACGATCAGGATTGGCCTTCAATTCGAGAAGTTCGGCCTGCAACATGATGGCTTCTTCCAGCTTGTCGAGACCCATGCCTGTATGCGCTGATACATCAACACATAAAACATCACCGCCAAAATCTTCGGTGATGATTTCATGCTGCAACAAATCGCTTCGCACGCGCGCCGGATCGGCGGCGGGCTTGTCACATTTATTGACAGCAACAATCGTTGGACAACCTGCCGCCTTGGCATGGTTAATCGCCTCGATGGTTTGCATCATGACCGAATCATCAGCCGCCACAACCAGAACGACGATATCGGTGATATTCGCGCCGCGTGACCGCATTTCGGTAAAGGCTTCATGGCCAGGTGTATCAATGAATGTAATGACATTATCGGCCACTGTTTTGATCTGATAAGCACCGATATGCTGGGTGATTCCTCCTGATTCACCCGCCGCAACATCGGTACGGCGAATGGCATCAAGAAGGCTGGTTTTACCATGGTCAACGTGACCCATAATGGTCACAACAGGCGGACGTGGTTGCAGGCTTTCCGCCGGATCATCATCACCACCAAGGCCAATTTCGATATCCGATTCAGATACACGCTGAATCCGGTGCCCAAATTCGCCAGCGACCAATTCAGCGGTTTCACCATCAATCGCTTGTGTTGCGGTTGCCATGATGTTCAGCTTCATCAGCTCTTTCACCACATCAGCGGTACGCTCGGCCATCCGGTTTGCCAATTCACCAACGGTAATGCTGTCAGGAATAATCACATCACGAAGCTGTTTGACCTGTGGCTGTTCTTCGCGCATCCGCGCCCGCTCACGCTGGCGCTTGACCGACGCAAGCGAACGCTGGCGACGGCTATCATCACCCGACAAAGCCTGCGTAATGGTCATCTTACCTGATTGGCGACGACCCGCAGCTTCGCGGCGTGGTGCTGGGCGGCGTGGTGCCATTTCTTCAGCTTCACGGCGACGGCGATTTTGCATTTCGGTTGGCGTTGGACCAAATTTATTGGCCGCTGTTGCCGCATCGCTTGGCGCATCTTCAGTAACCTGACGGCGCGCAGCATGGGCATCGGTATGTTTTTTATTCTCTTCACTGCGGCGACGTTCTTCACCAGCCTCGATTTCCTGCAATTCAGCAAGTTCGGCAGCGCGGCGCGCAGCAATCGGATCAAGCGGCACTTCGGGTTCGGGTGCGGCTTCTGGCACAGCGGCTGCAACCGGTGCTTCGCTTGGCGAATCAGCCTTGGCAAGCCCTTCTTGCAGAGCGCGAACACGCGCGGCACGTTCTTGCGCTGTCAGACGATCATCAGCGGCAGGTGCCGATGGGGCTGGCGCGGCAGGTGCGGCGGCGGTTTGTACAGGTTCGGTTACAACTGGTTCAGGCGCTGGTGCCCCACCGCGCTGCGGTGCTGCCGGAGCGCGTTTGCGCCGGACTTCAACTTGAACCGTTTTGCGCGCACCACCAACTGATGGCCCGGCACGCAGCTTGCTGGCGTCAATATTGCCAAGCGTCAATTTGCTACCTGAGAGACTCAGTTTTTTTGGTTTACTGCTATCGTCAGTCATTTCGAACCTTTCTTGGTATTCACCACCGCATAATCTCGCATACGCTGGTCAAACCGTTATGCCTAGGTGATACACCGGTCAGGCAGGTCATTACAACCCGCTGTTGTATAAAACCCGTCTAAACGCATGATATCTTCATGAACCGTGCGTACTAATTTTCCTGAGCCATTGCCCGCCGATGCCCGCAACCCGACAAAAGCCAAACTATCACGGCCACATATGCGGCCAAGCTCGGTTGCGCTGAATGACTGGCTCACCCAATCTACATCAAGCTTGGATTTCATTTTCGCAAGTTCGCGCGGCGATGCATCCGCCGCCGCAAGCAAGCCTTCAAAATGGCCTTCAGATAATAATTTGCCGCCACCACCAAGAAGCATGCCAGCGCGGCGTGCCATTGATGCTGTGGCAATGATGCGCGCCCGCAACCCAACGGCAATGGCGGCAAGATCGGCATCAACCGATTTCAACCCCACGCCAAGAGCGCGTTTCAAATGACCTTTTTGATCGGCTTTGCGAATGACAGACTCTTCGGCTGTCACCCACGCGCCACGGCCGGGCAGACGTCCTGCAAGATCGGCAACAGCATAGCCATCCGGTGCCGCAACAAAGCGAATTAGCTTGTGCGGGGGAAGCGTTTGCCCAGTTGCGATACAGGTGCGCTCAGCCATGACAGATAGCCCCTCATGGCCTAGCTGTCAGACGAAGCCGACGCATCGTCGGTGTCTGTGCTGTCAGCGGTTTCATCTGTAAACCAATGCGCCCGTGCAGCCATGATAATATCACCAGCTTCGCCATCATCGCTAAGACCATGCTGACCTAAAAGCTCGACAAGCTCTTCATTATCAAGACCGGCAAGATCATCAAGCGTGCGGATTTCATTTTCGGCAAGGGTCAACAACATGGCAAGGCTGATATATTCAAAGGCACGAAGATCGTCAGCGACCTTCATTTCATCAAGCGCAGCATTGATCCGGTCGGATTCACGCTCGACAAATTCGATGGCGCGATTCTGCAATTCGCCAGCGATATCTTCGTCAAAGCCCTGAATCGCGGCTAGCTCTTCCAATGTGCTTTCGGCAATTTCTTCAGGGAAGACAAAGCCTTCAGCAACAAGAAGATGCGCAATCACATCATCAATATTCAACGCATCAATAAAGCGTGTTGAACGGGTTTTAAACTCTTCCTGACGGCGTTCGGATTCTTCGGCCTCGGTCAGAACATCAATATACCAACCCGACAATTGCGACGCCAAACGCACATTCTGGCCACGACGCCCAATCGCAAGGCTCAATTGATCGTCCGGAACAACAACTTCCATCCGGCCAGCAACCTCATCCATCACCACCTTGGCGACTTCGGCAGGTGCCAAAGCATTCACCACAAAAGCGGCTGGATCTTCGATATAAGGAATGATTTCAACTTTTTCGCCCTGCAATTCGCCAACAACAGCCTGAACACGGCTGCCGCGCATACCAACACAAGCACCAACCGGATCAATGCCCGGATCATTTGACAGAACGGCAATTTTGGCACGGCTGCCAGGCTCGCGGGCGACCCCTTTGATTTCAATAATGCCATCATAGATTTCAGGCACTTCTTGGGTAAACAGCTTGGCCATAAATTCATTACAAGCCCGCGATAGGAAAATCTGGGGGCCGCGCGGCTCTTCACGAACATCAATGATATAGGCACGAACACGATCGCCTTGGCGCAGGTTTTCACGCGGGATCATTTCCTCACGGCGAATCACCGCTTCGGCGCGGCCAAGATCAACCGTGATTGAATAGCTTTCAGCCCGCTTGACCGTACCAACAACAATTTCGCCAATACGGTGCTTATATTCTTCAAACTGGCGTGCGCGTTCGGCATCACGCACTTTTTGTGAAATAACCTGTTTTGCAGTTTGCGCGGCAATCCGGCCAAATTCGATTGGCGGCAAAGATTGGCGCCAAAATTCACCCGCGGCCAATGGTGGGTTTTGCTTGGCACCTTCAGCAAGACTCATCTGCATCGATTCATCTTCAACTTCTTCGACAACTTCGATCCAACGCTCAAGACGAATGGCACCGGTTTTGCGATCAATCATCGCCCGGATATCACGGTCTAGCCCATATTTCGCCCGACCGGCCTTTTGGATGGCTTCTTCCATCGCCAGCATGACTTCTTCGCGCTCAATTGATTTTTCACGCGCCACCACATCGGCAACTTGAATTAGCTCGAGGCCAGGAATTGATGATGTATCCATAGTCGTCTCACCTTTGGTTTGTCTTTGCACCATATGTGGCGCGGCATTTATTACGAAAATTCTTTGTTGTTTTGACCTTCATTCATCGCCGCTTCGGTTCTAGCTGCGCCGTTCAAAAATTTCACTTGGGTCGATCCGTGCCGATTCAATATCATCAAAGGCAAATTCAAATCTGCCAAAGCTTGTTTCAAGGCCAATCTTGCCATCATCTGTCAGGCCGGTAAGCCGGCCTTGAAACCGCCGCCGTCCATCAAGCATCATGCGCAATGTTATTTTCGCCAATTCACCATTGAAACGCTCAAAATGTTCAATCCGTGTCAAAGGCCGGTCGATGCCAGGCGAACTCACTTCAAGGACATAGGCAGCGGCAATGGGGTCATCAACATCAAGCAATGTCGAAATATGCCGACTTAGCATCTGGCAATCTTCGACCGTCATTTCACGATCTTCTTTCGGCTCGGCCATGATCTGCAACTGGTTGCGACCCGTTTGCCCACCTGAAAACTGCACCCGCACAAGGCCAAAGCCAAGCTCGGTAACCGCATCTTCGATAATCTGGCTTATCTTGGCTTCGACCAAAATGCCTCCTAAAACCCTGACTATTGGCATACCCATAGAGGCAATTGCCGTAACGCTAACCTAAAGCTGTATTGCTTTTTAAAAACCGGCCAAAGCCCCTCAAAAAAGGCAATAAAAAAGTGGGCCAGTGGCCCACCGTCTGACTGCGACAGCTTTATTTCGTCTTGTTATAAGCGGTGACAGGCAAAAAAGCAAGAGGCAAGAGGCAGCGGGCCTGTAATGCCAATTTGTCGTTCAGTCCTTTCCAAAGTGACCGGGTCAGTCGGCAACGCCGCAACGCTGAAACAGAAACCATGATGATTGGCGTTCGGCGCGATCGGCCTTTTTCATGTAGCGCGTTTCGGGCAATTCGGCAGGTCGTTGACGCCAATCTTGGGGGCTGCGCGCTGTCCACATAAAATCAGCATGTGCGGTGGCAGCCTGCAAAAGCCAGCTTTTTGCCGTAGGATCATCACTTGCCAGAACCAGCCGTCCACCCGGCCGGATCATCACCGCAAGCTGGTCAAGAAGGGCGGTTTGCAGAATGCGCCGCGCCGCATGGCGTTTTTTCGGCCAAGGATCGGGAAACATGATAAAGGCACCAGCAAGGCTTGCCGCCCCAAGACTAGGCATGATCAGCCGAACATCATCTGGCCAGATGCGGATATTGCCAAGCTGTTGTTCATCAATATGGCGAAGCAGACTGGCAACACCATTGATGAAAGGTTCGGCGCCGATGAAATCGCAATCAGGCATCGCCGCGGCAAGGCCAGCCAGATGCTCACCACCGCCAAAACCGATTTCAAGATAGCGATCGGCCTTGTGGCCAAATTGATCATCAATCGGCCGCGCCGGATCAAAGGCAAATTGCGGCAAAGCTTCATCAAGAAGCCGCTTCATCGAGGCACGAAGCGGGCGGCCTTTGCGCCGACCATAAAAACGCGGCCCCAGCGGCATCCCGTCAATTAAAACCCCGTTCTTGGTAACAGCATCGTGATCGGCCATTGCAAAATCTGTCCCATATGTGAACGCGTATTTGATCGGATGTTTGATTGAATATTTGACCAGCTATTTCGGCAAGTGATATCCTATCGTGCCGTAGCGCGAAGCGCGTCAACAAGGTCGGTTGCTTCCCAGCTAAATGTGCCCGCCCCTGCTTCACCAGCAATTCGGCCAAAATGCCCATAGGCGGCAGTTGGCGCATAGATCGGCGCATTCATGCCAAGATGCTGGCGAATACCGCGCGGCGTCAAATCCATGCAATCGCGAAGCGCTTCTTGCAGTTTTTGATCATCAATAGTGCCCGTGCCATGTGTATTCGCACAAAGCGATACCGGCTCGGCAACGCCAATCGCATAGGCGATCTGAATTGTGCAACGCGATGCCAATCCCGCCGCAACAACATTTTTTGCCAAATAGCGGCTAGCATAGGCAGCCGACCGGTCAACCTTTGTTGGGTCCTTTCCCGAAAAGGCACCGCCACCATGCGGCGCCGCCCCACCATAAGTATCAACAATGATTTTGCGGCCAGTAAGACCCGTATCACCATCCGGCCCACCAATCACAAACTGTCCGGTTGGGTTTACCAGCAGATCATCACCTGACACCATCCAACCATCGGGAAGAACATTGGCGATCACCGGCGTCACCAGTGCCAGAATATCGGCTTGTGTCGCTTTTTCAGAATGCTGCGTTGATAGAACCACCTTATGCACACCCGTTGGACGGCCGGCATCATCATAAACAAGGCTGATCTGGCTTTTTGAATCAGGGCCAAGGATTGAATCGGCATCCTGTTTACGAACCGTTGCAAGATCTTTTAGAATCTGATGGGAATAATGAATTGCCGCAGGCATCAAGACATCGGTTTCATCACAGGCATAACCAAACATAAGCCCCTGATCGCCAGCGCCTTCATCTTTATTATCGCCTGAATCAACACCCATCGCGATATCGGTCGATTGTTCATGAAGGTAGTTTTGAAATTCGAAATTGGCGTGATGAAACTTGTCTTGCTCATAGCCGATATCTTTGACCGCCGCCCGCACTGCCGGTTCGATCTCGGCCATGATCTGGGTCAATGTAGACTTGCTTGCCCGCACTTCACCAGCCAGCACAACACGGTTTGTCGTTGCCAAAGTTTCACAGGCAACACGCGCTTCTGGTTCATATTTCAAAAACAGATCAAGAACCGTATCCGAAACACGGTCACATAATTTGTCGGGATGGCCTTCTGAAACAGATTCAGATGTAAAGATATAGCTCATGGGTGGGTTCCTTAATTCTTGCTGATTGTATCTATTGCCTGATGGAACGAGAGAGGTCAAGACATGCAGCACTGCCAATAATCAAGAAAATAAGTGCAAAGAATCCCAAATTACCGAAACGGGCAAATAGCGTTGGCGCTAGGGCCGGCGGCACCGGCAGATCAAGAACACCCTGCCTGCCAAGCCCCATCTGTCCAAGAATACGGCCATAGGAATCAAAACCGGCAGTGATGCCCGTATTGGCAACCCGCATCAGCGGCAAGCCTTCTTCGACCGCGCGCATCTGGGCTTGTACAAGATGCTGCCACGGCCCTACACTTTGGCCAAACCAAGCATCATTGGTGATATTGATCATCATATCTGGGCGCATCTCTTGACCAATGACCGCGCCGGCAAAAATCACTTCATAGCAAATCAGCATTTGTATGCTGCCATAACCATCAAGACGCATCAGGCGATTATTTTCACCAGGTACAAAATCAATCGGGCCAACAATTGGCTCAAGGAAGGGAAGCCATTTCCGAAATGGCATATATTCGCCAAAAGGCACAAGATGGCGTTTGTCATAGACAGCTTTAATGGCACCATCATGGTCAATCATAATGGCCGAATTCAGCAAAGTGCGACCGCCGCCAAATCGCGGAATACCGGTAATCACCAAACCATCATTTTGCGTGGCATTGCGAATGGTTGTGTTGAGCAATGCTTGATTGCGGCTAGCAAATCCGGCAAAGGCGGTTTCCGGCCAGATCACCAATTTTGGCACCACATCACCTTGACGCGACAAGCTGACAAGCCTGTCGAGATGGCGCTGGCGTTTGCTTCGATCCCATTTATCGGCTTGTGGTATCGCCGGTTGCACAAGCCGGATCATTGATCCCGATGATGCCGAATGGGCATCAGATGAATTGGCGAGCCGCATCGCCCCAAAGGCGGCAAGCATAAGAGGCAACATCAAAAATATTGCGGCAAAACGCCGATGCCCCAAAACCCAGAATGCCGGTACCAATGCAAAAAATAGCGCAATCACGCATAGCCCATAGGCACCAATCACGCTGGCCGCTTGCAGGCTGGCAAGATCAACAGCAAACAAACTGCCGGTCAGATTCCACGGAAATCCGGTTGCCACAAAGCCACGCGCCCATTCGCCAAGGCTGAAAAAGGCAACAAACCAAAACAGGCGCGCCACCGGTCGCCGCCCAAATGACCATGAAACCATTGCCGCGCTGGCCCAAAAAACCGCCAGAATAAGCGCCAATGCCAGCGCCATAAACGGCGCCAAAACCCAAAGTGATGGCGATTCAACAATCAGCGAATGCGACACCCAATAGGTTGATGCCAGAAACCATCCGGTTCCCGCCGCACCAAAAATCATCGAAGCCTGCACCCGGCTCTCAGCTTTTAAATAGGCAAGAAGTGGAGTCGATAACGCAAAAATTGCCGGTAATAAGAATAATGGCGGCAAGGACAGGCTTGCAAATGCACCAGCGAGCAAATGCCAGAAAAGCATAAGGGGGCGGGTTTTAGTCCGGTTTGCTAGAGCTGGTTTTGGCACGCGGCAATCCACGAAGTTTTAACAAAGTGACACGGCGCGGGTCACCTTCAAGAATTTCAAATTGCAACCCGCCGCGATGACGCACAACCTCGCCGCGACCGGGCACCCGCCCAGCAAGCGCACAGACCAATCCGCCAAGCGTATCAATCTCGTCACGTTCATCATCATCAAGCAAAGGGCCGGTAATCGCTTCAAGAGCCTCAACTTCAAGCCGGGCATCGGCAATGGCCGTGCCATCGCCCTTTTGCTCAAACCGCAATTGCGCTGTGGTGTCATGCTCATCTTCAATTTCACCAACAATTTCTTCGACCAGATCTTCGATCGTGATCAAACCATCAACCCCGCCAAATTCATCAACAACCAGCGCCAAATGGCGGCGACGCAAACGCATTTCATGAAGCAGATCAAGAAGCCGGATTGTTGGCGATATAAACAGGGCAGGCCGCAAAAGACTCTCGACTTTTGGCGTATGGCCATTGCGAAGATGGGCAAATAAATCCTTGATATGAATAATGCCAACAACATCATCAAGCGTGTTGCGGTAAACCGGCACGCGGCTGTGATTGGCATCGCTCATTTGCTGGATAATGTCATCAAAGCCATCGGCAAGCGCAACCGAGACAATATCGGCACGCGGAATCATCACATCGGCAGCGGTGATGTCGCGAAGCCCCAGAAAATTCTGTAATAACGTGCCTTCATGGCTGTCAAAGCTAGTCTTGTCATCAAGCGATTCCTGAAGCAATTCGGTCAGTTCATCACGGCGCGATGACGGACGGGCAAATGAGGGGAAAAACCTCCCAAGAAGCGTCATCATTATCCAGCCTCCCGCGTGCCAAGCGCAAGTTCATCATCAAGATAGGGGTTGGCAATCTTCATCTGGCAAAGAAGGGCAATTTCCAACGCTTCCATTTCATCTGCCATCTGATCATCAATATGATCATAGCCAAGCAAATGCAAAACACCGTGGGTAAAAAGATGCAATAGATGGTCACCCGCTGCAATGCCCGCCTCGGCGGCTTCGCGCATCACCGTTTCACCAGCAATGGCAATATCGCCGATGCCGCCATCCATTTCCGGCATATCATCATCCAGATACAAATCATCACCTGCCGGAAATGACAAAACATTGGTTGATTTATCAAGGCCGCGATGCTGCAAATTCATTGCCCGCATATCATCATCATTACACAGCAAAAGACTGACCATCTGCAGATCAAGCGATAGCCGCGATGCGATATGATCAAGCATCACTGGCGCGCGTTTTTTCAAATCTGCAATCAGGGGGCTATGCCAGCTAGAGGGGTCAATGCTGACTTCAATCAAGGCACCAGCCTCAGACGTCCATTCATCGCTTAAAAATTGACTATCCTCTGGACTGTCAGGTTCCAGAGCGCTATCGCCGTTATTCATTTCACTCGTCATGAGCTATTTTCATTCCCCGTTGCAAAAAGCGACCGCAACAACGCGCGCCTGTTTCTTGCTCTATTTGGACGTATTCTGCTGCTTTTGTCCAGCTTCATACGCTTGCAAAATACGCGCCACGACCGGATGACGAACCACATCTTGGCCAGACAGATGGATAATGCCAACGCCTTTAATATTGTCTAAAAGCGAAACCGCCTCGGCAAGGCCGGACGGTTGACCCGCTGGCAAATCAACCTGACTTAAATCACCCGTAATGACCATATGTGAATCCTGCCCAAGCCGGGTGAGAACCATTTTCATTTGAACAGGCGTGGTGTTCTGCGCCTCGTCAATAATCACATGCGCTGCGGTCAAGGTGCGGCCACGCATAAAAGCAAGCGGTGCAATTTCAATCTCGCCACTGGCCAGCATTCGGTCAACTTTATCAGCTGGCATCATATCATATAACGCATCATAAAGCGGCCGCAGATAGGGATCGACCTTTTCTTTCATATCGCCTGGCAAAAAGCCAAGACGTTCGCCCGCTTCAACAGCAGGACGAGATAAAATAATACGTTCGACTTCGCGCTTTTTCAGCGCTTCAACAGCGCGGGCAACAGCCATATAGGTTTTGCCAGTACCAGCAGGCCCAAGGCCAAACACCACTTCATTACTACGCAATAATTTCAGATAATCATTCTGGCCTTTGGTTTTGGCGACAATTTTCTTTTTCCATGTGTCAAAAGATTCGCCTGCGGTTACCGCATCAGCCTGATGACCATTCATCGCCCATCGCAATGCATCTTCGACCATTGATTTATCTATATCATCACGCTTGCCATCGGCAATACGGCGATACAGATCCTCAATCACGGTTCGGGCGGTTTTGGTGGCTTTGCCCGCACCTGAAATTTTGATGCTATTACCAAAGGAATCCAGCGTGACATCCAAGGATTTTTCGATATGCGCCAGATGCTGGTTATGTTCACCTGATAATAGCGCTAGAACGCCGTTATCTTCGAATTCCATACGGATGCTATTGGCTTTTGCCGCGTTCACGCCGCCCCCTTCAAATTGACAATATCGCCAGTCATGCTGTTCTGGCGGGCTTCGGACAGACGGCAAGGCACAATCTGGCCAATCTGATCAGGATTGCCGATGAAATTCACCGCCTGCATATAGGGGCTTCGACCCGCCATTTGACCATCGCGGCCACCGGCACGCTCGACAAGGACATCAACAATCTTGCCCTCGGTCCCTTTGTTAAAGGCAAATTGCTGGGCGTTCAGCAATTGCTGAAGGCTTTCAAGCCGTTCAGATTTTACCGATTCTGGAACCTGTATTTCAGATGTTGCCGCGGGTGTTCCTGGGCGCGGGCTATATTTAAATGAATAGGCCGATGCGTAACCAACCTTGCTGACAAGTGCCAAGGTTTCGGCAAAATCGGCATCGCTTTCGCCGGGGAAACCAACAATGAAATCACCTGACATGGCAATATCCGGACGGATGGCGCGAAGCTTGTCGATCACCGCCAGATAGACATCACTTGTGTGACGACGGTTCATTTCCTGCAGAACATGGTTTGACCCAGACTGGATTGGCAAATGCAGATACGGCATTAATTGCGGCACGTCACCATGAACGGCGATCAATTCATCATCCATATCCAGCGGATGCGATGTCGTATAGCGAATACGCTCAAGCCCATCAACCTTGGCAAGCGCACGTATCAACCGGCCAAGCGTCCAGTCTTTGCCGGAATCATGCGCGCCATGATAGGCATTCACATTCTGCCCAAGAAGCGTCAATTCACGCGTGCCGCTTGCCACCAGCCGTTTGGCTTCTTCCAAAACAGTTTTGACCGGGCGCGAAAACTCAGCGCCGCGTGTGTAAGGCACAACGCAAAAGGCGCAAAATTTATCACAGCCTTCTTGAACACTCAAAAATGCGGCTGGGCCACGCGGTGCATGCTCGCCCGGCAGAAAATCAAATTTCACTTCTTCGGGGAAATCCGTATCAATAATCCGGTTGCGGCTTGCCGGATCAATCTTGCCAACCAATTCGGGAAGCCGGTGATAGGTTTGCGGCCCAACAACAATATCAACCCATGGCGCGCGGCGGGTAATTTCTTCGCCTTCGGCCTGTGCCACACATCCGGCAACCGCAATCGTAACCTGACGGCCCTGCTGATCAGCGGCGCGTTCTTTGAGTTGGCGCAATCGGCCAAGTTCGGAAAACACCTTCTCAGACGCTTTTTCACGAATATGGCATGTGTTCAAAATCACCATATCGGCGCCATCAGCCATATCGGTTGGCGCATAGCCAAGCGGTGCTAGAACATCGGTCATACGGTCAGAATCATAAACATTCATCTGACAGCCGTAGGTTTTGATAAAGAGTTTTTTGGTCAAGAGCGCTATGTCACATTTCAGCAGTGCAAATCCAAGTCCCCTTGTACCGCCTAGAAGCAAAGATGGTCAAGGAAAAGCCTCAGTAGGGCACCACTTCATCATGATTGCGTCGATTTTCCGATTACCTTGTTTGTAATAGTCTTTGCGGCGGCCAAATTCGACAAAACCGAAATCGCGATAAAGCCCAAGTGCTGGCACATTATCTTCGGCGACTTCAAGCACTACCCTAGCCATATTCTGGCTGGTGCCATGCTCGAAAAAATGCTGCAAAAGCAGCTTGCCAACACCCTGTCTTTGCCGGTCAGGCGTAACGCCAATTGACAGGATTTCAGCTTCACCATCAATCATCGTGGCAAGAAGATAACCATTAAGATATGGCGCCAAATCACCGGCCGATATGGATTGTGGCTGATCCTGATCGGGTACCAGATCGACAAAACCACAAAAAACCGGGTTGGACTGCAATCCCATCAGGCGGGCCTGATCAAGCGCGGTTGCAAATAATCTGGCCTCAAGCGTAGCGATTGCATCACAATCAGCCGGAGTGATGCGCCGGATCATCAAGCCGATGCTTTCTTTTTCGGCCCAAGACGCGGATCGGCGAGATAAAGCGGCGTCAATGGTGAAACCACGCCCCGCGTGAGATGATGCGCGGCAAGATTGGCAATCATGCCAGCATCAACCGATATATCATCAATCCCTTGATCAGCCGCATCAGCTGATATCATTTTGCCGCCCGCCACGCGAACCTGCCTGCCAGCGCCAAGAAAGGCCGCGCCAACAGCTTGCCCACCATATCCGGCAAGCAAAATCGTCTCTTGGCCAAACGCCGACGGCACAAGCAATGGCAATTGTTCAATCTGCGATTCGAAAATATCACCTTGTGGTGTCATATCGGCGGTAAAAAACTGCGCATAGACATTGCCACGCCGCGTATCGGCAAGACATAAGATTGGTAAATCGCCATGGTCATCGCCGCAAGAATAGGCAAGCGCCTCAAGACCGGAAATGCCAAGCCCAGGCAAATCATGCGCCAGACAAACGCCTTTGGCTGCGGCCAGTGAAACACGAAGGCCGGTAAATGATCCAGGACCACGCCCCGCTGCAACATGGCTGATCATGGCAAAATCAACATCTGCCTCAGCCAAAGCCGAAACCGCCAATGGCACCAATGATGCGGCCTGCCCAAAAGCAGCCTCGGCCGTTTTCATGGCGCGGATCACCCCATCAGCATAAACAGCAACTGACAGTTGATTGGTGCTGGCTTCAAAGGCTAATATGACCGGCAAGGCATCAGGGCGTTTGGGCGTTTTCAATCGGCTTATCCTTTATCCAGATCGGCTTATCGGGTTGCATCATCTCACCAAGATGCGCTAAATGAGATCGCTCTAACATTGACAACGCCGCCGGTAAAGTCAGGGTTATATCATTTTTTTAGTGGAAAATCTGCTATGCACATAAGACATTATCAGAACGCTTGTCATTGGCTTGCCTATCTTGGCAGCAGATTTGCGATAATGTCGGTTCTACTGCTGTCGTTTCTGGGATCGGCCTTTGCTGCCGACCATGCGGTGATTTTGATGTATCACCGGTTTGGTGAGAACCGTCTGCCAAGCACAAATATCCGCCTTGATCAATTTGATGCGCATCTTGAGAAATTATCAAATGGCAATTACTCGGTCTGGCCGCTGGCAAAGATTGTCGATCATTTGCAAAAAGATACGCCGCTTCCCGACCGCACAGTCGCGATCACCATCGATGATGCCTATCTATCAGTTTTCACCGAAGCATGGCCGCGGCTACAGGCAAAAGGATTTCCCTTTACCGTTTTTGTCGCCACCGATCCGGTTGATCGCAAAAATCGCGGCTATATGAGCTGGGATCAGCTTCGGCAATTACAGGCCGATGGGGTTGGCATTGGCAGCCAGACAGCCAGTCACCCGCATATGCATTTATCCAGTCTTGCCGATGTTGACGCCGAATTAGAAAAGTCAAATCAGCGATTTCTAGCCGAACTTGGCCTTCGTCCAAATCTGTTTGCCTATCCCTATGGCGAATATAATCTGGCCGTTATCGAGCGCGTGAAGGCGGCTGGTTTCATTGCCGGTTTCGGTCAAAATTCGGGCATTGCGCATGGCTATGATGGCTATTTTGAACTGCCACGTTTTGCCATGAACGAAAAATATGGCGCGATGGATCGTTTGACATTGGCGATTGACGGCCTGCCGCTGAAAGCCAACCAAATTCTGCCTGCCGATGTTGTGATTGCGAAAAACCCGCCTGACTTTGGATTTACGCTAGCGCCAGAAATTGCCACAAAAAACCAATTACGCTGTTTCAACACCACCTATGACCAGCTGCAAATCAGCCGGTTGGGGCCGCGCGCCGAAGTGCGGTTTCCAGGTCCCCTGCCATCGGGTCGTGCCCGTGTCAATTGCACCATGCCCGGCCCGGATGGACGCTGGCGCTGGTTTGGCAAACAATTTCTGGTGCCGTAAGGCAGTGGTAAATCTAGCTTAGATACGCCAAGGCAAAACGGCTAAAATCATTGCTACGGATCAAGACTTTTAGCTTCTTCACATAAGCCTCGCCAATTTCGGCATAGCGATCAAGATATTTGGCCAGTATTTTGGCTTCGCCGCCTTTTGGGCGGTTGCGTAATGCCGAACGTGCCTTGCGAAATTTCTGATAATGCGAATGCGTATTCAGATTATGCATATAGGCGCGAACCGAACCAAGCAACGATCCAAAACTGCGCACAACAGCGCGGTCATTACTGGCATCAAGCGGCCTGATGCCAGCTTGTTCACGCCATGCCCATTGGCCAAATAACGCATTGCCCTGAATGGCAAATCGCGATGTTCCCCAGCCTGACTCAACCGCCGCCTGCGCCAATGCCAACGCCACCGGAATTGTATCAGCCCGCTCAAGCAACCGCGTCATCAAGGCTTTGTTATCCTGATCGGTTACGTCAATTTTATAAAGTTTTGCCCATTTTTCCAAGGTCGCCCGATCATCATTTTCAAAGGCGCGCCGAATCGCCTCGCGGCGATTGCTGATTTCTTCATTGCTCGCCAAAATAAGCGGCAGCACGATTTTTATGAAGGATTCCTTTTGCGCTGTGCCTGATAAAGCCAGATGTGAGTCGGGAATCTGGGTAAAAAAATCGCGTGGCACCAAAAGAGGTTCTGGCGCCGGCACCCGCTTTGTGGACTCAAGTTCAATATGGCTTGTATTCGGTCCTTTGAGCGTTTTTGGTGCCTTTGCCAACAGAGATTTTTCAGGCTCTTGGTCAGGCTCTTGGTCAGGCGCATAACGCATCAGGCCATCCGAGGCATCTGCAGTATTGGCATCGTCACGGCCGGTTTCAGGCACGGCGACGATTGCCGGTGATGCGTCTGGCTGCGCAACTTGTGAGGACATATCGGAAGCCGAATGCTTTCCGGGCGGCAATTCATCTGTCTTTGCCTGTTCGGTAACAGCGTCATGGCTGTGAAAAAATTGTGGTGGTGATAGGCCAAAAAGACCGGGGCCGGTAAAGCCTAAAAACGCAATAGCCGCAGCGATCCAGACAATCCGCCGGTTGGTCAGCCAGTTAGAAATCGACGATATCACGACCTAAGCCTTAAATCTGAACATCTATAATTGGCGCAGTTGTGACTGTCTTACAGCTCGGCCGCACGAACCTCACGCACTTCAGGGATATAATGGCGAAGCATATTTTCAATGCCCATTTTCAAGGTTGCTGTCGAACTAGGACAACCCTGACAGGCACCGCGCATCTGCAATGTGACAACACCATCATCAAAGCCCTGAAACACGATATCGCCGCCATCCATTGCCACCGCCGGACGCACACGCGAGTCCAAAAGCTGTTTGATCTGCTGGACCGTATCGCTATCACCATCTTCGGCATGCGGATCGGCAAGCTCGGCGTCTTTTTCAATGACCGGCATGCCTGATGCGTAATGTTCCATAATGCCGGCAAGAATCCCCGGTTTGAGCGCAAACCAGTCAAGCCCTTCAGCTTTGGTCACGGCAACAAAATCAGCACCCAGAAAAACCGCTGTTACGCCATCAACTTGAAAAAGGCGGCGTGCCAATGGTGATTTATTAGCGCTATCAGAATCGGCAAAATCAGCAGTTCCCTGCGCCATCACCGGAACACCGGGGATGAATTTCAATGTTGCCGGATTCGGCGTATCCTGTGTTTGAATAAACATCTAATCATTCCTTTTCGATGCGATAAATTTGCCATCAACATGGCCCATTTCAGGGCAACAACAGATTAATTTTTTGGCATTTAGGCTAAATTCACAATCTTGGTGCAGACAGGTTCGTCACCGCCCCAAAATCATTTTCATGCCATCGCATAATATGCGTTAGCCCCATCAACGTTATATGGGGATTTCCGTAAAAACTACAACCCGACACCAGCTTAATATCGCATATCTGCACCGATCTGGCTAGTGATCAGCGCACCTGGCGATCACAAGCCCATCTAGCGATCGGTGCTTGATCCTAAAAACCCAACAATATCACGTACCTCGGCAAGAATTGGCCGCGCAATGGCCGCGGCACGTTCGGCACCATCAGCAAGAATCGCGTCAATATCGGCAGGGTTTTCAAGAAGCCGCCGCATTTCAGCACCAATTGGCGATAATTTCGCCACCGCCAGATCGCCAAGCGCCGGTTTGAAATCACCAAATCCGCGCCCGCCAAATTCGGCAAGAACATCATCGGTGCTGCATTCGGCAAGCGCGGCATAAATGCCAACAAGATTGCTGGCTTCAGGCCGATCGGCAAGACCAGCCATTTCAGATGGCAAAGCATCAGGGTCAGTTTTTGCCTTGCGGATTTTCTGCATGATCATATCGGCATCATCGGTCATATTGATCCGTGAATTATCCGACGGGTCAGATTTGCTCATTTTGGCGCTGCCATCACGAAGACTCATAACGCGCGTTGCGCTGCCAAAAATTTGTGGTTCGGGAAGCGGAAACACATCTTTATCATAGATTGAATTAAAGGCCTGCGCGATGTCGCGGGTTAATTCAAGATGCTGTTTTTGGTCTTCACCAACCGGAACATGCGTTGCGCGGTAAGTCAGGATATCAGCGGCCATCAAGGTCGGATAAGCATAAAGACCAACCGACGCATTTTCGCGGTTTTTACCTGCCTTTTCTTTGAATTGAGTCATCCGGTTCAACCAGCCAAGACGGGTCACACAATTGAAAACCCACGCCAGCTCGGCATGTTGCGGCACGCAAGATTGATTAAACAAAATTGATTGTTCGGTTGAGATGCCAGCGGCGATCAGGCTTGCCGCCACTTCGCGCGTGCTTTTGCGCAAATCAGCCGGATCTTGATGAACGGTGATGGCATGCAAATCAACAACACAATAGATCGATTCAAAATCATGCTGCAAAGCAACCCAATTGCGAATAGCACCAAGATAATTGCCAAGATGCAAATTGCCGGTTGGCTGGATGCCGGAAAAGATGCGGCCTTTTCCTGCGGATTTATGCATTTTTGAATCGGTCATTTGGTCTATCCATCACGCCTGATCAGATGCTGGCAGGCCGGTGCCAACCCATCACATCTGCAATTGAAATTATATGCCAGCGTTATCCCCGCTTGTGCGGCCGCGGTCAAGTCTTTCGGTTGCCCAATCGGCGGACAAATCCGGCTGGAATCGCCCGAAAACACCAAGCGGCTAAAACAAATCCGCCGCCACCACCAACAACCAAAACGGCAAGCCAGCCTGCCGCGGGCAGAAATTGTCTTATTCCTCCGGCAAGCCAAACCATCGCCAAAAGCAACATCGCCATGACCAGACTGGCAAGAAAAATGCGGCCAATCATACCAAGCGAACCACCGCCAAGACGGCCACGGCGACATAATAAAACCACCATGGTGATTGCCGCAATCAATCCTGATAATGACGTTGCCAGTGCCAGCCCGACATGCCCAAAAATGGGCATCATCACCAATGATGCTGTTATATTGATCACCACGGTCATGATCGATATTTTCAAAACCGTGCCTGGCTGGCCTGCCGCATAAAAGGCGGGTTGCAAAATTTTCACCATGACAAATCCGGGAAGACCAAGCGCATAGGCTGATAAGGCCATTGCCGCCATCACCGCATCATCAATTGAAAAAGCGCCATAGGCAAATAGCCCCTCAATGATTGGACCTGCAAGAAGGATCAGCGCAATAACCGCTGGCACGACAAAGAATCCGCCAAAGATAATCGCCTCATCAAGCGTTTTGGTGATTTCGTCTTTTTGACCAGCCGCTTCGGCAGCGGATAATCTGGGCAGCAATGCCGTACCAAGCGCAATGCCAACAATACCAAGCGGCAATTGCGCCACACGATCAGCATAATAGAGCCATGAAATCGCACCAACCGGCAGCATTGATGCCAAAATCAAATCGACTAGAAGATTAAGCTGCATGCCGCCAGCGCCAAGCGCCGCTGGCAGGAATTTGCGCCACATCATTTTGCCCGCATTCGATAGGCGCGGCCATTGCAGTTTTGGCACTGCCGACAGGCGGCGCAGAACAAAAAACAAAAACAACAATTGGCAAAACCCAGCAACCAAAAGGCCGATGGCAATTGGCAAAGCTTTGAACATGCCCAAATCAGCCGCCAAAATCGGAATCGAAATCGCCCCAGCAATAAAACAGAGATTTGCCAAAATTGGCGCGGCAGCAGCAGCCATAAACCGGTCATGCGCATTGGCGATTGCCCCCCAAAGCGCAACCACGGAAATCATCGGCAGATAGGGCATCGTTACACGCGCCAGATCGACCGCTGCAGCCAAACGATCAGGCGTTGCCGCAAAGCCCGGGGCAAGAAGCGCAATGACTTCAGGCATGAAAATTTCGGCAAGTACAACAATCGCAAAAAGCGCAATGATCAGAAAAATCTGCGCCTCAGATGCGAGCCGAAGCGCGGCATCACGCCCGTCGGTTTCGCGTATTTTGGCAAAGCTGGGAAGAAAGGCATTGGTCATCGCGCCTTCGGCACTAAGGCGGCGAAACATATTTGGCAATTTCAACGCCACCAGAAAGGCATCGGCGG
>JAFMNI010000105.1 GCA_017859295.1 Candidatus Puniceispirillum sp. | reverse complement strand
TTTGGCGCATCAGCAGTGCTAAGCTTGACGCCGATGGTGATGATATGGGTGACACCAGCCGCATTTGCGCGCGCCAAAACCCCGTCCAGATCATCCGAAAGTTGCGGATAATCGAGATGCGCATGGCTATCAATCATCAAAGGCTTATTGTCATCCGGCATTTGTGTCCGCCTCATCAACAAAACGCGGAAACACCGGTTCCGGTTTGGCAATCATTTGTCCATTGGCAAGCCGCGCCTGCCCGGCCAATTGGGTAAAGTCACGCGCTGCCGGATCAACGCCAAGCTGGTCGAGAATCTTGGCAGCCGCATCGGGCATCACCGGCTGGACAAGGATTGCCACTTGGCGAATGGTTTCAGCCAAAACGGCCAAGACCTCGGCCATGCGTGCTGGATCTGTTTTCTTCAAGGCCCAAGGCGCAACATTATCAACATAGCGGTTTGCATTTGAAATCACCTGCCAGATCACACGAAGCGCCTCATGGAAAGCTTGTTTATCAATATGCTGGCGAACCGCAATAAGCAAGCCATCCACACTGGCCAAAAGTGCCTGATCTTCAGCTGCCAGCTTTTCCGGCTGGGCTGGCATGATGCCATCGCAGTTTTTAAAGATCATCGATAAAACACGTTGCGACAAATTACCAAGATCATTGGCAAGGTCACCATTGATGCGCTGGGTTAAGGCTGGAACTGAAAAAATACCATCATTGCCAAACGGCACTTCGCGCATCAGGAAATAGCGCGTTTGATCAAGACCGTAGGTTTCCGCAAGATGGTTCGGATCAATGGCATTGCCAAGTGATTTTGAAATTTTCTGGCCTTCATTCGTCCACCAGCCATGTGCAAACACCCGCTTTGGCAATGGCAAGCCTGCCGCCATCAAAAAGGCCGGCCAATAGACCGCGTGAAACCGCAGAATATCTTTGCCAACCATATGCAAATCTGCTGGCCAAAGGCGTTCATGTTTATCAGCATCGCCATTGGCGCCATCAACAGGCCAACCGGTTGCCGTTACATAATTGGTAAGCGCATCAAGCCAGACATACATGACATGATCTTCGTCATTTGGCACCGGAACGCCCCATTTAAAGCTGGCACGGCTGACCGATAGATCACGAAGCCCACCTTTGACAAAGCTTTTCACTTCATTGAACCGGCTTTCCGGCCCAACAAAATCTGGGTTTTCCGCGTAAAAAGCCAATAATTTATCCTGCCATGCTGACAGGTTAAAGAAATAGGATGGCTCTTCAACCCATTCCACTGGCGCGCCGGTTGGCGCCTTACCATCGACCAATTCGGTTTCGGTATAGAAGGTTTCATCGCGAACCGAATACCACCCTTCATATTTCCCAAGGGTGATATGGCCATTCTCCTGAAGAATTGACCAGATTTTCTGGCAGGCTTGCTTGTGCCGGTCTTCGGTTGTGCGGATAAAATCATCATTCGAGAAATTCAGCTTAGCGGTCAAATCACGAAAATTCTGGCTAACCTGATCGGTAAATTTTTGTGGGGTCACGCCCGCCACTTCAGCCGCTTTTTCAACTTTTTGGCCATGTTCGTCAGTTCCGGTCAAAAAGGTCACATCATAACCATCCAGCCGTTTGAAACGCGCCATCACATCGCAAGACAGCGTTGTATAGGCATGGCCGATATGCGGTTTGTCATTCACATAGTAAATCGGTGTGGTGATGTAATAGGTCTGGCTCATAAGTTTTATCCGGATAGAGACGCTGTAGAATTTAAATACCCAAGCAATGAGGTAGCCCAGCCGCATCATTAGGGCAAGGTTTTCTCATATAATTTGATCATTTGCCGGAGTAAAAACTGCGAAAAATCGAGATAAAGACCTTCGGCACGAGACGAGTCTTTTAAGAATGCGTCATGAAAACCGGCAAGCGTTGCCGCCGTGTGCCGTTTGCATAAAACGTCAATCGCGCCAGTTTCGAAATTGCATATTGTCAGGCTTGAACCGCCGCTGGCTGTCAATGCGGCAAGCCGCAACAGCCGATCAAGGCAAAATACCGCCCCTTCGCGCGTTGCCCGCCCTGCCGCGGCACCCCTGCCCCATTTTCCGGCAAGCGCCGCCATCGCCCCAACATCAAGCTTTGGCGCGGCCAAAAGCGAACAGGCAACTTGATAACAATCAGCCGCGCCGCTTTCGGCAAGTGAAATCGCCCGCCCGGGCGCGCCGCCACAAAGCTGCGCCAATAGATCAATATGTCCTGCATCAGCATCCGGCCATATTTTTGCCAGAACATCACGGCACATCACCGCATCCAATGCCGAAAGCCGAACAACCCGGCAACGCGACCTAATCGTTGCTGGCAATTGCCCAGGACGTGACGACACCAAGAAAATCACCGCCTTTTCAGGCGGTTCTTCTAATAGTTTCAACATGGCATTGGCACCATTGCGGTTGATCTCATCCATTGAGTCAATCACCGCAACGCGCCAGCCACCTCGTGCCGGCTTATGCGCCATAAACGGAACCATATCGCGGATTTGATCAATTTTGATCTGGCCTGATTTATTATCGTCAAGAACGGGCGCAATCGCCAAATAATCAGGATGCGCGCCACGAAAGACCAGATTTGCCCCCGGATCATCAGGTGAAACGGCAAATTGCGGGGCAGCATCGCCAAACAGACCTGTTTCAGGCACCTGTTCAGACAAAAGCCATGCCGCCGCCAAACGCGCCATACTGGCTTTGCCAATGCCACGCGGACCGGTTAGCAGCCACGCATGATGCATACGGCCACTTGCCAACGCACCGGCAAGCGCATTGGTAAAATCACTGTGACCAACAATCGCTGTTGGATCGGCAGCATCATCTAATTTGTCATTCGTATCATTCATACAGAGTTGCGCTAGTTCCTTTTACGCCGCCATCCAAAAATTATCCGGCCAAATGCGCCAATCAATTGCACCAAGAAAATTAGCTTGCCGCAATCATGCCTTTTGCCACAAGCAAAGCACGAACCGCGGCGATCACATCCTTTGTCACCGCGTCGGCCGGTCTTGCCGCATCAATCTTGGCAATACGGTCGGGGTATTTTTCGGCACGTTCAACAAAACCCTGCCGCACTTTTTGGTGAAAGGCAGCGCCTTTTGACTCAAACCGGCTTTCGGCATTGCCACGCTGGATTGTGCGGGCAAGCCCTGCATTGCTGTCCATATCAAGAAGCAGGGTTAAATCAGGAACCAGACCTTGGCATGACAATTGGTCAAGCCCGTCAAGAAGCGCATTATCGACCCCGCCAACATAGCCTTGATAGACATGAGTTGAATCGGTAAAGCGATCACAAATGACAATATCGCCGCGGCTAAGCGCTGGCTCGATCACATGAATAACATGTTCATGGCGCGATGCCGACATCATCATCGCTTCGGTCGCAGGCTGCCATTTGCTGGCCGCGCCATTCAACAGCAATGCGCGAATTGATTCGGCCTCGATTGTTCCTCCTGGTTCGCGCGTCAAACATAGATTTACCGAATCCATATTGGATTCAATCCAGTTTTTAAGCTGTTGTATTTGCGTTGTTTTACCGCTTCCTTCGCCACCTTCGAAGGTGATGAACAGGCCGCGCATTACCGCCGTCACTTTACAATTGCTGGCGTAACAGGCGCGCCAAAGATCAAATATTTTACCGCGGCACTAACCCGATCAAACATCCCCAAAACCGGAATATCCTGCCCTGCCCGCAAAACCAATTTGCGGCTATCGCCCTTGATATCAACGGTTAATGTTCCCAATTGATCCCCTGCCACAATCGGGGCTGGAACCGGATCAAGCCATTGAACCGATAATTTCAAATCGCGGCGCTCTTGATAGGATAACAGCAAGTGAAGCGGCGCATCCAAAACCAGATCAACCTTGGCTGCATTGCCAAGCCATACATTGGCCTGATCGACCGGCTGGCCCTTATCAAAAAAGCGATAGGTTTTGAATTCACGGAACATCAAATCCATCAGGCGGCGCGATTCAGCCGAGCGTTGCTTTATGCTAGTCATGCCATTTAGAACCATGATGACGCGTTGACCATCGCGTTCAGCCGATCCTACCAACCCATAGCCTGATTCTTCAGTATGACCAGTTTTCAAGCCATCAGCACCAGCCGTACCATAAACAAGCGGGTTGCGGTTTGGCTGGCGAATTTTGTTATAGGTATATTCCCGCTTGGCAAAAATTGGATAAAGATCGGGGTATTTATCTGCAGGAAATCGGCGGATCAGCTCGGTTGTCATAATATTCAGATCAGCGGCTGTTGTCGTCAAATCAGGATCAGGCCAGCCGGTTGAATTCCGAAAATTTGTATTTTTCATGCCAATTTTTTTAGCCCAGAAATTCATTTCATCGGCAAAGGCGTTTTCCGTACCGGAAATCCCCTCGGCCAGAACAATGGCAGCATCATTGCCTGACTGGACGATAATGCCGTGCAGGAGTTCACGAACCGATACAGTTTTGCCAACTTCTAGAAATGTTCGTGACCCGCCTTTTTTCCAAGCCTTTTCCGAAATGGTGAATTTATCATCCATCCCAAGCTGGCCATCAGCAATTCGCTGGAACGCCACAAAAACGGTCATGATCTTTGCCATTGATGCCGGCTTCATTGGCGCGTCAGCATCTTTGCTGAACAGAACTTTGCCAGTTGCAAAATCGGTAATATAGGCCTGCTTTGCTGGCGATGTAATTTCAGCGGCAGAAACAGGCATTGCAACGCCAATCAGCACCGCAACCAAAAATGATCTTGCCCAAAATTTTCGTATCATCGTCAAATCCTCATCACTCGCCAAAGCAAGTCCTGTTCAATGACCAGTCTGTGCAACGGTCATGCAAGCTACATATCACCCTATAAAACGGCGTAAAAATGTCATTGCCTAATCAACGACAATCCGTGCGCCGCTAAAGCCGATATTAAATACTTTTTGCAGCATCGAATCTGCCATTGCCACATCATCGACCGGCCCAAGGCGAACACGATACAGCCGCTTGCCAAGACGGTTTACCATAGACACCCCGCCCGAGCCAACCGATCCAACCTTTGAAAATACGTCATTGGCACGCTGTTCAGACCCAAAAGCACCAATTTGAACCCAGATCTTGGTCGCAACGGGCGCAACTGAAATAACCTCGCCAACGCGCGATTGTGACAGTAATTCCAAGGCTGATTGCGGTGGTTGATCAACCGCAACCTTGCTTTTGATTTTACTCGATTTGGCAGTCAGGCTTACCGTAGGATTGATCGCTGGCGTCATTTCCGGCATGGCACCTTGATCATTGGCTGTCAAACTTGGAAATTCGCCCCTTTTTGCGAGATTTTCCAAGCGCAAGCTTTGCTCTGCCAATATCTGAACGCGAACTTTGGCAATGCCTTGCTTGACAAAACCAAGTAACCGCGCGCCCTCATGCGACAAATCAATGATCCGGCCGGGCGCAAAAGGCCCACGATCATTTAATCTGACAACCAGTGATTTGCCATTATCAAGATTGGTAACGCGAACCACCGATGGCAGTGGCAAGGTTTTATGCGCCGCTGTTGCAATATTGGGATCAAACACTTCACCATTCGCTGTAGGACGCCCCAAAACAGCGGTTTCCTCGCCATACCAAGATGCAAGACCCGTTTCATCATAGGTCAAATCGCGTTTTGGATAATACCAAACGCCAAATTCTTGATAGGGATTGCCAATTTTGTAATGCGGTTTGGCAACAACTTTAGCTTGTTTACCGGTTTCAGTTTGGCGTTTATGTTTTTTGAACAGATCAACAGCCAGTTCAGCCGAAGCACAACCCTGCAACAACAAGCCCAAAATCAAAAACCCAAACAAGTTTTTCCCGTTAACACGCATTCTTTTATCCTGTTGTTTCACAATCCGGTTTATCGCAGCTTGTCAGACAAATGGCCAATCGCCAGCGCATAATAATTTGACCGGTTCCAATCAAGGATTGAGTCAAAATTGCTATAGACGAGAAAAGCAGGGCCATCACTGCCAGCAGGCATCACCAGCCGCGCGGTTAGATCCTTTGTCGGCAAAGCGCCACCATCGGCATTGCGAACGCCTGCCTTTGCCCAAACAGGCAGCTTGGCGCGTATCTTGCCATCGGCAAGTGCCTTGGGATTTTTTCCATTCATAGAAAAGCCCTTCGGCAATGTAACCTTTCGTCCCCAGGTGATATCATCACGCCAGCCTGCTTTCGACAGGTAGTATGCGGTTGAGGCAAACACATCAGGCTTGGTGCCCCATATATCGCGTTTGCCATCCCCATCCCAATCGACAGCATAGGACAAAAAGCTTGACGGCATAAACTGGCTTTGCCCCATGGCGCCAGCCCAAGACCCCTTCATGTTTTCTGGTGCGATATGGCCTTCTTCCAGAATTTTCAGCGCATTCAACAGTTCTTTGCGAA
>JAFMNI010000104.1:3293-6418 GCA_017859295.1 Candidatus Puniceispirillum sp. | reverse complement strand
TTGCTAACACAAGCGCAAAAAGACAAATTCTGGCATGATGGTGTTTTGGTGGTTGAAGATGCGGTATCAGCGCGCCAGCTTGCCGCGCTTCGTGCCGAATTCCAAAATTGGGTCGAAGAAAGCCAAAACCATGATTGTGACTATGGCGAAACTTTGGATGGGCGCGCAAGGTTTGACCTACAGCCCGGCCATAGCCCAACAACACCGGGGCTTCGGCGTGTGCAATCGCCCGAAGAGGTTTCGCCAATCTATGAAGATGTGATGCGCAATGCCCGCACGGTTGATTATTGTGCTGAATTGCTTGGCTCAAATATCCGCTTTCATCACGGCAAGGTAAATTCAAAACTCCCCGGCTCGGCGACCGCGGTGAAATGGCATCAGGACTTTCCGTTCCAGCCAATGACCAATGACGACATGATCACCTGCCTGCTTTTTCTCGATGATGTAACGCTGGAAAATGGTCCGCTTGAGGTTATCCCCACAAGCCATAAGGGGCCACTTTATCCGCATTGGCATAATGGCATATTCACCGGCGCCATTGATGAGCGCATTATCGAACCGCAGCGTGACAAGATTGTGAAATGCACGGGCAGCGCCGGTGCGGTCTGCTTGATGCATGTCAATCTGCTTCACGGGTCAGCGCCTAACTTATCTGATGAGCCTCGGACGCTTTATATCACCACATATTATGCCGAAGATGCAATCGAACTAAGCCCAAATCATTTACCAAGCCGGTTCACCCATGCATTGGTTCGGGGCGAATCGACGGGCAGGGTGCGTTGTTCTCCATATGCGATGCAATTACCAGCCGTGCCGAAAGGAACATCGTTTTTTGCCCAACAAGAAGGCGCTGATATGTAATGCGGCAATTGGGTAGCTGATGAAACCACAAAATCAAACCACCATCATCGACAAGTTGGTTTTTGAGACTGATCATGGGCTTGGTTCCGCGGCGCGGCTTGGCATGATTGTTCTGCAAACCGATCAGACAATCGAGCATGAATTTGCCCGATTATTCACCGCCAAGGACATTGCGTTTTATCATGCGCGAATTCCGAATGCGATGGAGGTGTCGCCAGACACGCTTGGTCAGATGAAAGCCGACTTACCGGCAACGGCAAAGCTACTGCCGCCATCATTCAGCTTTGATACAATTGGCTATGCTTGCACCTCTGGCGCAACCATGATTGGCGAGGATACGGTAGCTGGCATCATTCAAGAACTTCATCCGCAGGCGAAAATATCCAACCCGCTATCAGCCTGTAAGGCTGGGCTCGCTACATTGGGCGTGCGCCAGCTTGCGCTGGTTACGCCCTACCCGCCTGAGGTCACTTTGGCGATGCGTGACAATTTGAAACAAGCGGGTTTTGACGCAACAATTGTTGCCTCCTTCAATCAATCTGATGATTTTACCGTTGCCCGGATCAGCCAGCAAAGTGTTCTTGACGCGGTCCTTAAAGCTGGCAACTCTGATTTGTGCGATGGCGTGTTTGTATCTTGCACCAGTTTGCGCACTCTGGATATTCTTAGCCATGCAGAAGCCATGCTTGGCAAGCCTGTGGTGTCATCCAATCAGGCACTTGCTTGGCATATGATGCGGTTGTCCGGCATAAATCACCAGCCCGACGGTTTTGGACGGCTTTTCACATTGGAATAAAGAACGGCATATCCGGTAATGCTATGTTTCGTATGTAACACAATATCTTAAGGTTTTCTTCCATGTCAGCATCCTTTCCAAAACATGCGCAAGTTGTTGTCATTGGCGGCGGAATCCATGGCTGTTCGGTTGCCTATCACCTTGCCAAGAATGGCTGGAAGGATGTGGTGCTTGTTGAACGGAAAAAACTTACAAGCGGAACCACATGGCATGCTGCCGGTCTGGTAGGCCAGCTTCAAGGCACCCATGCCACGACCGCCTTTGCCAGCTATGGTGTTGAGCTTTTACAGGAGATTGAAGCCGAAACAGGGCTTAGTCCGGGCTTTCGGCAAAATGGCTCAATCTCGATCGCGGTGAATCAGAGCCGCCTCTCGGAATTGAAGCGTAAAGCCGATTTTGCAAGGCTATTTGGCGTCGAAGCGTCCTTTATCGCAACAGATGCAATTGCCGAACGATGGCCCTTAATGAATGCCGAGGGTGTGCTTGGCGGAATCTATATGCCAAGTGACGGATCGGCAAATCCAACAGATTTGACACAAGCGTTGGTGCGTGGGGCGCGGATGAATGGCGCTCAGATTTTTGAGAATATCAAGGTTGAGACCGTATTGACTTCAGGCGGAAAAGTAACTGGCGTTGAGACTGATGCTGGCATCATCTCTGCCGAGTTTGTTGTTAACTGCGCTGGCATGTGGGCGCGCGATCTTGGCCGAAAAAATGGCGTTGGCGTTCCGCTTCATGCTTGCGAACATTATTACCTTGTTACCGAACCGATTGCTGGTCTGCCATCGGATTTGCCGGTTCTTCGGTCATATTGTGATGGCACTTATTGGAAAGAGGATGCTGGCAAGCTGTTATTTGGCTTTGCCCATTTCCATGCAAAGGCATGGTCAAAAGACGGCATTCCAGATAGTTTCGAATTTGATAGTCTGCCTTTCATCGAAGATGATGTCATGGAGGTGCTGGAACTGGCAATGGCGCGGGTGCCATGCTTAACCGAAATTGGTATACGTACTTTTTTCAATGGTCCTGAAAGCTATTCACATGACGGGCGGTTTACCTTGGGTGAGGCGCCTGATGTAAAAAATTACTTTGTTCTTGCCGGGGTTAATTCAACTGGAATCCAATCTGGTTCGGGTGCTGGAAAAGCCGTTGCCGACTGGATTATGGCAGGCCATCCGACAATGGATCTGTCGGAAATGGATCCGGCACGGATTGAGGCATTTCAGGCGCAGGATCGCTATCTTCAGGAGCGCTGTCCAGAAACCCTTGTCCTGACCTATGCAATGCATTGGCCCGGACGCCAGCGCGAAACCGCACGCGGCTTGCGGCGAACACCATTTTACCATGCGCTAAAGGCCAAAGGTGCGGTTTATACAGAAATGCAAGGCTGGGAGCGTCCAAGCTGGTTTGCCCCGGAAGGGGTTGCACCGGTTCACGATTATGCCTTTGGCCGACCAAGCTGGTTTGA
>JAFMNI010000104.1:0-3043 GCA_017859295.1 Candidatus Puniceispirillum sp. | reverse complement strand
CATACCCGACGCAACCGAGACCATTTGCAACATGCGATTTTGACCAGTGAAGATGTTATCATCCGTGATGTGACCAGCGCCTATGCCGTTCTGGCGCTTTCTGGACCATTGTCGCGTGCGGTGCTGGAAACACTTACCGATATTTCTCTATCTGAGACGGATTTTCCGCCATACAGCTTACAGCAATTCTATATTGGTCACGCGCCTGTTTTTGCCCAGCGTCTCTCCTTTACCGGCGAAATGGGCTGGGAAATCTTTATCACCCCTGACTTTGCCGAATATGTATTCGAGCAGCTTTACCAAGCGGGACAAGCATATGATTTGCGGCTTGCTGGCGGCGAGGCCTTGAATGCTTTGCGCATTGAAAAAGGCTTTGTTCATTGGGGGGCTGATATGGCCTATACTGAGTCGCCCCATCAAATCGGTTTGGATTTTGCGTGCCACCTTGACAAGGATATCGCTTTCACCGGCAAGGCGGCCTATCTTGCCCGCAAAGCCCAAGCAAAAGGCCCTTTCCTATGCTCAATCAAATTACAACAACCCGATGCCATGTTGCATCACAATGAGCCTGTATTGCGCGATGGGACGATTGTTGGCTTTGTTACGAGCGGGGCATTCTCGGCCGCGCAAGGCAGCGCTGTTGGGCTTTGTTTGATCGCGCCGCCAACCGAAAAATCTGGTGTTGAGGCGCTGGAAAAGGGTGATTATAGTGTGCTGGTGGAGGGGCGCACCATTCCAGCAATTCTGCAACGCAAAGCCTTTGCCCGCTAGCCAGCAATTTTGTCTGAGCGCAGTTGAAAGAACTAAGGAATGGCAATTTAGACAAGTATGGGGATTAATTTTGCCGCGGCGGCCACTGGATCAATCAAGGTAATCTGATGATCTGGTTGTAGCTTGTTCCAGATATTGGTCATGCCAGCACAGCCAAGAACCACCGCATTGCTGGGATTTTCTACGGCCATTTTTTGCAAATGTGATGAGATAATTTCACGTGATTTGTCAGGCGTAGTCTCAAGGTCAAGAACTGGAACGCCGCTGGCATAAACGCCATCACAGATTTGGCCAAATCCCTGTGCCTCGATATTTCCAGCAATCACCGGAACTGACACTGCCAAAGTGGTCAGCACTGAAAACCGCCCCGATGATAATGCTGCCAAATGAAATGATGCCTGACCGATTCCAATAACGGGCTTTTGGGTAATTGTTCGCGCCTCAGCCAATCCGGTATCATCAAAACAGGCAATCACATAGGCATCAAAATTGCCATTGGCAATGATATCAAGCACCCCCGGAACGGCAGCATCGCCATCTTCAGGGCCTTGAATCGCAGCCGGTGCCTGATGGTTGGTAATCGCTTCAACATGATAATCTTCGGGAAGCTGGGCGACAAATGATCGCGCGCAGCTTGTGGTCATCGCAATTGTCGAGTTTGGATTAATAAAAGCAACACGGGTCACGGTGCGGTGCTCTCTGGCCGCGGTGCCTTGGCGGTTCGCCGCCGCAGCAGGGTGAATAAAATCAAAAATATGCTGATTGCTGCAAAACTGACGGCTGTGGTTAATGTGCCAAGCGCGTAAATTGTTGGATCAGTTACCGTCGTGGTCAGGCCACGCAATTCAAGCGGCAGGGTGTTTAGCCCACCAATTGCCTGTGATGAACGCGCCAATTCATCATAGCTAAGCGTAAAACCAAATAGCGCAACACCAATCAAAGATGGCGCAATGATCGGCAGCACAGCCTCACGGAAAGTTTGCCATGGCCCAGCGCCAAGATCGCGCGCCGCTTCTTCATAAGACGGGTCAAACCGGTTGAAAACTGCGAACATAATCAACAAACCAAAGGGCAATGTCCAAGTAAGCTGGGCACCGAGCCCTGAACTGAACAGCCCCATTGTGGTGCGGAAATCATCAATCACCCATTGGATATTCATATCGCCGCCAATGGCTTTGACAGCATCATCAATGATCCGAAATTCAAGCGCCACCCCAAGGCTGATTACAATTGATGGCACGATCAGCGATGAAATGGTGGCATAGAATAAAAAGCTTGAAAGCGGAAAGCGTTTACGAAAAGCCATCCCTGCCATCAGGCTTAGAACCACTGTTAGAACCATCACAACAAGTCCGAGACGAATGGACCGGCCAAATGCCCCCCAAATATCAATCACCCCAACGCCATCAAAAAGTGATTCAAACCAGAAGGTTGAAAAGCCGCGCATCGGAAATGTCAGGCCGCCATTCGGTCCCTGAAAGGACAATACCAAGATCGATAAGGTTGGCCCATATAGGAACAAAATGAACAGGGTAAAGAAGATGCCAAGAGATAATTTAAAACCGCGACCAAACATCTATAGCTCTTTTCGAATATCAACGAGTTTTGTCATGGCGAAAATAATCATCAATGTTGTGATGATCAGGATCACGGCATTAGCGGCCGCCGCTGGAAATTGTAGATAGGTCATTTCCACA
This sequence comes from Candidatus Puniceispirillum sp., assembly GCA_017859295.1. Lineage (GTDB taxonomy): Bacteria > Pseudomonadota > Alphaproteobacteria > Puniceispirillales > Puniceispirillaceae > UBA3439. Next base: position 575 of record JAFMNI010000104.1, on the reverse strand, counting down.
TTGATAATTTTGCCAACTGATGGAATTTGCTGTCCACCCATGACGCCAATGGTAATGAAATCGCCCATGACGATGGTAATCACAAAGATTGATCCGATGATGATCCCAGGGCGGCTGAGTGGAATGATAATATTGGTCAAAGTTTGAAAACTGCTTGCGCCAGCATCATGCGCAGCCTCGATCAGCGAGCGATCAATACGCATCATCGAGTTGAAAATCGGCACAACCATGAAGAGCGTGTAAAGATGTACAAATGCCAGGATGACCGAAAATTCGGAATAAAGCAGCCATTCAGCGGGTGAGTCGGTAAGCCCAATATGCTGCATTGTCGAATTTACCAGACCATTACGTCCTAGTAACGGAATCCATGAAATCATCCGAATAACATTCGAGGTCCAGAATGGGATTGTGCATAGCAGAAATAAAACGATCTGCATCTGCAGACTAGACACACAAAAAGATAAAAACAGCGCAACCAGAAATCCGGTCAACAAGGTAATCAACCACGTGATGAAAACAAATTTCAAGCTTGAAATATAGGTTGCAAAAGATGTGCATAAATCCGGCAGGCTTTT
>JAFMNI010000103.1 GCA_017859295.1 Candidatus Puniceispirillum sp. | reverse complement strand
ATGGTGCGGGCGGGGAGACTCGAACTCCCACGGCCTAGGGCCCACGGATTTTAAGTCCGTTATGTCTACCATTCCATCACGCCCGCATGGCTGGTCCGCCTCATGTGATAGCCCAGCTAATCCGATGATGCAAAAGGAAAGCGGGGTTTTCTACTTAAAAAAATCAAGATGTTTGATTTAGTTACGAAATGGCGGTGATCCGGTAATTGCGTGCAAAAAGCTGGCAGCCGAAGATCGCGCCGATAACAGCCAGAAACAAGGTTGGTGATCGCCCTCATCGGGGCGGCGGGTGATGATCGCACCAAGATGTTCCATGCTTGTGCGCGCGGTGGTGCCAATCGGCATGGCTGATGCGCTGCAATCAATCGGGCAAATCCGCGCCAATGTTTGCCGGCTGTGCAAGCCGGACAATGCCAGAATAACCCATGAATCCGATTGATCGGTCATTGCCAATTGTTTTGACAGGCTTGTGCCAAGCAACGCCTTGGCCGCGTCAATTGGATTGGTGCCATCATCATCAAAACAGAAAAACCATTGGTTCTGCGCGCTTGGCATCAAGATGCAACGCGGTTTACCAGACCGGTCAAGTGCCATTGTCGCGCTTGGTTTGGGGCTGCCGGTCTTGCCAGTTTTGAATAATTTAGCCATTGCCGTTTGAAAGGCCACTTGGCTGCCGGCAAGCGGTGCAACCGACACCATTGACAGGCCAGTGACCTCAATAAGGCTGGTGCCGTCGGTGATCATTTCATAGCCACCAAGCGGGCTTTGCGCGGTCAAGCTTGGCGGTGTTTTTGACATAGGTGCAGATTTAGCCATGAAGCCGCGTTCCTTCTGGATCAATAAAATGCGGGCTGCATAATTCGACCTTGATATCCTGACCGCCAAGCAGATTAACCGCCCTTACAATATCACCATGACGGCTGTTGCCGCGCCGGATATAGCCAAGGCCGATGGCGCTTTTTAAATGCGGCGAATAGGCAATCGATGTTACCCAGCCTTCGTCATTTTCCGCAACCGTGCTGGTGCCAATACCGATGAAATGCGAACCGGCAATCAAGGGCTGATCGGAATCGACTGGTTTGAGGCCGATCAATTCATAATCATCATCACGAACCAATTCAGCGCGGCGGCTTAGCACAAGGCCGATCGAATCTTTGCTTTGTGAAACCATCCGGCCAAGCCCCATCTGGCGGGCGGTTGTCTGGCCGTTCAATTCATTGCCAGCAACATGCCCCTTTTCAATCCGCATAACGCCAAGCGCCTCGGTGCCATAGGGGGTGACGCCAAATTCTTCACCAGCCGTCATAAGCGCACGGACCATTGCATCGCCATAGCGGGATGGAACGGCGATTTCAAACGCAAGCTCACCCGAAAAGGAAATGCGGAAAAGCCGCGCTTTTACACCGCCACAAATGCTGATTTCGCCGCAAGCCATAAAGGGAAAAGCTTCGTTCGAGATATCTTCGCCCGAATCAATCAACTTTTCCAAAAGACGGCGGGCATTGGGGCCAGCAACCGCATATTGGGCATATTGTTCGGTGATTGAAATCAATTGAACATCAAGCTCGGGCCATAGGCATTGACGGCAGAATTCAAGATGCCTGAACACGCCAACCGCATTTGCCGTTGTTGTGGTCATGACATAATGCGTCTCGCCAAGCCGTGCGGTGGTGCCGTCATCCATCACCATGCCATCTTCACGAAGCATCAGGCCATAACGGGTTTTACCAATCGGCAGTTTGGCAAATCCATTGGCATAGACATGATTTAAAAACGCTGCCGCATCACGACCCTGAATATCAATCTTGCCAAGCGTGGTAACATCGCAAATGCCAACCGATGCCCGCGTTGCCAAAACTTCGCGGTCAACCGATTGACGCCATTCAGTTTCGCCTGTTTTGGGGTACCATTGAGCGCGAAGCCATGCACCGGTTTCAACAAACACAGCACCCTCAGCGCTGGCCCATTTATGCGATGGGGTTAGGCGGGTAGGGCGGAAATTCTTGCCGCGGCTGCGTCCGGCAAATGCGGCAATTGGCACTGGCGTATAGGGTGGGCGAAAAATGGTTGTTCCGGTTTCGGCGATGGTTTTGCCCGAAATATCGGCAAGAATGGCCAATCCGGGGATATTGGCAATTTTGCCCTGATCGGTTGCCATGCCAAGTGTGGTGTAGCGTTTTAGATGTTCAACCGACCGAAAGCCTTCGCGGTGCGATTGCTTGATATCTTTAACCCCAACATCATTCTGGAAATCAACAAAGGCCTTTTTATCACTGCCTTTGACATGCCAGAACGGTTGGATGGCAAAGCTCTCATCAGCGGCGCGTGGCGGCTTGATTGTCGCGGGTTTAAAGCCTAAATCATGCGCCGCTTGCTGGCCTGCCTTGAGGCCGTTTTGCAAACAGCTGGCAAGGGTCATAACCCCATTTGCCGCGCCGGTTACGATCATGCCATCAGGCAAATTATCGCCCGGAACAAATCCGGCAATCGCATCACGCCAAACCGGACGGCCGCGCTGATGACAGGTTAGATGAACCGTTGGCGACCAGCCGCCGGAAACAGCCAGACAATCGGCCGGAATATGCGTTCCGTTATTCAATGTCACGCTGCGAAGGCCAAGCCGTCCGGTGGTGTTGACGATTTGTCCGCCAAGAACGGTTGGCACGCCTGTTGGCGGGGTTTTGGCAATATCGGTTCGGCTGTCGATAATGGCGGTAACCTCAACGCCGGCAGCGTGCAAATCCTGCGCGGTTGCCCAGCCATCATCATTATTGGTGAAAATGGCAACGCGTTTGCCCGGGGCAACGCCAAACCGATTGACATAGGTTCGCACCGCACCGGCAAGCATGACACCCGGCCGGTCATTATTGCTAAAGGCAATTGGCCGTTCGGTCGCGCCCGCTGCCAAAATACATCTTTGGCTACGGATATGCCAAAAAATCTGGCGAATGGAACCATTGGCATTATGTTCGTTCACACGTTCCAGCGCGCCATAACAACCATGATCAAAGGCACCAAATATTGTTGTTTTGGACAGAATGCGAACATTATCCATCGCCGCAAGCTGGGCCAGACATGACTCGGCAAAAGCGGCGCTTTCCATACTGTCGATTTCCTGGCGTTCGGCATTTAAGCGGCCGCCAAGACAAAAATCTTCATCAGCAAAAATAATTTGCAATCCTGATTTGGCCGCCGCCAGCGCTGCCATTAACCCGCTTGGCCCGCTGCCAATGACCAGCAGATCGCAATGTAGATAGCCCTTATCATATTGATCAGGGTCGGCAAGGCCGGAAAGGCTGCCAAGACCGGCGGCCTTTCTGATGATGGGTTCATAAATCTTTTCCCAGAATGCGGCAGGCCACATAAAGGTCTTGTAGTAAAAGCCAGCACCAAGCAATGGCGACAGAAAATCATTGACCGCCATAAGATCAAACGACAAAAGCCCCATCTTTGTTTGGCTTTTCGCAGTCATCCCTTCAAAAAGCTGGGCTGTTGTGGCGCGGCTATTCGGGTCTTGATAGGCGCCATCGCCAATGGTAACCAGCGCGTTTGGTTCTTCCGATCCGGCGGTTAAAATGCCGCGTGGCCGGTGATATTTGAAACTGCGCCCGACAAGCCGCACATTATTGGCAAGCAATGCTGATGCCAGCGTATCACCGGCAAAACCGGTATAATGCTGCCCGTCAAAACGAAAGCCAAGCGGCTGGTTGCGATCAACAAGCCCGCCAGTGATCCGGTTTTTTTGCGATAGGCTTGCCGCACTCATGTTGCGTTCCTCTTGGCCGCAGCCTTTTTAGCAGCAGTCTTTTTGTCCACAGTCTTTTTAGCAGCGGTCTTTTTAGTAGCAGTCTTTTGTGTGGCCACCTTTTTGGGGGCGGTTTTTTGTGCTGTTTTTGTTTTTGCCGCTTTGGCAACATCGCTTGCCAGCGCCACCGCAATAACCGCATGTGTTACCGTGTCGCGTGTAACCACCAGCCATGACCGGTCGCCCTGTTCATGAAACCATAATTCGCGATGAAGGCCGGCTGGGTTATCGCGTAGATATTGATAAGTATAAAAAGCATCATCCGCATCACCAGCCTGCCAATCAGGCCGGTTAATCAGGCTGGCATCACCAAGAATGGTGAATTCGCTGGCATCACGGGGGCCAAGATGGGGATGGTTGATAATCATGGTTGTTGTTGTTCGTCCTTGGGCTCTTGGTTAATGAAGGTTCGGCTGCGCGCCTGCGCCGCGTTCGTCAAGCATGGCACCGCGCCGAAACCGGTCAAGTCGAAGCTTGGTGGCAACTTTATGTGGCTCATCGCGCGCCAGAAGATGCGCAAAACACAGACCCGATGCAGGGGTGGCTTTAAAGCCGCCATAGCACCAGCCAGCATTTAGATAAAGATGGTCGATCGGCGTTTTGTCGATGATTGGTGATCCATCCATCGACATATCCATAATGCCGCCCCAATTACGCAGCATGCGGGCGCGCCCAATCATTGGCATGATCGCCATGCCGCCTTCGCATACATCTTCAAACACCGGTAAATTGCCGCGCTGGGCATAGCTGTTATAGCCATCAATATCACCGCCAAAAACAAGGCCGCCCTTATCTGACTGGCTGATATAGAAATGGCCTGCGCCAAACGTAATCACGCCCGGAATTACCGGCTTTAACCCTTCGGTGACAAAAGCTTGTAAAACATGGCTTTCGATTGGCAGTCTTAAGCCAGCCTTTGCCATAACACGGCTTGTCGATCCGGCAACAGCAACGCCAATTTTGCCAGCGCGGATTGTGCCTTTGCTTGTTTCAACGCCAGTGCAAACCCCGTCTTTGATTAGAAAATCGGTTACGTCGCAATTCTGGATGATATCGACACCGCGTTGATCGGCGGCGCGAGCATAGCCCCATGCCACCGCATCATGTCGTGCGGTTCCAGCGCGTTTTTGCAATAAACCGCCCATGATCGGAAAGCGGGCATTCTCATAATCAAGAAAGGGACAGAGGCGACGCAATTGATCTTGGTTCAGTAATTCGGCATCAGCGCCATGAAGCCGCATGGCATTGCCGCGCCGAACATAGGAATCGCGCTGGGCATCTGAATGGTAAAGATTGATAATACCGCGCTGCGACATCATCGCATTATAGTTGATATCTTGCTCCAGCCCTTCCCAAAGCTGTAGCGATTGTTCGTAAAAAGGCTCGTTGCCATCAAGAAGGTAATTTGACCGGACAATGGTTGTATTGCGGCCAATATTGCCTGATCCAATCCAGCCTTTTTCGAGAACAGCAATGTTTTTCATGCCATAGCGGCTGGCCAGATAAAAGGCCGTTGCCAAACCATGCCCACCGCCGCCAACAATGACAATGTCATAATGGCTTTTAGGCTCAGGCTCGCGCCAAACTGGCGTCCAGTTCCGGTTGCCTGTCAACGCTTGATTGATCAATGACCATATTGAATAACGCATGATTGTCCTAGCGCTGAAATGCTGGTTTACCAAAGCCTACTCTGGCAAAGATTACTGTAAAGAAAAAGACATTTTCCAGTTTAAAAGTGACTTGATTTTCAACTAAAGAAAAGACGCCATCGTTTGGGGGGGGGAAATGGCTGTGCGGTTTTTTGCGATGCCTGTCCATCTTGCGTTAATGCTTGAATTGGCGGATGCTATTTTCTTGTCCATCTTGATTGGAGTTTTTGATGGAAAAGCTGATTTGTGAGCATTGCGGCACCAAATTCAATTGCGGTGCGCCAGCTGGTAAAGACCGTTGCTGGTGTATGGATTTACCAAATTTGCGTGGTGGGTTTGACCTTGCCGGGGCTTGTGTTTGTCCTGACTGTCTGACAATGGGCAAGGCCAAGGCGATGATCAAATCGCGCAAAGTGAAACAGCGACAACGCGCCGCTTCGGCTTTGCGCAAATAGCGCGGGCTATTTCATCTGTTTCTTATAGCCACCAAGGATGGAAAACCGCCGCAGGAAACTGGCTGCCGCATCATCTGGTGATTGCGGACGAAGCCGGATATTGGCAGGTGTGCCAGCCGGTTTGATAAAAATCTTTGCGGCTTCGGCTTCGGAAAAACCGGCAAGCTGGGTTGCCTCTAGCCATGCGGCCATGCGGTCGGCGCGTTTGATGCTGCGCTGCACCGATTCAGGCGGGCTGGGCGGCAGGCCAAAGCGGATATTCACTGCCCGATCAAGGCCGGATTCGATATCACGGTAAATGCCGCCAAGAACATGTTTGATCGGGGTGATCATATCGCCAATGACATATTCGGGCGCGTCATGAAGCAAGGCCGCCAGATACCATTTTTGATCCAGCTTTGGTGCATTGGCGCGGACAAGCCGTTCAACCAGAACGCAATGTTGGGCAACTGAAAAGCTGTGTTTGCCGCGGGTTTGTCCATTCCAGCGGCTAACGCGTGCCAATCCATGCGCAATATCTTCAATTTCAATATCCAATGG
>JAFMNI010000102.1 GCA_017859295.1 Candidatus Puniceispirillum sp. | reverse complement strand
CTGACAGCCCCGAAAGGCTGGCGCGCGGTCTTGTTCTATTGCCATCACGCCGTGCTGCTCGCGCTCTTCAAGCCGCTTTTCTGGATGGTGCTGAAGGTGTGCCAATGCTGTTGCCGCGCATGTTGCCTGTTGGCGATTTTGGTAATGATGATGATGGCCGGTTAAGCCCGTTTCTAGGCGATGATGCTGGCAGTGACCTGCCGCCGCCAATCTCAAAGATAAGACGGCAAATCTGCCTTGCCAAATTGCTTCGCCATTTTCCGCTTGGCGGTCAATATCCAACCCAGCCACAGGCGATGCGCCTTGCCGACTCGCTTGGGCAATTGCTTGACCAGCTTTATAATGCCGATGCCACTGCTGAGCAGCTTCGTGATTTATTGCCTGATCAATTTTCGGCGCATTGGCAGGATATTCTGACCCTTCTTGGCATTTTGATTGAGCGCTGGCCGGATATTCTGGCACAAGAAGGGCTTATTGACGTGGTTGACCGGCGCAACCGGCTGTTACGCCGCCGTGCCAAACAATGGCGCGACCAGCCACCGGATCAATTGATCGTGATTGCCGGATCGACCGGATCAATCGCGGCGACGCGTGAATTGATTGGCGTGGTGGCGAACCTTCCCGATGGTCATATTGTTTTACCCGGGCTTGATCGTCATGCTGGTGATCAATGGTCGGCGATCTGCGAGGATAACGGCCATCCCCAGCATCAGCTTGCCCAGCTTTTGGCCTATCTTGAGATCACGCCTGATGCAGTGCAAAACTGGACAGGGTCAGCCGAACAGGTACCGCCCGAATTGCCAGCAAGACGCGATTTGATGCGCGAGGTCTTTCGCCCTGCTGCAATCAGCGACGGCTGGCAAAGGCTTGGTGATGCCAGCCCGATGATCAACCGAACCGCGCTTGCTGGTTTGAAGGTCATAACGGCGCGGGATCGGCGCGAAGAGGCCAATCTGATTGCCCTATCGCTTCGCGAGGTGTTGGAAAAACCCGACCAAACCGCAGCAATGATTACCCCAGATCGCCAGCTTGCTGAATTGGTTATTGCCGATTTGCGCCGATGGGATATCGATATCGAAGATTCGGCAGGCAAACGCTTATCGCTTTGCCCGCCTGGCCGGTTTCTATCGTTTCTTTGTGATGCGGTCGACGCCAATTTTGCGCCGCTTCGTTTGCTATCATTGTTAAAACATCCCTATTGTGCAGGCGGAATGAACCCGATTCAATTTCGTCATTTTGTCGATCAAATCGAATTGGCAGTATTGCGGGGCCCGCGTCCGGGTGATGGTTTGCCCGCGATTGCCGCAGCGCTTGATGATGCTGAGCTCCGTCATTTTTTTGAAACGCATGTCATTGCCAATTTAGCCGCGCTTATTGATTGTTGGCAGGCACCTAACCCGACTTTGGCAAGCCTGTCAGACGGAATTGCTGCAGCTGCCGAACGGCTATGTGCTAACGTGATGGACAGCAATGGTGCGGACGCAGATCGCGGTGCAGGCGCAATCGAATTATGGAAAAATGCTGACGGCATGGCGGCAAGCGACCTGTTTCGCAGCCTTGCCGCTGATGGCCGCGATAGCGCAATTGATGCTGGCGATATGCCGCAGATTTTGCGCCAGCTTCTTGAAGATATAAATGTTCACCCCTTTGGCACGCCGCATCCACGGCTTGCCATTCTTGGTGCGGTTGAGGCGCGGATGCATCTGGCACGCGCGGTTGACGCGCACCGGTTAATTCTTGCTGGCTTTAATGAGGGTAATTGGCCGCCGCGTCCAGATATCGACCCTTGGATGAATAGCGCGATGCGGGCAGCGGTTGGATTGCCGCCGAAAAACTGGCGAAGCGGGTTAAGCGCGCATGACGTCTATATGGCGATTTGCAGCAAAGACATCATTGTCACCCGCGCCGATAAAGAGGCGGGAACCCCAACGACAAAAAGCCGTTGGTTACAGCGCATGGAAGTTGTGGTGAATGCGCTTGGTCTGAATGACAATATTGATGATGGCGCGATTGAAAAAGCTTGGCTTGCGAAATTTGAACCAAAGACAATTCCCCAACCGGCGGTTCGGCCGTCACCTTGTCCGCCATTGGCAAGCCGCCCCCGCCAGTTTTCGGCAACCGAAATTGATATCTGGATTACCGATCCCTATGCCATCTATGCCAAGAAAATTCTGCGGCTAAAACCGCTTGATGATATTGACCGCAGTGCTGATGCGGCGCTTCGCGGTATTTTGTTTCATGATGCGCTTGCTGATTTCAGCAAGGCAAATGCCACGGGCCAATTGGGCGAAGACGCATTGCAACAATTGCTGGATTTCGGCAAAACCCATTTTGCCAGCCAGATTGGCCAGCCCTCAATCCGCTATTTCTGGTGGACAAGATTTGAGGCGATGGCCGCATGGTTTATCGAAAATGAACATCGCCGCCGTGATGATTTACAATCAATTCATGCTGAAATTAGCGGGGCGATTTTTTTGCAGGCGGCGCAAGGACCGGTAAAGCTGACCGCGCGGGCGGATCGGCTGGAATATGACAAAGACGGGAAATGGACGATTGTCGATTACAAAACCGGCACGGTGCCAAGCGGAAGCTTGGTCAAAAAAGGCGTTCGCAACCAATTGGCGGTTGAAGGGCTGATTGCCTTTGACGGCGGGTTTGAATCACTGCCGGCGGGCGAGATAAGATCATTGGAATATTGGCAGTTAAGTGGCAAAAAATCGGCACCGGGTGAAATTAAAACGCCGTTTGCCGATTTGTTTGACGCCGATGAAGTCAGGGATCGCCTTGAAAGGCTGGCCAATTATTTTGATCAGGCCAATACCCCCTATGCAAGCGAGCTAGACCTGATCAATGTTCCGCCATTCAAGCCCTATCAGCATCTAAGCCGAAGCCGTGAATGGCTTTATGGAGATAATGCCGATGAATGAGATGATCGCCCGCGCCAGTGCAGCTCAGGCCAAGGCTTCTGATCCAGCGGCTTCGGTATTCGTGTCGGCAAATGCGGGAACGGGTAAAACCAAATTGCTAACCGATCGCGTGCTTCGCTTGCTGTTATCCGGTGCGCCAGCCGATGGTATTTTATGCGTAACCTATACGCGTGCGGCGGCGGCTGAAATGCGTAACCGCATTTTCAAACGTCTTGCCAATTGGGCGACGATTCCGGCAAAGGCGCTTGGCGAAGATCTGGAAAATATGGGCATTGTCATGCCAAGTCAGGATATGCGTCGTCGGGCACGAAGCCTATTTGCCGAAATTTTGGATAATGATGATGGGCCGCGTGTCGAGACTGTGCATTCTTTTTGCCAGTCAATTTTGCGGCGCTTTCCAATTGAGGCGGGTGTTGCCCCGCATGTGCAGCTTGCTGATGATGATGAACAAAGCCGGTTAAAGGCGATGGCACGCGCCAATATTCTATATCATCCAAGTCCGGAACTTGCCGCTTCGGTGTTGTTGATTGCCGAAGCCGTCAGCGAGGGACGCGCCGATGAAATTGTTAATGATTTTGTCAATCGGGCAGAGGGGCTTGAGTCGCCTGACTGCCTTGCGCGGATCGAGTCGCATTTCCGTGATGATCTTGGCGTTGTTTCTGCTGATCAAGAACGCGATGTGCTGCTGGCACGGCTGGATTTGATTCAGGACGAAAAGTTGCGGTCAGTATCGGCGGCCTTGCAGGCATCTGGTTCCAAAACCCAGAGTGATCGTGGCGCGAAAATGGATGTCTGGTTGGCGCAAACAGGCGATGGCAGGATCGCGAAATTGTCATTTCTTGTCGATGCGCTATTTAGTGCTGGCAAGGCCCGCAAACAATTATCAAATGCCGATCTTCGCGAGACAGTGCCGCAAATTGACGCGATTCAAAAACAGGTCATTGAAATCATTAAACCGTTATTATTAAGTCAGGCAGCACAGATATGCCGTGATCGAACCATGGCGCTTTACCGGTTTGGTATGGCCTTTAATCAGGAATATAGCCGTCTGAAAACTCAACGCGGTTTGCTTGATTATAATGATCTGATTATCCGCACCAATAATCTGCTGGCGGCAAGCGAGGCGGCACAATGGGTGGCATGGAAATTAGACAATGGTATCCAGCATCTTCTGATTGATGAGGCGCAGGATACCAGCCCGGCACAGTGGAAATTGCTGCGGCGGCTGGTTGATGAATTTTTTGATGGCGAGGGGGCAAGCCCCTATATCGCATCGGGGGCAACAAGCTTGCCGCGAACGATGTTTGCCGTTGGGGATTTCAAACAATCGATCTATTCCTTTCAGGGTGCAAACCCGTTGGTTATGAATCAGAATCGAAACGAGCTGTCCAGCCGCGCCAAAGCCATTCAAGCCGATTTCCGCGATGTGCCTTTGTCGGTGTCGTTCCGGTCGGCAAGCCCGATTCTGGATCTGGTCAATAAAACCATTCCCGCCCTTGGCGGGATTGATGATTTCACCATTCATGAAATGGCGCGAAGTGGAGCAGGCGGCTTTGTTGAATTATGGCCGGTGGTGAAAGGCAATGATGATTTTGGTGCTGAAATCATCGCTGCCACCCAATTGGCGCGGCGTGTCAAAAGCTGGATTGGCAATCGGCGTTTGCCATCGGGAAATTTTGTTGGAGCGGGTGACATTCTGATTCTGCTTCGCAAACGCGGCCGGTTTTTCGAATTGTTATTATCGGCATTGCAGATTGCCAATGTTCAGGTAGCTGGCGCTGACCGGATGCAGCTTGCTGAACAAATTGAAATTCAGGATCTTTTGGCGCTTGGTGATGTAATGCATCTTGCCGATGATGATCTGCAGCTTGCCGCCGTTTTGAAATCGCCTTTATTCGGGATGAGCGAAGACCAGCTTTATGAGCTTGCCTATGACCGTGGCAAGGCCAGCTTGATGTCGCGGCTGATGGCGCATCGCGGCGCTGATGGTGATTTGGGCAAGATGGCCGATCAATTGGCACGCTGGCAAAGCCGCGCTGAATATGAGTCGGTTTTCGGTTTCTTCAGCTTTGTTCTTGTCGATGGTGGCCGCCAGAAATTCCGCGACCGGCTTGGCCGTGCGGTTGATGAATCGCTCGATCACTTCTTGAATCTGGCGCAGAATTTTGCCCTTGGCGGCGGCGTGTCCTTGCTTGAGTTCCTAACAAGCATCCGCAGCAGTGGCGGCGAGGTAAAACGTGATATGGATGCATCGGGTACGGATGAGGTGCGGATCATGACAATCCATGGCGCAAAGGGGCTTGAGGCGCCGATTGTGATTTTGCCTGATATGCTGGCCAGCTGCGGAAAATCCGAACCGGTTTTGCCGGCGGCTGATGGGTCGGTTCATTACTGGTTGCCGCCATCTGATTTGGCGCGCCCTGCCTTTGTCGAACAGGCGCGTGAGGCGGCGGCCACGCTTCGCACCGAAGAAAGCAACCGTTTGCTATATGTTGCGATGACGCGCGCGCGTGATGGTTTGGTGATTGGCGGCTGGGAAAAACCGCATGGCGTCCGCCGCCTAGAGGGAAGTGACTATGCATTGTTAAGCGGGGTCATCAAAGCAACCGAAACCGCCATCGAACATGATGATGGCACGGTTTCAATCACCGCTATCCAGCCCGCCACAATTGATAAAGATCAAGATAAAGAACCAAAATTGCCACCAAAAACACCGGTTGATGATACGGCTGATTGGTTAGATCGTCCTGCCCCGATAGATGATAAATCAGGTCGCCCCATCCGGCCATCGCAGCCTGGTCTTGACCATGACCCACAATCACTTGCCGTCGGCGCTGCAAAACAGAATAGGCAATACCGTCACATTGGTCTTGCCTATGGCAAGCTTGCACACCGGTTGCTTGAACAGCTTCCCGCCATTGATCCGTCATTGCGGCGTGATCGTGCTGTACAGATTGCTGGCCAAAGCCGTGATGTGCCTGACGAAATGGCAGCAGGCCTTATCGACAAGCTGTTGACGCTGATTGATTTGCCTGAATTTGCCCCGCTTTTTGGCAAGGATGCGTTGGTTGAGGTTCCGATTAACGGGCGCTTGAATGGCATTGGCATCGCTGGCCAGATTGACCGGCTGTTTGTCGATGACAAGCGCATTATTCTGGCCGATTTCAAAACGGGTCGGCCGCGCGAAGATACAATACCGCGAAACTATCTTCATCAAATGGCGCTTTATGATGGCCTTCTTCAGAAAATCTATCCTGGGCGAGACATTGATTGTTGGCTTGTTTGGGTTGATACGCTTGATTATCAGCCGATTGACCGTGACGCCAGAGCGCAGGCACTGGCTGATATTTTTGCCGCTTATGACCCTTTGCGCTCGTCAAAATAGATAAATATTCCTGACGCCAAGCTTGACGCGGCAGCAGCCAAACCATAAATTTAAAACCGCGAAGGCAGCGGCACATACGCCGCAGATTTTTACGATGAAATGGAATCATAATGGCAACGTCAAAAACCACGGATAGCGATTTTACCGCAGATGTTCTGCAATCAGACAAACCTGTATTGGTTGATTTCTGGGCTGAATGGTGTGGCCCATGCAAGGCGATTGGCCCTGCGCTTGAAGAAATCGCTGGTGAAAAGCTAGACAGCCTGTCAATCGTCAAGCTGAATATCGACGAAAA
>JAFMNI010000101.1 GCA_017859295.1 Candidatus Puniceispirillum sp. | reverse complement strand
GTGGCGTGACGGTATGTATTGTTTCTCTCATCATTTTTGCTGGTGTTGAGATGCTTCCGGGCGATGCCTGCACTCAGTTTCTTGGTGAATATCAGGCGGATGAAGAGCTTCTTGCTCAATGCCGCAAGGATCTCGATTTAAACCGGCCGCCGATTGACCGCTTTGCCGAATGGACGCAAGGCGCGATTACTGGTGATCTTGGCCTTGCCGCCGATGGTACAACCAAAATCAGCACGATTGTCGGCGACCGGCTGAAAAATTCCCTCCTTCTGGCTTTTTGCGCCATGGCTGTGGGCATTCCGCTGGCGCTGCTTCTTGGTGTTGTCAGTGGGCTATGGCGTGACCGCCTTCCCGACATCATCGCGTCAACTCTGGCTATTTTTGCCATGACCATTCCCGAATTTGTTTCGGCAACATTACTTATTCTTGTGCTCAGCGTCTGGCTTGGCTGGCTGCCCGGCATTGTCCTGACCTCGGCAGCGGCACCGGCAAGCGAATTCTTTCCTGAAATTTTGCTGCCGGTGATCGTTTTATCCTTTGTGATGTGCGCTCATATCATGCGCATGGTGCGCTCATCAGTTATCGATGTGATGGCCAGCGACTATGTCCAGATGGCAACTTTGAAAGGCGTTCCCTATTGGCAGATGGTGTTTCGGCATGCGCTTCCTAACGCGTTATTGCCGGCGATCAATGTTGTGGCATTGACCATCGCTTGGTTGCTTGGCGGTGTTGTCGTGATCGAAGTCGTTTTTAACTATCCGGGCCTTGGACGGCTGATGATCGATTCAATTTCTGACCGAAACCTGCCGGTTGTGCAGTCAATCGCACTGATCGTTGCCAGCGTCTATGTATGCGTGAATCTTGCAGCAGATCTGTTGACGATGATTGCCAATCCCAAACTCCGCACGATGTATATGAGAAAATAATGACCGTATCTTCTACCAGCCATCAGCAGGAACAGGGTCGTTTTATTACGGTTATGAAGGATATTCTGGCACGACCATCAGGGCGTATCGGCCTGACCTTGGTGCTATTTCATATTCTGCTCGCATTGCTAAGCCCCTTGATTGCGCCATATGATTTCAAATTACAGAATTCGAGCTTGATGTTAAGCCCGCCATCCAGCGAACATTGGCTTGGCGCTGATCATTTGGGGCGGGATATTTTGTCACGCACTTTGATGGGTGGGCGCGAGGCCTTGCTTGTGACCGGTATTGCAACACCGCTTGCCGTGATCTGGGGTGGGTTCATTGGCATTTTATTTGGGCTTGTCGGTGGCCGTGTCGATGAAGTGCTTATGCGGGTTGTCGATGCGTTCTTGTCTTTGCCGTGGATTCTCAAAATGCTGGTTTTAATTGTCACTTTTGGCACTGGTATCGGCGTGCTGATTCCAACCTTGACGTTCTTTTACGGGATTCCGGTAATCCGCGTTGCCCGCGCTGCAACACATGACATCATTGCGCGCGATTTTGTTTGGGCGGCAAAAGCGCGAGGCCATAGCCGGATCAGCATTATCTGGCGCGAGCTTCTGCCCAATGTTCTTGATACTTTGATGGTTGAAGGTGCTATGCGCTGGTCATGGATGTTGCTTGCCTTTTCCTCACTTTCCTTTCTTGGCTTTGGCGTGTCGCCGCCAACCCCTGATTGGGGGTTGATGATTTCGGATGCGCGCGGCTTTATGTCCTTTGCCCCATGGGGCGTCATTGCACCGGTCATTGGCCTGTCATCACTTATTATTGGCATTAACCTGTCTGCCGATGCCTTGGCCAAGGCGCTTGGTATTGACCGCGCTCAAAAGGCACCAATGTAAAATGCCACAAAGTCTGTTCATTGATATAAAGAATCTCTCAGTTGGCTATACCAGCCGAAGCGGTAAAACCATCCCGGTTCTGCGTGATGTAAATCTAAGCATTACCAGAGGTGATAGCATCGGGCTGGTTGGGGAAAGCGGATCGGGAAAAAGCACCTTGGCGCTGGCCGCAATGGGGTATTTCAAACGCGGGCTTCATGTGATTTCAGGACAGGTTCAGTTTGACGGGATCGACATGCTGAATATCGAGCGCAATGCCCTGCAACGCCTGCGTGGCGGGCGGCTTGCGCTGATCCCGCAAAATTCAGGCCAGTCCTTGACCCCGAATTTGCGTATTGGACAGCAGATCATTGAAGCCTTGCGCCTGCATAGCGATCTTCCGGCAACCGGCTTTGACGCGGGTGTGATTGATCTTTTGAGTCAGGTTCGCCTTCCCGATCCGATTGGGCTTACCGATCGCTATCCGCATGAATTGTCGGGCGGCCAGCAACAACGGGTGGCCATTGCAATGGCGCTTGCTAGCGACCCCGAAGCGTTGCTTCTCGACGAGCCAACCACCGGTCTTGATGTCACCACGCAAGCCCATATTATGGAGCTGCTTCGTGATTTGGCGAAAGACCGAAATCTTGCGATGCTGTATGTCAGCCATGATCTTGGTGCAATCGCCCGCGTCTGCAACAAAGTCATGGTGATGTATGCTGGCGAAACCGTTCTGACCGGTAGCGCAAAGCAGGTGCTTTTATCGCCGCGTCACCCCTATGCACATGGTCTGCTGGCATCAATACCACGGTTGAATGAAGCCAGCCTGCCACAGGCACTGGACGGGCGGCCACCAATGCCAAGCGAAACCATTACGGGCTGCGCTTTTGCCGATCGGTGCAAGCTGGCTGATCAAACCTGCCATTCGTCACCGCCGCCACTGAACCATCTTGAAACTGGCGAGGCCGTTCGCTGTTTTCACCATGACCAGATTGGCCAGCTCAATCGAAAGCCCGAAAAATCAGCAAGGTCAAACCCCGTTGTCGCGGATAAGGATATTGCGCTTTCACTTGCCAATCTGGCGGTTAGCTATAGCCGGCCCGGGCTTTTGTCAAAGCTGTTTACACCGCAAGATACCCCGCCAAGCACCGTAGACAGGATCACGATTGACATAAAAAAGGGCGAAACATTGGGGCTGGTTGGCGAGAGCGGCAGCGGCAAGTCAACCATCTTGAAAACCATTGCCGGAATGGTGCCAGCTCAATCGGGCAACATCATTTTGAACCAAACCGAACCATTGGATACAATGGTCGAAAAACGGCCAGCAGCCTATCTTCGTCAAGTGCAAATCATCTTCCAGAATCCTGATGATAGCCTTAATCCGCGTCATACGGTTGCCCAGATTCTGGCGCAGCCGCTGCGTCTTTATTACGGGCTTTCCGGCACGCCTCTTCGCGACCGTAGCATCGCCATCCTCGAACAGGTTCGGCTTGGCGAACATTATCTCGAACGGCTTCCAAGCCAGCTTTCGGGTGGTGAAAAGCAACGTGTTGCAATCGCCCGCGCTTTTGCCGCAGACCCAGAGATCATTCTTTGTGATGAAGTGACATCGGCACTTGATGTATCGGTACAGGCGGCCGTGCTTGATCTTCTTGATGTGTTGAAACGACAAGACGGAACAACCTATATTTTCGTGTCACATGATCTTGCTGTGGTGAAGGCAATTTCAGATCGGGTGGCCGTTTTATATCAGGGTCGCATTTGTGAAATTGGCCCCGTTGCCGCGGTTTATTCGGCGCCTTTCCACCCCTATACCGATGCGCTTCTTGGTGCGGTGCTGGAACCTGATCCGGATGTTGCGCCACGTCTGACGGCTGATGATGCGGTTGAATTATCACCACCAAAAACGGGCTGCCCGTTCCAGCGACGGTGCCCACGCAAGCTTGGTAGCATCTGCGAAACCAATATACCCACTGCACAGGAAATCGCACCAGGGCATATCATCCATTGCCATATTCCGCAGGTTGATCTGTAATTCTGCCGCTAATGAGGCTTATCAAATGATCCAGAATCTTCGCGCTTTATTGGCACCAACAGGCAGGCTTCGGGTTGGCATAAATATGGCTAATTTCCTGCTGGTAACAGGCCAGCGCCCCGATGGTACACCAGATGGGGTTTCGCCTGATCTTGCCCGCCAGATTGCCCATAAACTCGATGTGCCTTGTGACTTCATCTGTTTTGAAAATCCTGGCCAATTGGCTGATTGCGTGAATGACAATATTTGGGATATTGGCAATATTGCTGTCGAACCTGCCCGTGCGAAACATATTGCCTTCACGCGGCCCTATGTTCAGATTGATGCCAATTTCATGATTCACAAGAATGATCCCTATCGCACGAATGCCGATATTGATCAGCGCGGCATTTCCATCGCCGCCTATGGACGCAGTGCCTATGATCTGTGGCTGACAAGCAATTTTGAAAATGCCGGCATGATCCGAACACCAACAATTGCGGCTTCGCATGAATTATTCAAATCTGGGGGCGCGAATGTTCTGGCGAGCCTGAAGTCAAAATTATTGGACGAGATTGCCACAGACAGCGACTACCGGATCATCGAACCACCTTTCACCAGTGTTTTGCAAGCCTGCGGCGTCGCCAAGACCAAACAAACAGCCGTTGCATTTCTAAATAATGTTATTGGCGAGTTGATTGCGAACGGCGGTCTTCAAAACTCACTTGATCAACATCATGTTACCGCCGAATTAACGTTACCACCGCGATAGGCGGTCTGATCATTGCCCAGCCCCATAACCATCTCTTGCCACGCATCAAAACGTAAATAGGCTTTTTTGAAATGCATTTCGGTGGCACAGTAATGGCGTCATTATTAGCAGATTGGCAATCGCCACAATGCAGCTTTTGATTTCTCTTTCAGCTTTGCTTTTATCCGTCATGCTTGTGCAGATGGGTATAGGCGCGCTTCGTCCGTTCGACAGCATCTCGGGTGCGGCGCTTGGCTTTACCAGCGTTGATATTGGGCTAATTGCCTCGGGGCACTTTGCCGGATTCCTATGTGGCTGCTTGCTTGGTCCAAAGCTGGTTTATCGTGCCGGACATTCACGTGCTTTTGCAATTCTTGCTGCTGTTGGCGTAATATCTATCATTGCTCATACGATCAAGGCCGATCCATATTTTTGGACATTTGCGCGAATTCTTGGCGGTTTTGCGGTTGCCGGATGTTACACCGTTATCGAAAGCTGGCTTCAAGCCAAAGCCACTAACCAAATCCGCGCACGAGTCTTTTCAATTTACCGGATTGCCGATTTCGCCGGGCAGATTTTTGCGAATAGTCTGATCGGCGTGCTGACACCGGCAAGCTATATATCCTATAATATCCTTGCCATGATCATGTGTCTTGCGCTCATCCCGCTGGCGGTAACCCTAAGCAAAGAGCCAAGCCTTCCAACGACCCAGAAATTTCGTCCATACTTGGCCTATCAAATATCACCTCTTGCCACTCTTGGCGTGGTGATTGCCGGTATCTCAACATCGGCCTTTGGATCAATCGCACCGCTCTATGTTGCCGATCTGGGCATGTCGAATTTAGAGATTTCCTATTTTTTGACGGCGGCAGTTATTGGCGGTGTTATTGTTCACCCGCCAGCTGGCTTTCTGGCCGACCGTTTTGACCGCCGCTCGGTATTGATGTTTTTCAGCATCCTTTCGACGGTTGTCTGTTTGGCGATTGGCAGTGATCTTGTCGGTCTCGCCGCGCAAGGGCATAGCGTATCGTTATTGCTTGCTCTATCATTTGGCATTAGCACCTTTCCGATTTATTCATTATCGGCTGCACATGCGAATGATTTTGCCGAACCTGATGATGTTTTGGACCTCAGCGCATCTTTGATTTTCTTCTATGCGCTTGGTGCCATCATTTCACCGATCATCGCAGGCTATATTATTGGCAGATTTGGAACATCATATCTGTTCATTTATATTTCCGTTGCGCATATTTTGTTGATGAGCTTTACCATTTGGCGCGCCATTGCACGGCCGGTATCCAGCGATGACAAGCCCTATGCCTATTACCCAAGAACAACCATGTTTATCGCAAATATTATTCGTGGACGTAACGCTTCGGATAAACGCGACAAACCATAGCGCATTATTTATTGCGTCTGACGCAACATCAGCAAATCAGTTCCGCGATGAAATCTTGTCGATAGCCACGCCAATGGGGCGGTGGCATAGGGCTTAACGGGGCTATGAATCATGCGTGATAAGCGGGCTTGTTCCGGCTGGCCGCTGCCAAACCAAAGTGGCAAATTCATCACAAGCGGGGCAGAATGCTTGCCAATCATCATGTCTGCTTTTACAAGATGTGCAGTGCCATCGTGACGGGGTATCTTCTTCACCACCATCAAGATCGCGCGCTGCGCCGAATAATCGTTCAGCCTCACCGTCAAGCCCCGCATCGCGTGCCTGTCCGGCAACCAGAAAATAGGCCGCTTTCTGCTGGCTTGATTCAATCTGTGCCAACAGTTTGCTCAGCTTTGCGATAAATTGGCCATCATTGCTTTTCCATGCAATTTTTAGCCTTGTTGCAATGCTGTCATGGGGGTGAATTTTGAACGCTGTTTCCAGAATTTTCGCCGCGCGCCCATGCGCTTTGTCATCAAGATAATGATCGGCAAGCATGGTGACGGCTGGCAGGAATCCCGGGTCAATCTTTAACGCTGTCAAAAGTTCTTTATCGGCTGATTTGCGATCACTCTCTTGCAATTCACTAGCTTTTAAAAAATGCAGCGCGCAAGCTTGACGCGTAATAAGCGCCAATCGATCAGGCGCTGTTTTTGATTTGGTTTTTTTCTGCTGGCGCGCCATCACGTCCAA
>JAFMNI010000100.1 GCA_017859295.1 Candidatus Puniceispirillum sp. | reverse complement strand
TGAAGAAGAACAGAACCGGGTTCTCAGCTACCAAAAGGGAACCTATCTAGGTAAAACGGATCAGCAATTGTCTGAGGACCAACTGCGTACGCTGATCAATCGTTCAAATGCTCAGCGCGTTTATTAAATGCGCGATTTAAAGCTAGGGAGACCGGGGAATATGTTACGCAAATATTTAG
This sequence comes from Candidatus Puniceispirillum sp., assembly GCA_017859295.1. GTDB lineage: Bacteria > Pseudomonadota > Alphaproteobacteria > Puniceispirillales > Puniceispirillaceae > UBA3439. The sequence goes on along the minus strand of JAFMNI010000100.1, from coordinate 6,509 downwards.
GTGTTTTGGCCATTCTGGCGGCGTTGTTTATCGGCGCTACCGGAACTGTCACGCCATCAATGGCTCAGACAAATGGCGAGGTGCCTGGCACCGCGCTTGGCATCAAGTCTGATACAGATTTGTGGCGCTTTGTGCGGACTGGTAATGCCGGATCGACACAGATGAAAAGCGAATTATCGGCTGTCATGATCCAGTCCGAAGGTGATAATTGGCGTGCCTTTCGCAATGGTCCATTATCGGTTTATGGCGCTTATGGTCTAGCCGGTATCATTGGCTTGCTCGTTGTTTTCTACATGGTTCGCGGCCGGATCACGATTGATGCTGGCCCATCTGAAGACCGGATTATGCGGTTTGGAACGATCGACCGGTTTGCCCATTGGTTGATGGCTGGTTCTTTTGTGGTTTTGGGAATAACTGGCTTGAACTTGCTTTATGGTCGTTATGTTCTTTTGCCAATTATTGGCAAAGATGCCTTTGCGACCATCACCACATTTGGCAAATATGCGCACAATTATCTGGCCTTTGCCTTTATGCTTGGTTTGGGTCTGGCGTTTATTTTGTGGGTTCGCCACAATATCCCAAACAAGCTTGACCTGAAATGGTTGGCCATGGGCGGCGGTATCTTTGCCAAAGGCGTTCATCCACCAGCGCGTAAATTCAACGCCGGTCAGAAAATCATTTTCTGGGCAGTGATGATTGGTGGCCTTTCGGTCAGTATGTCAGGCATTGCGCTGATGTTCCCATTCCAGACAAGTATGTTTGCGGAAACATTTGCCTTGTTGAACAGCATTGGCTTTAGCCTGCCAACCGATTTCACGCCGCTTCAAGAACAGCAGATGAATCAGCTTTGGCATGGTGTGGTCTCGCTTGGCCTTATGACCATGATTGTTGCGCATATCTATATCGGTTCTGTTGGTATGGAAGGCGCTCTCGATGCGATGAATTCAGGTATGGTTGATCGCAACTGGGCAAAAGAGCACCATAATCTTTGGGTTGAAGAAGAAGACCAAAAAACCAACCCAAAGCCTGCTGAATAATTGATGTCTATTGACGCTTAGGTGCTCAATGTCATCTTGCTATTCCATCTTTAAATCAGCCAGCTCATCTTTGGGCTGGCTGTTCCTATGTCTGAGTTTGATTGGTTTGCTGCCAATCTCTGCATCTGCCTTTGACCGTTATACAGCGCATGGTGGGCCTGTTCGTCATTTGGCACTTTCGCCTGATGGAAAACATTTTGTCACCGCCAGTTTTGACTATTCGGCAGTGTTATGGTCCGCCGATGAGATTGCCGAGAAATCAACCTTAATCGGGCATGAAGCGGCGCTGAATACAGCGCAGTTTTCGCCTGATGGGAAATGGCTTGCCACCGGCGGTGATGATGGTCTTGTTCTTGTCTGGAAAGCCGACCAATTAACCGTCGAGTCAGCTGAACCGATTATCCTTCGTGGCCATAAGGGCAAAATCGTTCATCTTGCCTTTTCTGCCGATAATAGCATGCTTGCCTCGGCTAGTTGGGACGGATCAATCGGCATCTGGCCAATGGGTGCGGGGCCGGAAAAGGCCGAATTGGGCGTCCGTTTCATCACAGGGCATGAAGGGCCGGTAAATGCGGTTCAATTTTCCGATGATAGCCAGTTTCTTTACAGTGCCGGATATGATGGCCAAATCCGCTATTGGCGCTTGGCAAATGATGAATACCTTCGCAGTGTCGTGAAAAACGGCTGGAGCGTTTCCGTTTTTGTCGTCGATGAGGCGCGTGACATTGTTGCATTTGGATCATCCGATGGTGTGATGAGCGTTTCGCGCATGTCAGATCAGCGTGAATTGCTTCGCGTTGGCGATGAACGTGTGCCGGTTCTATCAATTTTCTACCATGCTGGTGAGGGGTTTTTGGGGTTTGGCAACGCCAAGGGGAGGGTGCTTCTTGCCGATACCAAAGACTGGTCGGTCATTCGTGATTTCCATGCGGCCAATGGCCCGATTTGGAGCCTGCTTGTTATGCCAGATGCGCAGTCGTTGATGGTTGCGGGCCTTGATGATTTTATTACACGCTGGCCGATTTTTGAATTTCCACCCGAATTTTTGGAAAAGCCCGGCCCGGCGCGCCGGTTTCACCCAAAACAGGAAGTTAGCAATGGTGAGCGTCAATTTGCGCGTAAATGCAGCGTTTGCCATACTTTAAAGGCTGATGGTAAACGCCGCGCCGGACCAAGCCTGTTTGGTGTGTTTGGTCGGCAGGCTGGTGGGCTTGAAGGCTATCCCTATTCAAAAGCATTACAGACATCTGATATTGTTTGGAGTGCAGCAACGATTAGCCAGCTATTTGAAGAAGGGCCTGACAAGGTTACGCCCGGAACAAAAATGCCAATCCAGCGGATGAAAAACGCCAAAGATCGTGAAGATCTTGTGACTTTCTTGCAATCTGCAACACAAAAATAGATAATCACCTTGGCGTTATGTCGCAGTGACAATGGCCATGTAATGGAGAAGTTAACATGAAAATGTTTTTAATCAGCAGCGCTGTTGCAATCATTATCGCCTTTGTTGCCTATAATGTGCTGACCAGCACTGGCATGGATACAGCATCAGTCTATTCAAGCGATAATGTAAGGCTGACAGGCAACGACTCTTAGTCTTTGATCTTGGCCTTTGCATCCTGCCGATAGGGATTGCAGGTCGCATCAAGCTTGCTATCCGATAGAAACAGCCCATAGCCTGCTGCCAAATCAGTAGGAGAAAGGCTGGTTTTGACAGCTTGGGCGAGTGCTTTCCCCGTCAGGCGGTTTGGTGCCGCTGCATTGGCGACACAAATCACATATGCGGTTAGTTTCGGCACAGCAAAGCTGCTTCCGGACATCACGCGCTGATGTTCACCGGCACCTGTTGCCAGCAGATTTTCAGCTGGCAGGCCAATATCGACCGCTGTGCCGAAATTTGATCCATTAGCAAGCCTGCCATCGGGCATGGTCGAGGTGACGGTGATGGCATTTTCCAGCGCATTTACAGCCGGATAAATGGGCAATTCACCAAGATTAACACCATTATTTCCCGCTGAAATGATAAACAGAATTTCGGGGTGACGTTTGGCTGCTGCGAAAAAATAAGTCCAATCATCGGGTGACTGACTGCCGAGCGGCATCATTACAATGCTGGCATTTTGTGCCGCCAACCAATCCACCGCATCACCCATCAATGCCATATCAGGGCGTGGATAGCGCAGTGGCAAAATCTGAAACCCAACCCCAGATTGATGCAGAATATCAACAACATAACTTCCGTGGCTTTGGGGGTAAAAGGGACTTTTTCCAAGGCTGGCATCAAAAGGCAGATTATCGCCATCCCACATATCACGAGCGAGAAGAGCGCCGGCCTGATCATAGATCAGATATTGCTGCAATGCTGGCCGTCGATAATCGATTCCTGAATCAATATGCCCAATCCGAAGTTGCTGGTTCGGTTTTGATTTAGCGAGGGCTTTTGGCCGTATTGACGGTGGGTTAATCCATATCTTATCAGCCGGTTGGTCATGTCTTTTGACCGTCACATATTGCATGCGACCATCATCAAGATAGCTGATTTGCCGTGTTTCGATCATCATACAATCGCGGGTAAAAACGGATAGTGAAAGGGGTGTTTCGTCTTGCAAAATCTCGCCGCGCATTGCGCGCAACCTGCCCGATATGAAAACAGTCCACAGCTTTGCCGTCATTTTCTGATCGGTTTGAAAGGTGAATTGCAGGCGGGTGGCAGGGCCACGCTGACCAAGCTGATGACGATCAAAGCGCCATTGGTTTTTGGTGGCAAATTTGGTGGCAAATTCGTCAATTTCTCTCGGATTCGCGGTGTAATCATCTTTTGCCTGCAAATCGCGGCAAAATTGTGCAAAGCTATGCTGATTGGATGTTTGGTTTGCTGAGACATTTTGAACAGGGGCAATCATTAACAGGCTGGCGGCAATAGAACCGACAACAAGATGGATCATACGAAAATTGCCGATCTTGAAACGCGGCGATAAATGATTTTTTGGCTTTGATCGTTTGATGGGAACCTCGATGGTGAATCACCTGATAGATGCAAAATTTCAACGGCAGGTTATCTTTGCCCTGACCGCTGTTATCCTAGGCCTGTTTGGCAATGCTGCCAAGGCAGAGCATGGTGTGCAAACCTGGGCGCAAGCCCAAAAATCTGTTGTGGTGGTGAATCCGGTTTGGCCAGGATATGACCGTCCGGGGTTTGGCGCACCAAAAGGAACAGCACCAGCTGGAAGTGGTATTTATTTCAGCATTGATGGCGCGAAAGAATCGATCTTTATCATCACCGCTGCCCATGTTGTGAATGCTGCAAAGTCGATTGAAATTATTGATTTTTCTGGAAATATTGCCACGGCGATGATTCATGCGATTGACGCAAAACGTGACATTGCCATTCTACGAACCGAACTGATCGGCAGCGGCATTGCAATTCGGCAAGATGAGCCCTTGATTGGGAGCCATGTTTGCGCGCTTGGCAACAGCTTTGGTCTTGGCACAGGAATGACCTGCGGTATTGTATCTGCGGTGCGGCGTTCCAATATAGGGTTTAATGAAATCGAAGATTTTATCCAGACCGATGCCGCAGTAAATCCGGGAATGTCCGGTGGTGCCCTGGTTGATCCACAAGGCCGGTTAGTCGGTTTGATTGATGGAATTTTTACCAAAGAAGCCGATATTGATGCTGGTGTGAATTTTGCCATTTCAGTGCCGCTCATCCAGCAAAGTTTGGCATTGCAATTAAAGGCAGGGGTTCAGTTCTAGCCGCAAAATTCTTGTCGGGTCTGACTAGCGTCATTGGTCAAGTCTCTCTATAGTAACTTGCTTCTGACTGATGCGGCAATTAACAGCCGATTGATGATCGGCTTTGGGAACAAAGGTTATAGTTGAATTATGGAAAATGTAGTGCCCCCGAAAACCCTTATCGACCCATTTGGCCGGACGGTTGATTATATCCGTGTGTCAGTTACCGATCGTTGCGATTTTCGCTGTGTCTATTGCATGGCTGAACATATGACCTTTTTGCCAAAAGCCGAATTATTGTCGTTGGAAGAGTTGGAACAGGTTTGCCGCAATTTTATGGCTCTTGGTACACGCAAAATTCGGTTAACCGGCGGTGAACCTTTGGTGCGCCGCAATATCATGCATCTGATCCGCAATCTTGGTAGCGAGGTCAAGGCAGGCAACCTTGACGAGCTGACCATCACCACAAATGGCAGTCAATTGCATAAAATGGCGGATGAACTTGTTGATGCTGGCGTTAAGCGGCTGAATATTTCAATTGATACGCTTGATCCGGATCGGTTTCGTGAAATTACCCGTTGGGGCGACCTTGATAATGTCCTTGAAGGTCTGGAAGCGGCAAAACGTGCCGGACTTGCGATCAAACTAAACGCGGTTGCTCTAAAAGGCGTCAATGAATTTGATCTTGGCAATATGGTGGCATGGGCTGGTGATCAAGGGTTTGACATGACCATCATTGAGGTTATGCCAATGGGTGATATCGGCAATGAAAACCGTGTTGATCAATATCTGCCGCTGTCACAAGTGCGTGCCGAATTGTCAAAACGTTTCACCCTGACCGATAATAATTTTCAAACCCCCGGGCCAGCGCGCTATGTGACTGTTGAAGAAACCGGCCGCCGTCTTGGCTTTATCACACCGCTGACACATAATTTTTGTGAATCATGCAACCGTGTTCGGGTGACTTGTACTGGCCAGCTTTATATGTGTCTTGGTCAGGATGATAATGCTGATCTTGCCAAAGCGCTTCGTAGTGATGGCGAAAACGGGTTGCGCGATGCCATTATCGAAGCCATTGGTCGTAAACCAAAAGGGCATGATTTTGTCATTAGTCGGCGCGCGCCAAATGCGGCAGTTGCACGGCATATGAATGTAACCGGAGGCTAGGCAATGACTGAGGCGCGTCTTATCCGTCCCGGTCGGCATGGCGCCATATTCGGGTTTGCGGGCTGGTCTGGTTCAGGCAAAACCACGCTTGTTGAAAAAATCATTTCGTATATCAGCGCTAGCGGGGTTGACGTCGCCACGATTAAACATGCGCATCATCATTTTGATGCTGATCATCCGGGAAAAGATAGCTATCGCCATCGCGAAGCAGGATCGCGGCAGGTTCTAGTGTCATCGGCCTATCGGTCGGCGCATTTTATTGAACATGGCGAAAGAGGCGAGCCTGATCTATCCGTTTTGCTTGACCAATTGGCACCGGCTGATCTGGTTCTTGTTGAAGGCTTTAAAAGCTATCCTATTGAAAAAATAGAAGTTCACCGGCCATCAATTGGCAAATCACAGCTATATCCAAATGATGATCTGGTGATTGCCTTGGCCAGCGATGAGCAAATTCCGGAATGTCCATTACCGTTTTTTGACCTTGAAGATGTTGCCGGAATTGCGGCTTTTATCCTGGTGCAAACAAAGTTGAAACAGGCGAGCTAGGGCCATGTCCAACCAACGGACGGC
>JAFMNI010000099.1 GCA_017859295.1 Candidatus Puniceispirillum sp. | reverse complement strand
GATAATAATTGCCCGTTATCATTGTAAGCTGCTTCTTCATATAATGCCTGGCCAACACCTTGGGCGATGCCGCCATGAACTTGGCCTTCAACAACCATCGGGTTGATCAGGTTTCCAAAGTCATCACAACAGACCCAATCGACTAATTCCACCACGCCAGTTGCCGGATCAATTTCCACCTCGGCAATATGCGTTCCCGATGGGTAGGTGAAATTTAACGGGTCATAAAAAGATGTTTCTTCCAAGCCCGGTTCCAAACGGTCATGTGGGAAATTATGCGGTACATAGGCCGATAACGCGATCTCCCCAAATGATTTTTCCCGATCGGTGCCAGTGACAGTAAATTTACCGTCTTTGAACTCGATATCGGCATCAGCGGCTTCAAGCATATGCGCAGCGATGATCTTGCCCTTGGCAATTACCTTGTCCAAGGCTTTTGATATCGCTGTTCCGCCAACGGCAAGTGAACGTGAGCCATATGTGCCCATGCCAAAAGCTGTTCGGTCAGAATCACCATGGACAATTTCGACGGCCTCGATATCGACGCCAAGCTTGTCGCAAACAAGTTGCGCAAAGGTTGTATCGTGGCCCTGACCATGGCTATGGGTGCCTGTCAGCACTGAAATGGTGCCGGTTGGATCCACGCGGACAACCGCGCTTTCATATAGGCCAACCCGGCCACCAAGCGCACCAACCACGGCAGATGGCGCAATGCCACAAGCCTCGATATAGGTGCTAATGCCAATGCCGCGGCATTTCCCATTTTTTGCAGATGCTGCCCGCCGTTTCTCGAAATTTTTATAATCGATCATCGCCATCGCCCGATCTAATAATGGCTCATAGTCACCAACATCATATTGAAGCGCGACGGCTGTTTGATAAGGAAATGCATCTTTTGGAATAAAGTTCAAACGCCGGAATTCTGCTGGATCCATGCCGACCTGTTTTGCGGCAACATCCATTGTCCGTTCCAGAAGATAGGTTGCTTCGGGTCTTCCCGCGCCGCGGTAGGCGTCAACATTCACTGTATTGGTGCAGATGCCTTTCACATTTGTGTAGATCGCCGGGATATCATAAACACCCGAAAGCAGCGTTCCGTGAAGATAGGTTGGCGTTACCATGGCAAAGGCAGATAGATAGGCACCAAGATTTGCCAGCGTATCGACTCTTAGGCCGGTAATGCGGTTGTTTTTATCGAGCGCAAGCTTGACCGCGCTTATGTGATCCCGCCCATGCGCGTCGCCAAGAAAGGCTTGGGTTCTGTCGGCGGTCCATTTAACGGCGCGCCCAAGCTTTTTTGAGGCCCATACACAAACAGCTTCTTCAGGATATACATAAATCTTTGATCCGAATCCGCCGCCAACATCTGGTGCCACAACACGAAACTTTGACTCAGGGATATTCAACATGAACGCGCCAATCACAAGGCGGGTCAGCTGGGGGTTTTGCGATGTGGTAAAAAGCGTGTAACGCCCATCGCCAGTGTCATAATCGGCAACCGCAGCGCGTGGCTCCATCGCATTTGGAATCACCCGGTTATTGCGAATGTCGACATTGACAATCGTTGCGGCCTTGTCAAAGGCGTCATTGGTGGCCGCTTCGTCGCCAAGTTCCCAATCAAAATAGGTGTTATTTTCCATACCATCGTGGATTTGCGGGCTATCCATTGCTGATTTCAGATCGGTGATCGCCGGCATTTCCGAGTAGGTCACGTCGATAAGTTCAGCTGCAGACATTGCCTGTTCAAGGGTTTCGGCAAACACCGCTGCAACATGATCGCCAACATATCGCACGCGTCCATTTGCAAGGATTGGATGCGGTGGCTCAGACGGCGCCGAGCCATCTTTGTTTGTCGGTACCCATCCACAAATAGGACCACCAAGACCATCGGCAGCTACATCTTCGCCTGTCAGAATTGCCGCGACACCAGATGCTTTTTCAGCTTTCTGCTTGTCAATGGAAACAATATCCGCAAATGCGACAGGAGAGCGCAGGAAATAAACGTGAAGCTGGCCTGCCCGATTGATATCGTCGGTGTAATTTCCTTTTCCGATTAGAAATCTTTTGTCTTCTTTACGGCGAACAGATGCGCCAATTCCCTGTTTTACAGTTCCTTCTGGCATTTTATCCTCCCATTTTTCCAGCAGCGTCCTGCACTGATTTCACAATATTGTGATAACCGGTACAGCGGCAGATATTACCTTCAAGTCCTTCACGTATTTCGCGTTCGGACAGGTTTTTATTTTTTTCGACAAGCTCGATTGCGCTCATCACCATTCCCGGGGTGCAAAAACCGCATTGCAGACCATGATTCTCGTGGAACGCCTGCTGCATTGGATGCAACTCATCACCATTGGCAATCCCTTCGATTGTCGTCACTTCAGCGCCCTCAAGCTGGGCCGCCAGAATGGTACATGATTTCGTTGATTTGCCATTTACATGCACGACACAGGCACCGCATTGGCTGGTATCACAGCCAATATGCGTTCCGGTCAGCCCCATGGTTTCGCGCAGGAATGAAACAAGCAATGTATTGTCTGGGACATCATGGCTTGTGCTGACCCCATTTACTTTCATTGTAATGGTTCGCATTTGTCTCTCCTTCGGCTGATAACTCAAAAAACAATTATTTGTTGAAAGCTTTTACAATTAGGAAAAGCTTGTCTGGATTCGCTGAATTTGTAAACATGCAATTGAAATTCAGGATTTGTTGAAAAAGGGGTTTGTGAAACCGATGTCGGCATTTGATACCGTAGAGGCTGTTCAACAAGAGCTTGGTTCTGCGGGCTATATTGCTAGTGACGGATTGGCAGTCAGCCTGTTTTTAGCCTTGGCAAAACAACGGGCACTTTTTCTTGAAGGCGAGGCTGGCGTTGGTAAAACCGAGATTGCCAAAATGCTTGCGCGTGTTCTTGATCGTGATTTGATTCGGCTTCAATGTTATGAGGGGCTAGATATTAATCAGGCTGCCTATGAATGGAATTATGCGCGCCAGCTTGTTGACATTCAGGCGCAGCGACAATCTGCCACAAATGAGAAACCGGATGCCGATAACCTGTTTCGTGAGGATTTCCTGATCGAACGCCCGTTGCTTCGTGCCTTGCGCGCCAATCCGCGCGGCGCACCGATCCTGTTGATTGATGAGATTGACCGGGCCGATGAGGCGTTTGAAGCCTATTTGCTCGAACTCTTGTCGGACTGGCAGATCAGCATTCCCGAACTTGGCACAATCGCCGCTGCCACGCCGCCGATTGTGATCATCACCTCAAACCGGACGCGCGAAATCCATGATGCGTTGAAACGGCGTTGTTTTTATCACTGGGTTGATTATCCAAGCCGTGAGGTTGAACGCGAAATTCTTGCGCTCAAAGCGCCCGAGGCAGGCGCTGTTTTGCAGGCGCAGGTGGTTGATTTCGTGCAGACCCTCCGCGGCCAGCAATTATTCAAATCACCGGGGGTTGCCGAAACCATTGATTGGGCACAGGCCTTGGTTGAATTGAACTGTGTCGCGCTTGATCCGCAAACTGTCGATTCCACGATGGGTGTTTTGCTGAAATATCAAGATGACATTAGTCGTATTCAAGGAAGCGAAGCGGCGCGTATCCTATCGGAAGTCCAAGCGGCATTGGTTCAGGGCGAGCTGTCGCGCGCATGATCGAAACCGTTCCAACCCGCATTTCACATCCAACGCCGAAACTTGACCAGAATATCATGTTGTTTGTGCGCTTGCTTCGCGCCATCGGCCTAAAGCTTGGATCGGCGAGCATGCTTGAGGCGATTGATGCGGCAAAAACGGTCGGGGTGGCCGACAAGGATTTTCTGTATCATGCGTTGGTAAGCTGTTTGATCAAACGGCGTGAAGATAAGCCGCTATTTGATCAGGCCTTTTACCTGTTCTGGCAAAACCCGAAATTTCATGAACGAATTCGCGATTTGATTCTGCCAAGGATCAAAGCGGCGGGTCATCAGCAAGAAGATGTTGAACCGATGCTGCGCCGCCTGTCTGACGCATTGGCTGATCCGCCCGATGACCCGCCAAACACGGCCGAAGATGTGGAAATTGATTTTGACACTGAAGGCACCGCAGCCGATACCGACCGGCTGCAACATAAAGATTTTGAAATGATGTCAGCGGCGGAAATACGTCATGCCGAACAGGCGATTGCCAATCTTCAGCCAAAATTGCCACGCCGATCAGCACGGCGGTCAAAACTGTCATCACGCGGCCAGTTGATTGCGATGCGCGCCGCCTTGCAACATGCCGAGCGTCAGGGCGGGATGGTCATTCCAAAATTTCGTTCGGTCATAACCAAGCCGCGCCCGCTGGTCATTCTGTGTGATATTTCCGGGTCAATGGAACATTATAGCCGGATCATGCTTCATTTCATTCATGCATTGACCCGCAATCACCCGCAGGTTTCAAGCTTTTTGTTTGGCACGCGCCTAACCAATATCAGTCGCCAGATGCGGCACCGTGATGTTGATGAGGCTGTGCAATCGGTTTCGCATCTTGTCGATGACTGGTCGGGTGGCACCCGTATCAGTGCCAGTCTTGAAACATTTAATCACAGATGGTCACGCCGCGTTATGGGGCAGGGTGCGATAACCCTATTGATCACTGACGGTCTTGACCGCAACCCGGATGATGCGCTTGGCATACATATGGAACGGCTGCATAAATCAACAGCGACATTATTATGGTTAAACCCGCTTTTACGGTTTGATGGCTTTGCGCCAAAAAGCCATTCGGTGCGAACAATGATCCAGCATGTTGATCATTTCCTGCCAATCCATTCGTTGCAGGCCATGACGGATTTGACGGCCAGCCTTGCCAAGATGCAAACGCAGCGCGATGCGAAATTGGCGGAATGGCAGGCCGCCGCGCGGCGCGCCAGCCTTGCCGCAGATTTGGTGCCGGCCTATGCACAAGAATCGGCCTATGCACAGGAAAAGGGACACACTGCATGATGAGCGATCAGCCAATTAATCATCTGGATAGCAATATGATGCTTGCCGATGATGCGTTGTTAACAAAGGCTGCAGACTGGCACAGCGCGGGGCACCGTCTGGCGCTGGCCTTTGTGATTCACACATGGGGATCATCACCGCGACAGGTTGGCTCTTTGATGCTGGTTCGCGAAGATTCGCAAATCGCCGGTTCGGTATCGGGTGGCTGTGTCGAAGGTGCGGTTATTGATGCCGCCCTCGAAATTATCAAAACCGGCGGCAGCCAGCGGCTTGATTTTGGCGTTGCTGATGCAACCGCTTGGGAAGTCGGTTTGTCATGTGGTGGCAAGATTTCGGTGCTTGTGATGGCAGTATCTGAAACCGGTTTTGCGCCGGCGCTTCTTACCGATGCTGCCAAATCCTTGGCGCAAAGATTGCCGGTTGGATTGTGTCTTCCGGTTAATGGCGGGCCAGCGCGACAAGCGGCGTCATTACCCGTAACCAGTGAACTGGTCGATGATGAATTCTGGTTTATGCAGGCACCGCGGCCGCAAATCATCATCATTGGTGCGGTTCATATCAGCCAGCATCTGGCATCAATGGCAACGCAAAGCGGGTTTGACGTCACCGTCATTGATCCACGACGCACTTTTGCCACGGCGGAACGGTTTTCAGGCATAAAGCTTGTTTTCGATTGGCCTGATCGTGTTCTTGATGAAATGGCGCTTGATCAGGAAACCGCGCTTGTGGCCTTGACGCATGATCCGAAAATTGACGATGCGGCACTTCATCTTGTTCTTGGTAAACCGTTATTTCACATTGCGTGTCTTGGCAGCAGGCGAACCCATGCGGCGCGTCTCGAACGGCTTGCTGCGGCTGGGTTTGACGCTGATGCCACGGCCAAGATCAAAGGGCCAGCCGGATTAGATATTGGCGCGAAAACACCGGCCGAGATTGCCATTTCGGTTCTGGCCGAATTGGTGGCGGCCTTTCGTGGAAAGACAGCGATATGAAGCTGGCAGATTTTGCAACTGCAGATTGTCTTGGGCTTGTTCTGGCGCATCGCCAAACAAGTGGCAGCGGCAATTTGAAAAAAGGCACAATCCTGACAGCAGCGATGGTGGCGCAATTGCAAAAAGATGGCGTTACATCACTGATTTGCGCCAAGCCTGAAGATGGCGATATCCATGAAGATGTGGCGGCCGAACGTTTGGCGCGTGCCTTGTCGCCAACAACGGTTACATTTACCCGCGCCGCAACAGGCCGCGTCAATATCCGCACTTTGCAACGCGGCATCATCCGCTATGATCGCGCCTTGATCCGCCAGCTCAACGAAATTGACGAGGCGATTACTTTTGCGCTGGTTCAGCATAACCAGCTTCTTGATGCGGGTCAGATGGCGGCAACATTAAAGATCATTCCATTTTTTGTTGCCGAATCATCAGTCATTGCCGTTGAAAATCTGTTTGTTGATCGGGCGGCATTTTCATTTCACGCGCTTCGCCAGTGTAATTTTGGGCTTATTCAAACGCGTCTTGCAGGACAAAAAGACCGGTTGTTCAGCGCCACGCAAAAAGTAACCGAGGCGCGCCTTGCCCAGCTTGGAAGCCAGCTTGTTGATAGTCGTATTTGCGCGCATGATCGATCGGTGGTTGCTGCCGAAATGCGCCAAGCCGTTGCCGCTGGTGCTGAGATCATTCTGGTTTGTGGCGGCTCGGCCATCATTGATCGACAGGATGAATTGCCGCAAGCACT